>NZ_JASCQQ010000024.1:0-77804 GCF_030012485.1 Halomonas rhizosphaerae
CGGCGCCCCCTTCTTGTACTTTTCCGGTCAGGGCGAACTCAAGACACGATGCCCCGACGACGACCCAGACAGTATCGGCCTACGCCGCCCCCAGCGCCTGGCGCTCGAGTTCCTGCCTCATGCCGTCGTCGAGCCCCAGCGCGCCACCCAGCTGGTCGAGCCAGGCCCGCTCCATGGGGTTCTGGGCGTCGGCCACCGCCACGCTGACCAGGTAGATCTCGCGGGCGGCCTGGGGCGAGTCCGCCTGCCGGGCCAGCGCCACGGCATCCAGTGGCGCCTCGAGCTGACGCTGTACCCAGTCGTGCAGCTCGGCATCCGCGCCCAGGCCGTCGATCTGCTCGGTGATCAGGGCGCGCTCGCGGTCATCGATGTGGCCATCGGCCCGCGCCGCCATGATCACTGCCTGCAGCAGCTCCAGGCTGCGCTGCTCCCGCGCATCGCCCTCCAGTTGCTCCATGGCATGGCCTTCCCGGGCGGTGTCGGCCTGCGCATCGCCCCGGGAGTTCTGCCAGGCCTTCCAGGCCAGCATGCCGACGCCGGCAATGGCGCCGTACTTGATGGCCTTGCCGCCCAGCTTGCGGCCACGCTTCGAGCCGACCAGCAGGCCCAGGGCACCGCCGCCGAGCAGGCTCTTCACGTCGACCCCGCTGCCCTGCCCCGACTTCCGGCCGCCACTACCGCCGAGCTGCGAGGAGAGGCTATCGATCATCCCCTGGACATCCAGGCCGCCGCCCGACTGGCCGCTGCCCTGCCGGCTACCGCCGGCCTGTTTCATGATCTGGTCGAGAATACGGCTCGCGTTCATGGTGGTTCACTCCCGGTGACAGGCAGGATAAGACCCAGAGGGCGGCTCTATGCTCTCGGGGACACGAGATTAGCACCCCGCGTCGCGAGGCAGGAAGCAGGTCGCGTCACGGTGGGCAGCGCGATGAGCAAGGCACCTCATTACTGACACCGCTGGGAACGAATCGGTCGACACGTCGTGACCCCCGGCTGACAGGAGGGGCTGATGATACCGAAATGGAATAGGCGCTGACGGGTGCGAATGATGCAGGGAGGGAGTCTGGCAGGCGTCAAGTGTCTGCGGATTGTCTTCTTGACGAAGCCGGTGGCGAAAAAAGCCTTTGAATCAATTGGATGCCTAGAAATGGAGGCGGCCCCGACAGCCACATCCCGGCACACGCGTCCACCACTACCGTTGCTCCCTTCCGGGCCTGGCGGGGTTTGCGGTCTAGCGTTGCGGGAGGACCGACGGGGCCACCACAGCAGGATGCCGATGGCATCGCTCGTTCGAGGTCGGTTCGAGCCGGCATCGAGCGGTGCGCACTATATCAACGCCCGGCCCCGGCCACAAGGGCCGAGGGCATTCAGCCTGGCTGGCCGGCGCCGCAAGGATGAGGAAATCGCTTTGCTCGTGTATGGTGAATGAACAATTTACGCCAATGCTTATCACGGAGGCGCACCATGAAGAAGGATCCGAACAAGGGCTATATTGCCCTGCTGGGCTGGAGCCTGAATGCCATCGAGGCCGCCGAGAACTTCGATCGACGCTATGTCGTGGTCGCCCCTGACTGGGCAGAGGAGTACTGTCAGAAACACGATATTCCCTATGTGCCCTGGAACTTCGAGCGCCTCAATGATCGCTCGATGGAGATCGCCGAGACCCTCAACGAGATGGGCGTCGACGTGGCCATCCCGATGTTCGAGGAGACCGTGGAGTGGGCCGGTGCCATCAACTCGGTGCTGCTCGACAACCCGCGCCTCTATGGCCAGTCACTGCTGCTGCGCGACAAGGCGCTGATGAAGCGTCGTGCCCAGCTCGGGGGCATCCGCGTGGGCATCTTCGAGGAAGCCCACGACAAGGAGGATGTCGTGCGTTTCCTCAAGCGGGTCAACCAGACCCTGCTCAAGCTCGACGGCGATCCCAACGACCCCATCCACCTCAAGGCGTTCGACAAGGCCGGCTGCCTGGGGCACCGGGTAATCCGCACCCCGGACGAGGTCGATACCATCCCCGACGAGGAATTCCCGGTGCTGATGGAATCGCACCTCGATGGCTGGGAATTCGCCGTGGAGGCCTGGATCCACGACGGCAAGATCGTCTTCCTCAACATCTCCGAATACGTGACGCTGGGCTACTCGGTATTCGTGCCGGCCTCGCCGGAACTCGAGAAGTACCGCCCCCAGATCACCGCCCAGATCGAGAAGCTGATCAAGACCTTCGACATCGAGTTCGGCCTGATCCACCCCGAGTACTTCGTCACCAATGACGGCGAGATGTACTTCGGCGAAGTGGCCTACCGTCCGCCGGGCTTCAAGGTCTTCGAACTGCTTGAGCGGGTCTATGGCTTCAATGCCTATCAGGCCTCTATGCTGGTGTTCGACCCCAAGTCCACCGACGAGGAGGTAAAGGCCTTCTTCCCGAAGGAGGTGGTAGATGCCGACGGCTACGCCGGCTGCTTCGGGGTCTATCCGCGTCGCCGCGTGGTCAGCAAGCTGGAGATTCCCGAGGAGGTCGAGGACGACCCCTACTTCGAGTCCCACGAGCTGACGCCGCCCATGGAGGAAACCGTCACCAAGCGGACCGCCTTCGGTACCCACTGGGGCCTGGTCTACTTCAAGGGCGACGAGGCAGCGCGCATGAAGGAACTGCTCAAGCACATGGAAGAGCTTGATTTCTATGTCTGACACAGGCGTCATGGAAAGTGTGACAGCCTGACGACAAGGAGTCGGCGTGACTACGCCTCGAGATATGCAAGACGCCAGTACGCCGCAACCGGCCAGCGACAAGCTCGCTGGCCTGCTCAAGAAACTCGATGAAGCCATCACCCTGCTGGCCGAGTCACGCGAGTTCGCCAAGCCGGGCAAGCTGCCCAGGGTCCTGGATACGGCTCGACGGGTCATGCTGCAGGAGGGCGGCTGCGAAGCCATCGAGCAGCGGGCGCGGATTCTCGAGGAGGCGGGGGTCTTTCTCGGCTCCGACTGGGAGACCCCTCAATACCTGGTACCGTCACTCACCACCCATGCGCTGAAGAGTCCCGACGCCAATGTCGTGGTGATCGAGGCGATCAGCGAGCTACGCATCCTCGCCGTGGCCAAGGGTGACTACCTTCACCCTCTGCTCTCCGAGGAGCAGGCCCACCATTACCTTACCCAGGTGATGGCGCTCAATCTCTGGCTGCTGTTCGGCGCGCCCACCGAGGCCGAGCGGGAGACCCAGGGGCGTCTGGCACAGATTCCCCGCCACCTGTTCCACCACCTGGCCGAGCGCATCGGCTATGAACACGTGATCGACCGGCTGATCGCCGAGATCTGGCGGATCCTGCAACAGCGGCCGATCCAGGTGGACACGATCAAGCAGATGATTACCCAGATCGCCATCTGCCAGGCCAATCCCGAGATCGACCTGGGGTCCAGCGGCCAGGGGGCCGACCGCCTGGTCAGCTCCCTGTACGGCCCTACGCTCGCGTGCCGCGAGGATCCCGGCATCGAGACCTACCGCGAGCGCCTGTCGAGCATGGACTGCGGCGCCCTGCAGTACGAGGCCACCGGGTTTGCCCGGGCCATGCACGATACCAGCCTGGTCTCGCCCTACCACGCCGTGTTGCTGCGCTACCTGCTCGACCACAGCGACCACCTGCTCGCCGAGGCCCTGGGGCTCTCGTCCACCGGGCGTGACTGCCTGCTCTGCTATCGCGAACTGGTCCATGCGTTGATCCGCGGGGCGGTGTATCCAACCACGCCCCAGGCAGTCTACGGGCTGGCCCTGATGCTCGAGCGCGGCATCCTCTACCAGCCACCGGTGGCTCCGGCCATGTGGCGCCAGCTGGGGCTGAGGCTGTCGGACTGGTCCGAGGCGAGGCTCAACCTGGCCTTCGGCGACAGCGCCTCGCCGCGTGCCCGCCTGCTGGAAGGTGTGCTGTGCATGCTCGGCCTGCCACTGGGCGTGGGACAGGGTAACAACCCGACCTGCCAGTCCGCCCGTGCCCTCTCCATGTGGGCCTACAATGACCCGGACTACCTGCTGCAGATGGTCACCTGGGCGGCGCGTGACGACGAGATCATCATGCACTTCGAGGGCATGCCCCTCTCCTCCATGGCCAGCCTCTCCGGGGTGGCCAAGGAGCTGCCGATGGACCTGGACCCGGTCTCGCTGCTGGTCGTGCCGCATCTGGATCGCATCTATGCCGAGATGGGCCGGCGCTGCAGCGACCGCGAGGGCGACCCCCACCGCTGGGTCAATCCGGAGTTCCACGGCTGGTGGTCGGGACGCGGCTTTCGCATCAACGTCGACGTGGCCACCGGCCAGTTGCACGACCTGGACGACTTTCTGCGCCACTTCTATGCCAGCTATCACCCCTACTACAACGGCAACCAGCCGCTGATACATCCCCAGCCGGCCGGCATTGCCGTGACCGACAGCGCGGCCCGCTTCATCGGCTGGCATGCCATCACGCTGCTGCGCGTCACGCTCGACCCCAGCGATACCATGCGCGTCTACTTCTACAACCCCAACAACGACAGCGGCCAGGACTGGGGCGATGGCATCAAGGTCAGTACCGCCGGCAGCGGCGAACGCTTCGGCGAGTCCTCGCTGCCCTTCGAGCAGTTCGCCTCGCGCCTCTACATCTTCCACTACGACCCGCTGGAGCGGGGCGAGCTGGCCAGGATCACCCAGGAGGAACTCGACCGGGTAACCGGTTACATCCACCGCAGCTGGGGTGCCGACCGGATTTCCCCGACCGAGCTGCAGGCCGACGAGGGGCCGTAAGGCCCCCTGACCCGGCCATGCAACGCCGCCTCGACCAGTTGCTCGTCACCCAGGGCCTGGCACGTTCCCGTACCCGCGCCCAGCGCTTGATCCGCCATGGTCGGGTGCGCCTGGCCGACTCCGGCAAGGTGCTCACCAAGCCGGGGGAGAAGCTTGCCGACGAGACTCGACTTGACGTAGACGGAGACCCCGAGGAGCGCTATGTCTCCCGGGCGGGCCTCAAGCTGGAGGCGCTGATCGAGGCGCTCGAGCTGACGCTCGATGACCGCCTGGTGCTCGACGTCGGCCAGTCCACCGGCGGCTTCACCGACTGCGCCCTGCGCTTTGGTGCCTGCCACGTGATCGGGGTGGAGGTCGGCCATGACCAGCTCGACCCGTCACTGCGTGACGATCCCCGCGTGACCTGCCTGGAAGGGCTCAATGCGCGCGCCATGGCCGGCGAGCCCCGACTTAAGGCGGCCTTCGATGGCCTGGCCGCCGCGGGCCCTGACCTCGCCGTGATGGATGTCTCCTTCATCTCACAGACGCTGATCCTGCCCGATCTCGCCGCCCTGCTGCCGCCAGGCGGCGAGCTGCTGAGCCTGGTCAAGCCACAGTTCGAGCTGGGGCCAGGCGGCGTCAACCCACGCGGCCTGGTAATAGACTCCGGCCGTTATGCCGAGGTGGAGGCGCGTTTGCGCGACTGCTGCGCCGGGCTCGGCTTCGAGGTCCTGCACTGGCAACCGAGCCCCCTGCTCGGCGGGGACGGCAACCGGGAGTTCCTCCTCCACGCCGTAAGGCGCTGACAGCGGCGCTCTCCTTCATACAACCCCTTGGTACCAGGGCCTGCCGCTTAACGTCCGGCGTCGCTCCCACCGCCATCACCGCCATCGAAATTCCCCGGATCACCACCGGCCCCGGGCGGAGGATGCTCGGGGGGAATCACCGGACCGGCAGAGACGCTCTGGACCCGGTTCGTCTCGCCGCCGGCACGGTGCAGCCAGACATCGAGCTGGTTGAAGGCGATGTCGAGGCCGTGCTCGGCGAACAGCTCGCCTACCCGGCAGTTGATCTCGTCGGTGGCAAAGAGCCGGTCGCCGAGGCTGTTGACGAAGATGCGCAGTTCGAAATCCAGGGTGCTATCGCCGTAGCTCATGAAGAACACCTGAGGCTCGGGGTCGATCAGCACCCTCGGATTCTCGTCGGCGGCCTGCCTCAGCAGGCGATGCACCAGGCGATGATCCGAACCGTAGGCGACCCCGTAGCTGAGCACGACCCGGGTGACCGTGTCGGAGAGCGACCAGTTGATCAACTGGTCGGTGATGAAGGTCTTGTTGGGGATGATGATCTCCTTGCGGTCGAAATCGGTCACCGTGGTGGCACGGATGCGGATCTTGCTCACCGTGCCGGTGAGGTTGCCCAGGGTGATGGTGTCGCCGATGCGCACCGGCCGCTCGAAGAGGATGATCAGCCCCGAGACGAAATTGGCGAAGATCTCCTGCAGGCCGAAGCCCAGGCCCACACCCAGCGCCGCCACCAGCCACTGCAGCTTGCTCCAGGAGACGCCCAGGGTCCCCAGGGCAGTCACCACCCCCCCGCCGACGATGGTGTAGGCGAGCAGCGAGCTGATGGCATAGGCGCTGCCCTGCTTGAGCTCCAGGCGGGAGAGTACACTCACCTCGAGCAGCCCAGGAAGGTTGCGCGCCATCATCAGCGTCAGCACCACTACCAGCAGTGCGGTGATGATGTCGGCCACCGAGACCATGCCCGCCACCGTCTCGCCCTCTCCTGGCTCGATGAGGGTGACCTGTTCCAGGTAACTGAAGACGGAGAGCAGGTCGGACCACACCAGGTAGAGCACCAGGATGAAGCCGATCAGCAGGATCAGCTTGGAGAGGCGCAGCGACTGCTGGTTGACCTGCTCCATGTCCAGGGGAGGCTCCTCGACCACCTCCAGGCCACCCTCTGCGCTCTCCTGGGCCTGGGCCCGCCGCCGCGCCAGGGCCCGGCGATAGGCCAGACGGCGGGCCGCCACGGCCAGGCCACGGATCACCGTGGCTTCAACCAGGATCCAGAGTCCCAGCAGGTAGAGAGTGATCACGAAGCGCCCCAGCAGGCTGAGCGCCGTGTATTCGAAGCCATAGACGATCAGCCCGGCCAGCACCAGCGGGACCAGCGCGATGGCCAGGCCGAGGACCAGCCGGAACAGCTTGACCCCGAAGAAGGGCACGTGGGCCAGGATCAGCTTGGTCAGCACCAGGCTCATGGCCAGCAGACCGCTCAGCAGCAGACCCAGGGCCAGCGGCCGCTGGTTCAGGTCGACCCCGGCATCCCGGGCCAGGGGACCGATCAGCAACACCGGCACGAGGGCCACCCCCAGCCACCGAAGCCAGCGGCGCAGGGCCGCGGCATAGCCGGGAGGCCAGAAGAAGTGGCGGGTGGCCACCCCGCCCTGGAACAGCAAGTTACGCGCCCAGGCAATCACGGCCCAGGCCAGTGCCAGGTGGAGCAACGCGTGCCCTGTGCCTTGAGCCACCCCCTCGGTGCCCACCAGCAGGGCCAGGCCTACGGCCAGCACACACAACGGCCCGAACAGGGCCAGCAGGGCATTGAGGGCCACCGCCTGGGGGGTATGCGCCTGGGAGTCACTCTTGAGATGGCCGACCTCCTGATGCAGGCGTGTCAGGCGGGCGCGGATCCGCCGTCGACCGGCGACCAGCCCCAGCGCCGCCAGCAGCACCGGCAGGCCGAGCAGAGCCTGGGCATCCGGTAGCCGCCAGTTCACCGGCAGTGCCGCGCGCCACTCTCCCTCGCGCCACTCCATGGCGAGGTTCTCCGGCAGGTTGCCCAGCCAGGCAAGGCCCAGGGGCCGGCTGTTGGCGATCCAGAAAAGCTGCTCGTTGATAGTGGCACGCAACTCCTGGCTGGTGGCCAGCAGCTGCTGCTGGTTGAGCTGCAGGTCGATAGCCGCGCTGAGCATCTCGCCATAGGCCTGTTCCAGCTGGTCGACCAGCTCGCGACGGGCCTGGTAGAGCTCGAGCAGCGAATCGACCAGGGCCGGCGAGGCTTCGGCGTCGCCCTCCTCGATCCGCTGGCGCGCCAGCTTCTCGCCCTCGCGCAGCTGTTCACGCTGTCGGCCTAGCTCGAACTGCTTGAGTCGAAGATCGGCGATCTCGTCCTGCAGGCCGCGCCGTTCCTCCACCCGGGGCAGCGTCTGGCGTTGCTCGCGCAGGATCCGCGACAGCAGCATGCTGCCGCGGATGGCGTCGATCTGTTCGTTGAGGCTGCGCTGCAGTTGGCGTACCCGGTCGAACTGGCGACGCACCTCCAGGCCCTCCCGGACCAGGCGATTGGCACGGTCGGTGGCGCGCAGCAGCTCCAGACTCATGGTACGGTTGATCTCCCGGGCCTGGCGTACCACGGGATGGCCGATGACGCCCTCCCCCTCGTCGTCGCTGACCGCCTCGGCGATGGCCTGTTCGGACTCCTCGCGACGGCGTCGATCGATGATGCCCTGCAGCATGGCCAGCCGGGCCTCCTGGCTGGCGACCTGGCGCTCGAGAAGGTCGCGATGCTCCTGGTCCAGCTCCCGCAGGCGAGTGTTGGTGGCCAGTTCACGCTGATGAAGCTGCAGGGTCTGCTCGGCCAGTTCGCGTTGGATGCGCAGCTGCCAGCGACTCGGATCATCCTCGGCGACCTGGCTGTCGTCCAACTCCTCCAGCCGTCGCCGACTCTCGTCGGCCTGCTGCATCGCCTCGCCGATGGCCTGCTGGGCCCGATCCGGCAGGGTCTGGGCACTCAGCAGCCTCGTGGAGACCTCGGCTAGACGATCCCGGAAGCCCGACAGGGCCTCCTCGGCCTCCTTGCGGCGCTCCTCCAGCGCCTCGAGGGAGAGGGCTTCCAGCTCATCGAAGGTCTCTTCCTGGTCCGCCCGCTCCATCTCGCGCAGCTCGCGCTGCAGGCGCTCGAGTTCCTGGGGCGCCTCCTGGACGCGCGTCTCGAGGCGGGACAGCTCCTCCCTCACCGCCTCGAGCCGCTGCAGGGCCTCGAGGGCGGCATTCAATGCCTCGATCTCCTGCTGCGCGCCCTCTCCGGCGGTCTCGCCCTCTGCCGGCTGGCGCTCCTCCAGGCGCGACTCGATCTCCTCACGCGAGGGCAGTTCCGGAGGGGGCTCCTCCAGCGGGGCGACGTCCTGGGCCAACGTGGGGGAGGAGGTGGCAATCCCCAGCCACCCCAGCCCGCTCAGGAGCACGAGCATCAGGACGCGCCGGAAGGCAACGCTCAAGCGGCAGTGATGTTCAAAGGCATTCAATGGGCGGCCTCGGTTATGATGGACCCGTGCACGATTCTCGGCCCGCGGGGCCTGCATGGCAATGCTGCCCTGTCGCCATGGCGGTACAGTTGACTTGCCACACTGGCGTGATAGAAACGGCCTTTTGACCCTTACCAGGTGCCTGACCATGATGTCTGCCCGATTTCCGCTCCTCGCCGCTGCCCTGACGCTGGCAGGCCTGAACGCGACCGCCATGGCCGCCGAGCCGTTGAGCGAGGCCGAGCGCGAGGCCATCGAGGCCCGCATCGCCGCCCTGCAGGAGGAGATGGGGGAACTGCGTCGACAGCTGACCGCCGCCGATGGCCAGGGCACCCAGGCCGCCGCCCTCGTCGAAGAGGCCGCCGACCAGGAACTCGAGGAGGCGGTGGACGAGCGACGCCAGCTCGAACGCGAGTCCGCGCAGAACCCCTTCGCCATCACCACCCACCGGCGCAACTACTGGTTCCCGCTGAGCTACAACGCCAGTACCAACGACGAGATCTTCCGCACTATCAGCGACCGCAGCTCGCCTGACCGGGCGGAGATGAAGTTCCAGTTCAGTGCCAAGTTCAACCTGGTGGATGACCTGTTCGGCGACTACGGCGGCGACCTGCACTTCGCCTATACCCAGCGCAGCTGGTGGCAGGCCTTCAATGCGGATGCCTCCTCGCCCTTTCGCGAGACCAACTACGAGCCGGAAGTCTTCATCGATTTCGAGAACCGCTGGTCACTGCTGGGCTGGACCAACATCAACAACCGTCTGGCGTTCAACCACCAGTCCAACGGACGCTCCGACCCGCTGTCACGCAGCTGGAACCGGCTGATCCTCGAGTCCACCATTGTCAACGACGACTGGGCCCTGACCCTGGCGCCTCACTGGCGCATCCCGGAGTCCGAGGACGAGGACGACAATCCCGATATCCACAAATACCTCGGCTATGGTGACATCACCCTGGCGCATCGGCTCAACGGCGACAACGAGCTGAGCCTGATGCTGCGCGGCAACCCCAGCGACAGTCGCATGGGCACCCAGGTGGACTACTCCTGGCCCCTGTTCGGCAGCATCCGCGGCCATGTGCAGTATTATTACGGCTATGGGGAGAGCCTGATCGACTACGACCGGCGCAATCACCGCCTGAGCCTGGGGTTCAGCCTCAATCCGCTGTTCTCCGCCGGCAGCCTGGAACCCCAACGCTGACCCGGGCCAAGGTCGGATGCATTGAAGTCGCCCCGCCGACTGCTATGCTGAGCCTGTCATTCACCGTCAGAGGAAGACCCCGATGGCCAATAAAGCGCCCCGTGCCAGCGAATCCACCCAGCAGCTCAAGGAAGACCTGCACCACCTCACCCAGACCATCGAGGAGCTGGTCAACGCCACCGCCGATGACTCCCGCAGCAACATCAAGGAACTGCGCGACCGCGCCGAGAAGCGCCTTAAAGAGACCCGCGAACGTCTCGAGAGCCGCGGAGAGCGCCTCTACGGCGAGGCCCGGGATAATGTCACCCAGCAGGCCGAGGCCTGTGACCGCTACGTCCACGAAAACCCCTGGACCAGCATCGGCATCGGCGCTGGCGTGGGGGTTGTCGTCGGCATGCTCATCGGGCGGCGCTGATGTCGGCGAGCCAGGGACCGGCTCAACGCCTGTTCGCTGCCGGTAAGCGGCTGCTCGGCAGCCTGCTCGACATCGGCGAGACGCGCCTGCGCCTCGCCGTGCTCGAGCTCGAGGAGGAACGCGCCCGGCTGATGGGCCTGATGATGCTGGCCGGGCTGAGCCTGATCCTGCTGCTGCTGGGCATCGGCGTCCTCACCACCCTGGTGATTGTTGCCTTCTGGGAGACCCATCGGCTGGCCGCCATCGGGGTGAGCGCCCTGGTGCTGCTGGGCAGCGGGAGTCTGCTCGCCCTGAGGGTGATGCAGCTGGCACGGCGCCGTACCCTGCTGGCCGGCACCCTGCGCCATCTGGCCAGCGACCGCGAGCTGGTGGAGACGTCGCGTGAATCGCGCTGAACGCCGGGCCCGCAAGGCCGAACTCGAACACGCCATCGAGCAGCAGCGCGTGGACCTGCTGGTGGCTGCCAGCCGCTGGCAGTCGGCGAGCCGGTCCATTGACCGGGGATGGCACACCCTGATGCGCTTCAGGACCCCGCTGCTGGCGGTGGGGGGGCTGCTGCTCTACCGCGGCGTGCGACGCCCCGGCGGTGTCGTGCGCCTGGTCGGCCGCCTGACCACCGGGGCACTGCTCGTCAAGAAGGCGCGCCGGCTGCTGCGCTGACCCTTTGTAGGCTGACCGGCGGCACGGCCCCGCCGCATCCCCTGCCACGCCCTAACCGCCCGAAGGAACCCAGCCATGTCCCTTGCCATCACCCTGCATCTCCTGGCCGCCACGATCTGGGTCGGCGGCATGTTCTTCGCCTGGATGATCCTGCGGCCAGTGGCCGTGGAACTGCTGGAGCCTCCCCAGCGCCTGACCCTCTGGTACCGCGCCTTCCAGCGCTTCTTCCCTTGGGTCTGGGCCGCCGTGGTGGTGCTGCTGGCGACGGGGCTGTGGATGCTGTTCGGGGTGTTCGGCGGCATGGGCAGCGCCGGTGTCCATGTCCACCTGATGCTGGTGTCGGGGCTGGCGATGATGGCGATCTTCCTGCACATCTGGTTCGCCCCCTACCCTCGCCTGGGCCGGGCCGTGGCCGGCGAGGACTGGCCCGCGGGCGGTCAGCAGTTGGGGCAGATCCGCCGGCTGATCGGCATCAACCTGATCCTGGGCCTTGCCACCGTGGCCATCGCCTCCGGTGGGCGCTTCCTCTGATCGCGGCAGGCCCTAGAACATCGCCTCGACCGGCGCCTTGACGTGACCACCCGGCACCCACTTCATCCAGCCCTCGCCCCGGCTCAGCTGCTTCGCCAGGAAGCGTCGGGTACGGGCCTGGTTGTCGCTGTCGTCGCGAGCCCAGACCGCCAGGGTGGCCACGAACAGGGCCGTCAGGGCCACTTCCTCGACCTGGGCGCGGCGACTGCCGTAGCGGGCCTCCAGTCTGGCCGCCTCGCGCACCCACTGGATGGTCCGTGACAGATCGAAGACCATCGGCACCCAGGTATGCAGGTGCGGCGGGTGTGCCTTGTGGCACAGCATCTCGACGGTGACTCGGCGATGGGCCGCAAAGGCCTCGAACCAGGCCCGCAGGCAGTGTTCGAGGCGCGAGCGCTCGGGCCACGCGGCGAACCCCTCGGGGGGCTCGTCCAGCATCGCCAGCCAGCCCCGGCGAAACCAGGCATTGGCCACCGCATCGAGATCCCGGTACTCGGCCAACAGCCGACTCGTGGACAGCTCGAGGCGGGCGGCCACCTCGGTCAGGCGCACGGCCCCCCAGCCATCGACCTCGCCCTGGCGAATCGCCTCCATCATGATGCGCTCGCCAAGGGGTGTCTCGTCGCCCTGCGCGTCGCGGTGAACAGACGTCATGCTCATGTCGGCCCTCCCCACTCTCTCCTGCCTGAGAGCAGCATAGTCTCGGAACAGGGAAGGTGTGGCGCTAGAGTGCGTTGCCGCAGGCCACGCCGGAGGCCCAGGCCCACTGGAAGTTGTGGCCGCCAAGCTCGCCGGTGACGTCGAGCACCTCGCCGATGAAGCGCAGTTGGGGCAGTGCCGGGACGGCGAAGGTCTTCGACGAGACGGCCCGAGTATCCACACCCCCCATCGTCACCTCGGCGGTTCGCCAGCCCTCCGTGCCGGCAGGCTTGACCTGCCAGGCCTGCAGGGCCTCGGCCCAGGCCTGAAAGCGGTCATTGCCGTACTCGGCGAGCCCCCCGTCGTCGTCATGCCATTCGACCAGCGCCTGCGCCAGGCGCTTGGGCAGACGCTCCCCCAGCCAGGTGGAAAGTCGCCGCCTGGGCGTCTCGCGCCGGGCGCGGCAGAGCGCCTCGAAGGCATCGACGCCCGGCAGCAGGTCGATGGAGAGAGTGTCCCCGGGCTGCCAGACACTGGAGATCTGCAGCATGGCAGGCCCCGAGAGCCCGCGATGGGTGAAGAGCATCGGCTCGCGGTAGGTCTTCCCGCGGCAGGTCGCCGCCACCTCGCAGCTGACCCCGGCCAGTGCCTCGGCCCGCGCCTTCCATTGCGAGGTCAGGGTGAAGGGCACCAGGGCGGCCCGGGTCTCGGTGACCGCCAGCCCGAACTGGCGGGCGATGTCATGGCCGAAGCCGCTGGCCCCCATGGTGGGGATCGACAGTCCCCCCGTCGCCACCACCAGGGCCCCACAGTCGATGGGCCCCAGCGAGGTCGCCAGCCGCATGCCCTCACCGCGCCGCTCTATGCCCTCGACGGCGGTCTTGAGACGCAGCTCCACCCCCGCCCAGTCGCACTCGGTGAGCAACACGCGCAGGATCTCCTTCGAGGAGTCGGCGCAGAACAGCTGCCCCGGGGTCTTTTCCACGTACTCCACGCCGTGGCGCTCCACCAGCTCGACGAAGTGCTCGGGGCGGTAGCGCTTGAGCGCCGAGATACAGAAGGCGGGATTCTCCGAGGAGAAGTTCGCCGGCCCCGAGGCCAGGTGGGTGAAGTTGCAGCGCCCCCCGCCGGACATCAGGATCTTCTTGCCCGCCTTGTTGGCATGGTCGACCACCAGCACCCGCCGTCCGGCGTAGCCGGCGGTGAGTGCACACATCAGCCCGGCGGCACCGGCACCGATCAACACGACATCGGGTTGGAGGGGCATGTGGCGTCACCATCGCTATCGACAACAGGGCTGGCGATTTTAACAGAGTGGTGCGCCCCGCGATCGGCAACCCCCACATTCAAGTATGAGAAATCCCATGTGACAAGAAATAGTCATTTAGCCCATGCCCGGAAGAAACAAAAAAACACTATTTTAAAAATTAAAACTACACTCAGACACAAAACGGCAATCATCAGGCGCACCAAGCACATAACGTTATAAAACGAGTGGAATGTAACGCCAAAGACATCCGCGTCACCGGCGGAATGGGGAACACAGGGGATCTTCGTCATGCAGGCTCATGACTATGTTCTGGTTGTGGTACGTAATCTTCAGAAATCTCATGAAAGCGACTACCATCGCGCCCTACGTCAACAGGGTTACCATGTCGAGTTAGTCAGCGCGGGAGAGGACCCGATTCCGGTCATGACGGCCCGGCCGCCCATTGCGGCCTGCTACCAGTTCGATTATCCCGACCTGCAGGGACTGGCGGATCTGCGCCTGGCCAAGCAGCGGGTTGCCTCGGTCCCGCTGCTGATGGTGACCCAGGCCCACTCGGAGAGCCTGGCCGTCTGGGCCTTCCGCAGCCGGGTGTGGGACTATTTCGTGCAACCCGTGGACCTCGCCAGGTTCCTGGAGGTCATGAAGACGCTCTACCAGCTGAGGGTTCCCCGGCATAGCGCCAAGGAATCCCGGCAGGCCATGGAGGTCCACAACCAGATTCCCGCCGAGGCGCGAATCCGCTTCCCGGCGCCCGGCGACCAGGAGGCGCGCCTCGACCTGGCCATCACCTTCATCGAACAGCACCTGCACAGGAAGATCGCCCAGGCCGAGGTGGCGGAGCGCTGTGGCCTGAGCGCCTTCCAGCTCAGCCGGCTGTTCAGGAAGCTCACCGGCAGCACCTTCCAGGACTATCTCCTCAGGCGCCGCATCACCGAGGCGCAGCGCCTGCTAGCCAACCCCAGGGTATCGGTCACCGATGTCTGCTTCAGTGTGGGCTTCCGCGACCTCTCCTACTTCACGCGTACCTTCCAGAAGCATGTCGGCCAGACCCCGACGGCCTATCGCCAAGCGCTGACCGTCAAGTATGGCAAGCTCGTGCCCGTCGCCGGGGGCGACTCGGCATGCGGCAAGTTGAAGGGGCACACCGATGGGCACCTGGCCATGATGCAACACCATGCCCCCTGCCTGGCACGATGACGAGCACCCGGCAGCCCCCATCAGCCTCTTTCTCGAGGCGCTTCCTGGATGACCCTTGACCTCGGGCTTTCCCCGCGTGGAACGCCCACAAGAGAAGAGATGTATTGCCTCGACAAAACGTTGACACCCATTTTCGATAAGACAAACAAAAAGGGCGCTGGCTGCAAGGCAGTAGCCAACGCCAAGGGGGCTCGGGCCGTCTAGTCCACCAGAACGGGTATTCGCGCCAGGATGCCGAAGTTCTCGCCCCCCGTCTGGCCCTTGGGTTCGTGATAGTCGCAGCTCGGCAGGAAGTAGATGCTCATCTTCCGCCAGTCGGCCGGCGCACCATCCTGACTCTGCAGCGAGAAGTGATCGACGAAGTCATCCCAGCGCACCTGGCCATCGGTACTCGCGTTCTCCCAGTTACCGGGCCATTCGACGCCTTCCATATCCGACTCCAGGCCCATTCGCTCGGGAGCAAACTCGTCGATCTTGTTCTCCTGGGCGTTGCTGACGGCCCACACGATATGCACCGTCACGGTTCCCACCAATCGGTTACTCGGTGCCACACCATCCTCGCAGTCTATAACCGGCAGGGTCAGGGACCAGGTCGTTTCCCGGTTGGTCTCATCGACCCAGCGGTCATAGAATGCCTGAAATGCGGTCTGGACCTGGCCGTTGTTGGTGGCGATGTCATCGCCGTAGTACATCTCGTTTTCGTTGCCATCGCCCTCTACCAGGTTCCGCAACTCGTCAGCATTGGTGGCCCCATTCTGGTCGTGCTCGAAGTTGGTCCAGCCACCGGTCTGGTCACCATCGGGAATGAAGCGGCCCATGTGGCAGGAGAAGTTGCCATCAGGATCCTGGAGCGCCTGCTTGCATATCGCGATTGGCTGATCCACGTCCTCGGGGCGTAGCGTGCCGGTAAAGCCGATATAGGCCACCGAGCGTGCCATTACGTCATAGCCCTCGAAGCCCAGCACCCGGCCGAAGAAGGCCTCCACCTGGGTCTGCTGCCGGGCCGTGACCACCTCCACCGCATTGATAAAGGGCTCGAAGGGATCGTACTGATCGAGCTCTGCGGTCGACTTCTCGGACAGATTGACCGGCGTCAGGGAGTCGTTGGGCGTAAAGGTGCGGTTGGCGAAGCTCCAGTGGCCGCGCAGTGCACTGATCACCTCCGCCGAGTCGCTCTGGCTGTTATTGGCCTGGGCCGCATCCGTGGCGATCTGGTTGGCGCCCGGATTCACCGAACTGCCTTCCTCGGTATAGAGAAACCTGGCCCCGGCCAGGGAGCCGGCATCGGCGGCGTTGTGCAGCTCGTTTCGCGCCACGAAGAGATTGCCCCCGTCGACCGACAGGGCCGTGAAGGCCAGCAACATGAAGAGCGCCAGGGTGACCAGCACGATGGAAACACCGCCCTGCCGGGCGGGGGCTCCATGACGCCAGCCGGCGCGTCGAGAGGAGTGAGTTTTCATGGCTATTCCGCTCGCATGGTGGTGGTGGCAGAGAGTTCCAGGATCCCACCCAGGGTACCGACGAAGCCGGGCAACAGCAGGAACTGATAGGGGTAATCGACGGTGACGATCACGTCGCTGCCAGGCGGCATAGTGGGATCGGAGCGCGTGATGCTGATCGCCATCTCCGCCGGCCCCCCCAGGGAGATCAGGTACTGCTCGGCATAGTCACGGATCGCCTCTTCGATGGCGGCGTCCTCGGCGGCCACATCCCGAGGGTCAGGCCGAAAGAGGATCCCTTTCCTCGCCCCTTCGCGGCTGGCGTTGGTCAAGGTCGCCTTGTCGTACAAGGCGACACTGAACTCGATGATGCCGAACAGCAGAAGGAACAGCAGTGTCGCCGAGATGGCGAACTCGACGGTTTCGCTCCCCTGCTGTCTGCGCAGCGATGCCCGCTGCCATTTCTGACCTTTCATGATCCGCTCCTCCGCAACCTGGCGATCCGTGCTTGCCACTCATGCCATCATTCGAGTCGATCAGCGCCGTTGCGCCGCAACAGGCTGTCGAGGTTGCGGGCATTCTCACTGGCGGTAACGTAGTAGGCCGGAGACAGGCGCATGGCTTCCTGGAAGAAGCCCATGGCGTCCATGTAGCGCCCCTCGAGCATCGAGATATAGCCGATATCGTTGTAGGCCTTAGCGCGATCGCCGTTGCGGGCCACGGCCTCGATGGCCGTCTCATGATCGCCTTGCCGGGCATAGACCAGTCCCAGGTTACGCCAGGCTAACTCGTAGTTGGGGTTGGCGCTGACCGCCCGACGCAGCGACTGGCGCGCCCCCGCCCAGTCGCCACCGAGGTAGCGCGAGTAGCCCAGGTTGTTGAGCACCAGCGGCGTGCCGGGGGCCACGTCCAGCGCCTTCTCGAAGTGGGATTGGGCCAGGCCATGTTCGCCGCTCATGTCGGCGATCACTCCCAGGGCGTTGTACGCCTGCCAGGGGGCCTTGCCCCGTGTGACCAGGGGTTCGAGATGCTGCCGAGCCCCTTCAAAGTCGCGCTGTTCGAGCAGGGCGATCCCCAGGGCGGTTCCCGCCCCCGCATGGTCGGCATCGATCTCCAGTGCCCAGCGATAGGCCTTCTCGGCCAGGTCGTGGTTGCCCCGGCCATGGTGGATGATGCCGACACGGTAGAGCGGATTGGCCTGGGGACGCTTCTCCATGCGCAGCCCGCGCAGATACTCGAACAGCGCCCGGTCCGGGTCGCCGGCGCGCAGGGCGGCATTGCCGTTGCGGTAGGCCTCCTCCGGCGAGGCGACCGGGAAGGCCGTGCCGTACTCGACCGAGGAGCCGCCGTTCCCCAGCGACGCATAGGGGTCCGAGCCGGCCTGCTGCTGGGCGGTGCTGGCACAGCCCCCCAGCAGCAAGGCCAGGGCCACACAAGCGATAAGAAGTTGCTGTTTGGGTGTCATGACATGTTCTCCCCGAATGCAGGTTATCGTCGTTATTGAGGTGTACCGGCTCAACGACCGGCCAGGGCCGCCATTGCCCCCAACAGTGGGGGTCCGAGGGCGACCACGAAGAAACTGGGAAAGACGCAGAAGATCAGCGGAAAGAGCATCTTGGTGCTGACCTTGGCGGCCTTCTCCTCGGCCTCCTGGGTGCGCTTGTCGCGCAGCTCCACGGCGTAGATGCGCAGGGTCATGGCGATGCTGGTGCCGAAGCGCATGCTCTGCAGCAGGGTGGTGACCAGGCCGCGAATGTCATCCACGCCGGTGCGCTCCTCCAGGTCGCGCAGGGCGGCCTTGTTGTCCATGCCGGCCCGGGTCTGCAGGCCGAACATGTGCAGCTCCTCGGCCAGTTCCGGATGGCTCACCTCCAGGTCGCGGGCCACCCGTTGGATGGCTGCCCCCAGGCCCAGCCCCGCTTCGCTGCACACCACCAGCAGGTCGAGCGCATCCGGTAGCCCACGACGCAGCAACAGGCTACGGCGCTTGATAGTCCGCTCCAGCCAGAAGCGCGGCAGCAGGTAGCCGGCGATGGCGGCGGACACCACCAGCATGATGCTGACGGCGGGCTCCAGGCGCACGAAGGGCACCACCAGGATCAGCAGCAGCAGCGGCGGCACCACCGTGCACAGCAAGCGCACGCCGAAGAACAGGTTGACTGCACCGGGGGAGCGCTTGCCGGCACGGCGCAGGTCCCGGGCGATGCGGCTCCTCGCCTCCTCCTCGGTGGGGACCAGGCGCTCGCCCATGGGCCCCAGCCACTGGCCCAGCCCCGACGCCGCGTCGGGGGTGCCCGTGGCGGCGTTGGCCTCCAGGTGGCGCAGGCGTCGGCGCAGCGGGTCGGAGATCCCCATCACCACCAGCATCACAGCAATCATCAGCGCGAAGATCGCCAGGCCGAGCATGGCGGCAAAGCCCAGCTGCACCGCCTGGGGGTCGTCGAGCAAGTCACTGAACGGCCCCAGCCCTACCATCAAGCTTTCCATGTCGCGCCCTCCTCAGACCTCGATGCGCACGATCTTGCGCATCCATAGAATCCCGATGACGACCATCACGAAGGCCCCCACCACCAGCTGCCGCCCGATCGGGTCCTGGGTCAGCATGGGAATGAAATTCGGCGAGACCAGGGTCAACACGCCGGCCAGAACGAAGGGCAGCAGCGAGAGGATCCAGGCGGCCATCCGCCCCTGGGCCGAGAGGGTGCGCACCTTGCGGTGGAAGCGGAAGCGGTCGCGCACCACGGCGGCCAGGCCGTCGAGCAATTCGGCGAGGTTGCCGCCGGTCTCCTTCTGGATCAGCACCGAGGTGACGAAGATCATCACCGTCACGCTCTGCACCCGCCGCAGCAGGCCAAGCATGGCGCCTCTCACGTCACCGCCGTAGTTGATCTCCATGAAGGTGGTGCGAAACTCGCCGGCGATGGGCTCGGCCATCTCCTCGGCCACCAGGTGCATGGCATCGCTGAAGGGGTGCCCGGCACGCAGTGCCCGGGCCATGACGATCAGGGCATCCGGCAGTTGCTCCTCGAAGCTGGCCAGGCGCCGGCTACGGGCCCGGGTCAGGCTCAGGAAAGGCCAGGCTGCCACGCCCAGGCCCAACAATACGCCCAGCAACGGCTGGGGCAGCAGGAAGAACCCCGCCACCCCGGCAATCCCTCCCAGACAGACCGAATAGAGCACCACCCGGTAGGCCGGCGTCTCGCGGCCGGCCTGCTCGACCAGTTGCTGAACGCGCTCCATGCCGGGCAGGGCTTCCAGCGCCCGCTCCAGGGGTGACAACTTGCGCAGGTACTTGCGCCGCACCAGGGAGATCTCACCGCGCTCCCCCTCGGCGGAGATTGCCCGCAGGCGCTTCTTGAGCCGCTTCTGGGCCTGGCGGTTCTCGCCGAAGGCCGGCACCAGGAAGCTCTGCACCAGCAGGAAGGCGGCGATGAAGACCATGCCGATGACTATCGTCCGGTCGGAGAGTTGGATGTCCAGCCCGATCAGATCCATGATCGCTGCCCTCCGCTGTTCTGGAAGATCCCCAGGCCCGGGTCGAGCCCGCGGCGCTTGAGGTGGTCGTGGAAGCCGGGCACCACCCCGGTGGCCAGGTAGCGGCCGACCACCTTGCCCTCGGCATCGACGCCCTCCCGCTCGAAGCGGAAGATCTCCGACATGGTGATGATCTCGCCCTCCTGGCCGTTGACCTCCTGCACGCTGACCAGGCGGCGCACGCCGTCCTCCTGGCGCTCGATCTGCACCACCACGTCGATGGCCGAGGCGATCTGCGAGCGCAGCGCCTGGGGAGGTAGCTGGTAGCCGCTCATGGCCACCATGTTCTCGATCCGCGTCAGCGCATCGCGGGGGGTGTTGGCGTGGATGGTGGTCAGTGAGCCGTCGTGGCCGGTGTTCATGGCCTGCAGCATGTCGAAGGCCTCGCCGCCGCGCACTTCGCCCACCACGATGCGGTCGGGACGCATGCGCAGGCTGTTGCGCACCAGGTCGCGCTGGCTCACCTCGCCCTTGCCCTCGATGTTGGGTGGCCGGGTCTCCAGGCGCCCTACATGGGGCTGCTGCAACTGCAACTCCGCCGAGTCTTCGATGGTGACGATGCGCTCATCGTGGGGAATGAAGCCCGAAAGCACGTTGAGCAGGGTGGTCTTGCCGGCGCCGGTACCGCCGGAGACCAGCACGTTGAGCCGCGCCTTGACCACCTTCTCCATGAGCCGGGCTATCTCCAACGAGAGGCTGCCGTACTCGACCAGGCTATCGGCGTCCAGGCGTTCCACCGCAAAGCGACGGATCGACAGCATGGGGCCGTCGATGGAGAGAGGCGGAATCACCGCATTGACCCGCGAGCCGTCCTTGAGCCGTGCATCCACCATGGGCGAGGACTCGTCGATGCGGCGCCCGACGCTGGAGACGATGCGGTCGATGATGGTCATCAGGTGAGCGTCGCTGTCGAAGCGCAGCTCGGTCTGCTCCAGCTTGCCCCGCCGCTCCACATAGATGGGTGTGGTGCCGTTGACAAGGATGTCCGACACCGTCCCGTCGGCCAGCAGCGTCTCAAGCGGCCCGAGCCCCAGCACCTCGTCCTGCAGCTCGGTGACGATGCGCTGGCGCATCGCAGCATTGAAGGGCAGCGTTTCCTTACTCATCAGCGACTCGCAGACCTGCTGCACCTGCGACCGTGCCTCGCGCTCCTCCAGGGTGCTGAGCAGGGTCAAATCCATCACCTTGACCAGCTGGCGGAACAGCCGCTGCTTGTACTCCTGTTCGGCCTGGGATAGCCGCCCGGGCCCACGCCCCCCCCAACTCGAACGTGGCTCGGGGTCTCCGGTGGGGGTCATGCGTTCACGCAGATTCATCGCCTCTCTCCTTGTTGTTCTGCCTTGCTCTTGCGCGGTCCTCCCCCTGGGGGGTGTATGCGTCGATCAATGCCTCCCAGCGATCAGTGCCTGCCCGGCAGGGCCCAGCCAAGCAGCGAGCGCTTCCTGGGCGGGCCGGCGCTGGACGGCGGCGCATCCAGTGCCTCGACCAGCGCCTTGAGCTGGCGGGTCAGCGGCGACTTGGGGGCAATCTCGCGCAGCGGGCTGCCCACATTGATGCTATGGCAGGCCTGCTTGAAGTCGTTGGGCAGGGTGCGCAGCACCAGCCCCGGCAGGGCATCGCCGATGGCCTCAAGGTCGATGTCGCTGCGCTTGTCGTAGCGGTTGACCACCACGCTGACCCGGGATGGCAGGAGGCCGAGCTCATGGATCAGGATGTCGCGCAGGCGCTGGGCATCGTGCAGATCCGCCATGCCCTGCTGCAGTACCACCAGCACCTGGTCGGCCCGCTCCAGCACACAGGCGATGGCACCGTTGATCCAACGCGGCAGGTCGACGACCACCTCGTCATTGGCTTGGGCGAGCACCTGTAGCAACTGCTCGACACGGCCTTCCGGCACTTCACCGAGGCTCAGGTGGTCCCCCGGGGAGGAGGCCAGCAACCCCAACCCGCTGTCGTGGCGCCGCAGGTAGGCCTCGAGCGCCAGGGTGTCCAGGCTGTCGGCCGACTCCAGCGCCCGCACCAGGCCATGGTCCGGCACCAGGTTGAAATAGAGCGGCAGCGAGCCGAACTGCACGTCCATGTCCAACAGCACCGTGCTGCGCCCCTTCCTCGCCAAGCGGTGGGCCAGGTTGGCCGCCACCAGGCTGGCCCCCGAACCACCCTTGGCGTTGATCACCGCGGTGGTACGTGCCACCCGGGCGGAGTCCTGCCGCCGATCGCGGGCCAGCTCGCGCAGGAACTGCAGGATCTCGCCATCGTCAATGGGCGGGGAGAAGAAGTCCCGGGCGCCGGCGCGCATGGCCAGGCGAATCAACTCCACGTTGCCCTTGGGCCCCACCACCAACAGCGGTGGGCGTTCGCTGGTCGGCCGCTCACACAGCGCCGTCAGTTCGGCCTCCCAGAGATCGCCGACCAGTAGTATCAGGGCGTCGGGCAGGGGCGAGACGCCCTCCAGGGGGTCGACGGTCCCGTTGACCATCAGCCGGGAACTCACCTGGATGTCCCCCTGGCTGCAGAGCAGCGACTCCAGGGCCTTCAGTTCCTCCCTGGTCCTTCCCGCCAGCAGTATTTCGAGCCGTTTACGCATTACATCACCTGCTTGTCATCGAAAGTCCTGATCATCGAAAGTCCTGTTCATCGACAGGCACGCCATCAGGGCATCGAGCTGCTCGGCGCCTGACCATCACCGCGGGCCGGCTGGCGATAGCCGTGCATGGCCTCCGACGCCTTGTCACCCTGCAGCGGCGGCACCTCGTCGCCGGGCTCATAGGTCTGGACCGCCTTGGTATGGCGCACGCTGTCGCCGAAGGGCGGCAGGTCGGCGCCCGGCCGGGGAGCCACGCAGCCGGCCAGTAGCAGGGCAGTGACGAGGGCCAGCAGCCAACGGCCAAGGGGTAGCCCGGTCGGCGATTCCCTCCGGGCAGGCAGGGGATGGAAATCAGGGCGGTATAGATGTGGACGGAACATGGTGCGCTCTCCCGAGTGGTTGCAGCGAAGGCGGTAAGCCATCAGAGGTCGTGGCCGAACTGGCCTTCGGTTCCGCCCTCCGAGCGGTTCGACATCAGCTCCAGGTCGAAGCTGGTGGGACGCGGCCGGTGGTTGCCGCGCTCCTCGAGAGACTGGAAGCTGCCCAGCAAGTAGAACTCCAGGTCGCTGGGCGGCACGAAGGAGCCGGTGGGCAGGCGCACCTGTTCGGGCGCGAAGGAGCGCGCCAGGCGCGGGGTGACGAAGATCACCAGCTCGGTCTGCTCCTTGATGAACTCCTGGCTGCGGAACAGCGCCCCCAGCACCGGCACCTCGCCCAGGCCCGGCAGCTTGGAGACGTTCTCGCGCAGGGTCTCGTTGAGCATGCCGGCGATGGCGATGGTCTGGCCGGTGGCCAACTCCACGGTGGAGCTGGCGCTGCGCTTGGCCAGCGCCGGCACGAAGAACTGGGTACTGACCCCGCTACCCACGCCGACCTGCAGGCTGTTGGCCGGCACCAGGTCAGAGACCGAGACGTCCACCTTGAGGTTGATGGTGCCGGAGTCGAGTACCACCGGCAGGAAGCCCAGCCCCACACCGAACTCCTTGTGCTCGATGGCCACCTGGCCGTCCCCCTGGGGCACGGGAATGGGGAACTCGCCACCGGCCAGGAACTGCGCCGGCTGACCGGTCAGGGTAGTGAGGTTGGGCTCGGCGAGGATCTTGGCCACACCCTCGCGGCTGGCCGCATCCAGCACCAGGTTGAGCAGGTAGTCGCTGCGCTGGTAGCTGGCGAAAATGCCGGTATCCTCGATGGTGGCGGTAGCGGGCGAGAACTCGGACACCACCGGGCCGATGGGTGTGCCGCCGCCGAACACCGGAATCCGGGCACTCCCCAGGCCATCCCCCCCCTCGAACACGGCATCCGGGAAGCTGGCCCCGCCGCTGACGCCGCCGATGCGCAGTGCCGAGGAGCCGACGTTGAAGACGTTGAAGTTGGCTTCCAGACGCTTGACCAGCGAGCGCGACACCTCCGCCACCTTGACGTCGAGCATCACCTGTTGGGCGCCCCCCACCTGCATCAGGTTGAGCACCCCCCCTTCGCCACCGGCATAGCGATTGGCCAGGCGCAGCGCGGTTTCCAGCCGCTCGGCGCTGGAGACCTCACCGCTGAGCACGATGCCCTCCTGGGCCGAGCGCACCTGGATATTCTCCCCGGGCAGCAGGTCATGCAGGTTGCTCTTGAGGGTCTCCAGGTCGTGAGTCACAGTGACGTTGAGGGTACCCTCGACGCTTTCCGAGCGGTCCCAGAGCACCACATTGGTGGTGCCGGTGGACTTGCCCAGCACATAGATCTGGCGCGAGCCCATCACCACGATATCGGCGATCTCGGGGTTGCCCACCGAAACCACCCCGACCGGCCGGGGAAACTGCAGCACCTGCGCCTTGTTGATGGCCACGGCCACCGCTACCGTCCTGCCCTCCTGAGGCATGGAGACGTTGCGTTCGTTGGTCTGGGCCGAGAGCTGCGACGCCCACCCCGCTGCCAGCAGTGCCAGGAACGCCAGCGCCAGCCATTTCACCCATTCGCCTTGCGTGATCATGTCGACTCTCCCCGTGTTGCCTGTTCTTCTTGCTGTGTTTTTTATGCCGTTCTTGTTGCGGTTTTTGCGGTGATCGATCCCGTCGTGTCGGTCGATCCTGTGTTTCAGTTACGAACGCTGACCATGCTGCTCTGGGTGCCGCGGATCACCTGCACCTGGCGCCTGACCGGTGTCCGGGTGGCGGCGCGTGGTGCAGGCGATGCCGACGCCACTGCCTTGGGTTCCTCGACATTGAGCTGCGCACGCTGGGCCGCCATGAGATCCGATGGCTCTTCCTTCTCCAGGGGGTTGCGCAGGGTGAGCTGCACCTTGCCCTCCTGGGTGGCCTTGACCAGGGTCTCGGCCTCCCGGGTCGCCACCTCCAGGGTCACCGCCCGCACGATCACCGGGCCGTCGCGCTCCTGGCTGGCGATCTGGTCCACCGCCAGCACCTTGAGGTTATGCAACACCGTCTTCGACTCGACGTCGTTGCCGCTGCCGTTGCGCTTGGTAGAGAGCACATCGACCCGGTTGCCCGGCAGCAGGAAACCGGCCACGCCCACCACGTCGTCGACCCGTACGCTCATGGCGCGCTTGCCGGGGTCGAGCAGCGCCGCCAGGGCGCTGCCGCCCAGGTGCTCGGAGACCCGGCCCTCCAGCACGACCTCGCCGGGGTAGATGACCTGGTTGCTGACCCGCCCCACCACGCTCTCGACATCGTTGAAGCTGCTGGGCGGCACCACGTCCCGAGGCATGGTCACCACCTTGAGGTCGGAGGCCTGCACGGTGGTGCCGAAGGGCACCTGCAGGGCGGCCACCACTACCTCGGTAGCATCGGCGAGGGCCTCGTTCTCACCGCCCTGCTCCTGCATCCAGTTCATGGCCACCACGGCGGCCCCCAGCGCCATCATCAGCGAGAGCGCGAACATAGCGAAGATCCCCTTACGTTTCATTGTGCATTCCTCCGGTTGGCGGTGACGTCTTTATTCGATTCTCTCGAAGTTTCGGAGAAGTCGCCGAAGTAGGTCTGCCAGGCCCAGGCGAGGGTCTCGCGATCCGGGGCCTCGCCGCCCCGATAGGCGAGCTGGTCTCCGGCGAGGCTCAGCAGGTCGCGGGGGTGACAGGCGAGCAGCGGCACGCCGTAGCGACCGTGCAACTCGTCGATCACGAACTCGCCGAGGGCCGGCTCGAAGGGCAGGTCTTGGGCCCCGCACTGCTGCTGCCAGATGGCCAGGTAGGCAGCGCGCGACAGCGGTGAAAAGCGGATCTTGTAGCCGATGCGGCGCAGGAAGGCGGCATCGGCCAGGGTGAGCGGGTCCAGGTTGGTGGAGAACACCAGGGCCACGTCGAAGGGCACGCTGAAGTGGTAGCCGTTGGAGAGCGCCAGGAAGTCGCGACGCTCCTCCAGGGGCACGATCCAGCGGTTGAAGAGTTCGGTGGGGGTCATGCGCTGGCGCCCCAGGTCGTCGATCACCAGCATGCCGTTGTTGGCCAGCAGCTGGACCGGCGCCTGGTGGATATGGGTTGCCACGTCGTACTGGATCTCCAGGCGCTCCATGGTCAGCTCGCCACCGGAGATCACGCAGGGCCGGTGGCAGCGCACATAGCGAGGGTCGTGGCCCTGGCCGAGATAGAGCTGCGAGGCGGGTGTCGCCTCGGGGTCGTCCAGCGCCTGGTGCACGGCGGGGTCATAGCAGCGCACCGCCTTGCCGCCGACCAGGATGGCGTGGGGAATCAGTACCTCGCCCTCCAGCAGTCGCACCAGGCGGCGGGCGATATAGCTCTTGCCGGTGCCCGCCTCGCCATGGATGAACATGGCGCGCCCGGAGTGCAGCCCGGGGCCCAGCTGGTCGAGCAGTGCCGGGTCGATCACCGTATCGGCGAAGGCGGCCATTACCGTCTCGCGGCGAATGGCCACGTCGCTGAGCGCCTGGCTACGCACCCGGGCGCTGTAGGCCTCCAGGGTGACCGGTGCCTTGCCGCTGTAGCCATCGCGGTTGAGCGCTTCCAGTGCCGAGGCGCGGCCGCGGTCGGTCAGCCCGAAGCGCAGCACGCCGCCGCTGCCCTGGCCGCGCACCTCCACCCGCCCCTCGTCGCGCAGGAAGCGGCAGATCTCCTCCACCACGCTGCCGGCCAGTGCCGTGCCGCGGCTCAGCTGGTGAAGATCCAGCACGCCCTGCTCGAAGAGCTGCTTGACCAGCAGGTCGCCGAGATAGAGCACCGAAAGCCCAGTCTCCGCCACGCTGCCGGGGCGCGGGGCATCGAGGGCCGCCTGCTGCCCACCGTGACTGGGCTCGCCGGTTCCGGGCTGAGTGGCATCCATCGGCATGGCGGGGGACTCCTTGGGTTTCAGTCAGTACATTTTCTTACACTAAGTAACATCGTAGTCGAGAAATCGGGTCATGCTCGTACTAGAGTCGTACTAGACGAAGGGCCATGGCCAGGTCATCCAGGCGGTGGTGCCGATGGCGATCGACACCGCAAAGGGAAACTTGCGGCCCATTACTTCTCCTACTACCGGCGGGATATAGAGCGGCCTCCCGGTCGTGACCAGGGTCCTGAACATCAATGAATAGCGACTCCAGGGCGAGATGGCCCGGGGTTGAAACAGTGAGCTGGCGACAAAGCCCAGGGCGATCACCCCACCCACCAGGATGCTGGCCAGTGCCGCCTGGAAGACGCCAAAAGGCCCCAGAAAGGTGCCCACCGCGGCCATCAGCTTGACGTCACCGGCACCGGTAACGCCAAGCAGATAGCCCGGCAGCAAGATGGCCAGTCCCACCAGCAATCCCGTGATGGCGGCCAGGACACCGCTCGGGCCTGCCAGCACTCCCTGCAGCAGGATTCCCATAACGGCCCCGGCCATTACAAGACGATTGGGGATGCGCCGTTGATACAGATCCCATGCCGCCGCACTCCAAATCAGCAGCAGTACCAAGCCTAAGAGCAGGAAAGGTTCAGCGCGCATAGAGGATGCTCTACCATGAAAATTTGGATGGAAAGGACGCCGAGCGAGCTCGGCGTCCTTGATCTTCGCCCTATCAGGGAGTACCACCTAACGCCGTCAAAAGGCTATTCAAATGCGTCTGCACCTGAGTACCAATACCGGTAAATACCGCAGCCCCGACAGCAACGATCAACCCGGCCACGAGTGCCCATTCCACCACCTCGGTCCCTTCTTCTTCCTTCCAGAAACGCTCGATACCCTGCATCAGCTTGTTCATTACAGTTCTCCCATGGATTGCGTAATTGAACCCGTGTTGGTTCGTTCAGGAGCGTCGGGGGAGTCCCTGCGCTCACGTGACTGAGCATTGCCGTTACCATTCAGTTACGCTTGGAGTATCTTGCAGCATCCTAGGAGTATCTTGCGCCGCAGCACCAATGTGGCGCCGGAGGCCCATGGCGGCGGTGATTGCCTCACCATGTACAACTCTTGTACATTGACGGTGATAGACGCCGCCAGCTTGTGCATTGTTGTCACACTCTCTCGCTGCCAGGCGTTTAGGCTTCAGGGAAGCGACCCGACGGACCGGGCGCCCGCTCATCGCTCACCGACAAGAACGACCACTCCATGATCCCATCGCGTACTCGCCTGCTCCTGCTGCTCGGCTTAGCAGCAGTGATGCTTTCCCCGATGCTGGCCGCGCAGCAGCCCACCGCGGTGATCGCCGCCCGCGCCAGCATGGCGGCCTGGTCCGACCCCCTCGATGCCCTGGGCACCCTGCACGCCGACGAGAGCGTGACGCTCTCGGCCACCGTCACCGACACCATCCGCGAACTGAACTTCCGCGATGGCGACACCGTCGAGGCCGGCCAGTTGCTGGTGCGGCTGGCCGATGACGAGGCCCAGGCCGACCTACGGGCCGCCCAGGCGCTGCGTGACGAACGCCGCAATGCCGTGAACCGCCTGGCGCAGCTGCAGAATCGCAACCTGGCGCCGCGGGCCGATGTGGAGGATGCCCGATCGCGGCTTCGCCAGGCCGAGGCGGAGATCCAGGCCCTGGAGGCCCGGCTGGCCGACTACCGCATCATGGCCCCCTTCGACGGCGTGGTGGGATTTCGCGATGTCAGCGTCGGCGCCCTCGTCTCCCCGGGCACGGAACTGGTCACCCTGGACAAGCTGGACACCATGAAGCTCGACTTCACCCTGCCCGAGCTCGCCCTGGGGCAGGTGGCGCCAGGCCTGCCACTGACCGCGGTCAGCGGCGCCTTTCCTGACACCACCTTCGCGGGCGAGGTCGCCACCATCGGCGCCCGCGTCGACCCGGTCAGCCGCAGCGTCACGGTGCGTGCCGCGCTCGAGAATCCCGATCACCGCCTGCGACCCGGCATGTTGATGCGGGTCGTGGTCGAGCGCGCCCCGCGGGAGACCCTGGTTATGCCCGAATCGGCGCTGATTCCCCAGGGAGAACGTCAATTCGTGCTGGTGCTGGACGAGGCGGACCAGTACCGGGTCGAACGGCGTCGGGTGGTCATCGGTGCCCGACGTGAGGGCGAGGTGGAGGTGCTCGAGGGACTCGAGGCCGGCGAACTGGTGGTGGCCCATGGCACCGAACGCGTACGCGACGGCCAACCGACTCGCCTGCTGGGGGTCCTCGATGACGAGACCAGCATCCCCGAGCTGCTGCGCCGTGGGCGTGACGCCGCGGAGGCGAACGGCTGATGCGTCTCTCCGACGTTTCCGTCCAGCGGCCGGTGCTAGCGGTAGTGCTGGCGGCCCTGATCGTGGCCTTCGGGCTGCTGGCCCTGCAGCGCCTGCCGCTGCAGGAATACCCCTCCATCGATCCGCCGGTAGTCGGCATCGACACCCGCTACCCCGGTGCCTCGGCCAGCGTGGTCGAGACGCGCATCACCCAGGTGCTGGAGGATCGCATCTCCGGCGTCTCCGGCATCGAGGTGATCTCCTCCTCCAGCGAGGACGGCCGCTCCAGCATCAGCGTGGAGTTCGGCCTGGACATGGACATCGATGCGGCCGCCAACGACATCCGCGACCGCATCTCGGGCTCGCTGGACAACCTGCCCGAGGAAGCGGACCCGCCGGAGGTGCGGAAGGCCGATTCCAGCTCCGACGTGGTGATCTGGCTGTCGCTGTCCGGTGAGGGCTACTCCATGGCCGAGCTCACCGACTACGCCAACCGCTACCTGGTGGACCGCTTTTCGGTGCTGCCCGGGGTCTCCCAGGTCAGGATCGGCGGGGGGCAAGAGTATGCCATGCGGGTCTGGCTGAATGCCGATGCCCTGGCGGCCCGCGACCTGACCGCCGGTGACGTGGAGGATGCCCTGCGCGCCGAGAACGTGGAACTGCCCGGCGGGGCCATCGAGTCGCGGGAGCGCCAGTTCATCGTGCGCCTGCCACGCAACTTCGCCACCCCCGAGGACTTCCGACACCTGGTGCTCGACCAGGGACGCGACGGCTACCTGGTGCGCCTGGGCGATGTGGCCCGAGTCGAGATCGGGGCCGTGGAGGAGCGCACTATCTTCCGTGGCAACGGCACCCCCATGGTGGGGCTGGGCATGATGAAGCAGTCCACTGCCAACGTGCTGGAGATCTCCAAGGGGGTACAGGCGGAGATGGGGCGCTTGCAGGATACCCTGCCAGAGGGCATGAAGCTGCGCCTCAACTTCGATTCTTCGGTGTTCGTCTCCGGCGCCATTTCCCAGGTGGTGCAGACTCTGTTCATCGCCATGGGCCTGGTGGTGGTGGCGATCTTCCTGTTCCTCGGCAACCTGCGCACCACCCTGATCCCGGCGGTCACGGTACCCATCGCCCTGATCGGCACCTTCGCCGCCCTGGCGGTGATGGGCTTCACCATCAACCTGCTGACCCTGCTGGCGCTGGTGCTGGCCATCGGGCTGATCGTCGACGACGCCATCGTGGTGCTGGAGAACATCCACCGCCGCATGCACGACCACGGCGAGACCCCGCTGGTGGCCGCCTTCCGCGGCACTCGCCAGATCGCCTTCGCGGTGATCGCCACCACCCTGGTGCTGATCGCGGTGTTCGTGCCGCTGAGCTTCCTGCAGGGCGACATCGGCCGGCTCTTCTCGGAGTTCGCCCTGACCCTGGCCGCGGCCGTGGCCATCTCCAGCCTGCTGGCGCTGACCCTGACGCCGATGATGGCCTCCAAGATCCTCAAGGCGGACATGCACGAGGGGCGACTGGCCCATGGCGTGCAGTGGGTGCTGGAACACTCGCGCTGCGTCTATCGCCGGCTGCTCGAGCGGGTCCTCAAGCTGCGCCTGCTGGTCCTGGCGCTGTTCCTCGGCATCATCGGCGGCATGGTATGGCTGAACGGCGAGCTGCCCAACGAGTACACTCCCAGGGAGGACCGCGGCAACTTCTGGGTGCTGGTCAACGGCCCGCCAGGCGCCACCTACGACTACATGCTCGACTACATGGACGAGATCGAGGCCCGGCTGCTGCCCATGGTGGAAGCCGGGGAGATCGAGCGCGTGGTGGTCCGCGCGCCGCGCGGGTGGGGGAACATCGAGAACTTCAACAGCGGCTTCGTGATCGTCAACCTGGCCGACTGGGGCAGCCGGCGTTCGGCCTGGGCGATCATGGACGAGGTGCGCCAGACGGTCGGCGACCTGCCCGGGGTGCGTGCCTTCCCGGTGATGCGGCAGGGCTTCGGGTCAAGCGTCGAGAAGCCCGTGCAGTTCGTGCTGGGGGGCGGCACCTATGAGCAGCTGGCCGAGTGGCGCGACACCCTGATGGCGCACGTCCGTGAGGACAATCCGCGGCTGACCGGCCTGGACAGCGACTACGAGGAGAACCAGCCCCAGCTGCGCGTGGACATCGACTACACTCGCGCCGCCGACCTGGGGGTCACCATCACGGAGATCGGCCGGACCTTGGAGACGCTGCTGGGCGGACGCAGCGTGACCCGCTACGTGGACGACGGCGAGGAGTACGACGTGATCCTCGAGGGGGAACCCGGTGCCCGGCCCAGTCCCTCGGCCCTGGAGAATATCCGGGTGCGCTCGGAGCGCACCGGCGAGCTGATTCCCCTGGGTAACCTGGTCTCTCTCACTGACTTCGCCGGGCCGAGCACCCTCAATCGCTTCAACCGCATCCGCGCCATCACCGTGCAGGCCGACCTGGAAAGCGGCTATCCGCTCGGCGAGGCTCTGGCCTACCTGGAAGCCACGGTGGACGAGATCCTTCCCCCCGAGGCCCAGACCGACCTCAAGGGGGCCTCCCGGGACTACCAGGAGGCCAGCGGTGCTACCAGCTTCCTGCTGGGGCTGGGCATCCTGGTGGTCTTCCTGGTGCTGGCCGGGCAGTTCGAGAGCTTCGTGCATCCCTTCGTGATCATGCTCACCGTGCCCCTGGCGATCTGTGGTGCCCTGCTGGGGCTCTACCTCACCGGGCAGTCGCTGAACATCTACAGCCAGGTGGGGCTGGTGATGCTGGTGGGGCTCGCCGCCAAGAACGGCATCCTGATCGTGGAATTCGCCAACCAGCTGCGCGACCAGGGCGTGGCCTTCCACGAGGCCCTGGTGGAAGCTGCCGTGACCCGGCTGCGCCCCATCGTGATGACCGCGGTGACCACCATGGCCGGCGCTGTGCCGCTGATCGTCTCCAGTGGCGCCGGCGCCGAGACCCGACTAGTGATCGGCACCGTGATCCTCTGTGGCCTGGCCGCTGCCACCCTCTTCACCCTCTTCGTGGTTCCGGTCGCCTACGACCTGCTGGCGCGGCGCACCGGTTCTCCGGGCGACGTGGCACGCCGCCTGGAACGGGAGTTGGGCGAGACGCCCGCCGGCTATTGACCGGGCGGGCAAACCAACGACGAAGGCCACCCCGCGGGGTGGCCTTCGTCGTTGGAGTCGGGACGAGGATTCAGCAATCCCCGATGCGTCGTCCCTCCATGGTCGTGGTCATCTTCATCTCACCTACGGGCGAGTCGACCAGGATGTCGACGTTGCCCTCTACGCGCTCACCGAGGAAGTCCATGCGGCCGATAATATCGGCCTCGCCGTCCTCGGCACGGCAGACCATGCGGTAGTCCAGCCCGTCGACCGTGACCTCGTGCTCGAGCAGCTCGCAGCCTTCTTCTTCCTGGATGAAACTGAACTCCTCGTCGTCGATGTCGCCCTGGGCTATGCACTCCTGATGGGTCTCGGTCTGGTCGGGGATCGGCAGGTCACCCTGCACGGAGGTGTTGCTGGTGAACTCCCACTGGCCCGGCTCGATGTTCGGAGACTCGGCAATGGCCGCCAGCGGCAGCGCGAACAGCAGGCCGGCAAGAAGGGGACGGAACGACATGGAAAATCTCTCCCTGGTGATGGGTGGCATGCCACGCCCTCGGCATGAAGCCCAGCATAGCCCAATCGACGTCCATGCCCAATGCGGCCCCGCTCGGGAGAGGCGACGGGGCGAGCCCCTTACCCCATGCCGGAGCGGATGCTGCCGATGGCGATGGTCCCCTCACAGCATCTGCGACAGGAACTGGCTCTGCCGGTCGATGATCTCGCCGGCGACCATGAAGACACCGTCGCCCGTATAGTGCAGCGTCTCGGGATAGGCCGGCGTCGCCCGGGCCTGGGCCGCCACCACTTCCCAGATGAAGAAGTCATGGCGGTCGACCAGGCTGTCATCGACGAGTCGGCACTCGAAGTGGGCATGGCACTCCTCGATCAGGGGCGCCTCCACGGCCATTGCCGGGGACGCGGTCAGGTCGAAATGGCCGAACTTGTCGATCTCGGCGCCGCTGCTGTTGCCGATCCCGATCACCTGGTCGGTCAAGGCCGTGGTCGGCAGGTTGATGACGCACGTCCTGCTACGGCGCACCAGGTCGAAGCTGTGATTGCCGGAGGAGATGACGCAGCCGACCAGGGAGGGCGAGAAAGCCATCACGGTATGCCAGCCCAGTGTCATGATATTGCGCTCGCCCCGCCAGGCCGAGGAGACCAGCACGATGGGGCCAGGCTCCAGGTAACGGCGCACCCGGTCCAGCGGCACGGCAACCTTCTCGACATCGTCACGCATCGGCTTCTCCCCCTGGAGTGGAAACGAGAACTCCGGCCCCGGCGCCCTTCTCCGGTGACCCTCCCCCGCTACAGTCTGGCCACCACGGCGCGGCCCTGCCAGCGCGATGGCGCCCGCCACAGATCCAGGGTCCAGACCGGCGGGCTATGCTGAAAAAGGTACCTTCAAGGGAGACGACGATGCTCGAACTCATGCCCGGGGCAGCGCCCCACGTTGTGGCGCTGCGTACCAGCGGCCAAGTCGATGCCCACGACCTGCGGCAGCATTCGACAGCTCCAGCAAGCGTCAGGTACCTAGCCCCCACAGTATTACCGCGCCCAGCACCACGACCAGCAGAAGCACGGTCTCGAGAGCCATCAGGATCACCGGCTTCCACCCCACCACCGCCAGCTTCTGGAACGATGTCTTGATGCCCAGCGCCGCGATGGCGGTGACAAGGCACCAGCGGGACAGGGTAGACATCCCCTCGTTCACCGTCTCGGGAATGAATCCCAGGCTGTTGATCACCACCAGTACCACGAAGCCTACCAGGAAGCCCGGCAGCATCGGCACCTTTGTCGTCGCTCCTTCCTCCTGGCGCGACGCGCGAAACAGCCACATGAAAACCATGACCGCCGGCACCAGCATGGCAACCCGCACCAACTTGACCAGCGTCGAGATGTCACCCGTCTGCTCCGAGATCATGTAGCCGGCTCCCACTACCTGGGCCACGTCGTGGATGGTGCCCCCCAGGAAGATCCCCGCCTGGGCATTGGCAAGCTCCAGAGCCCCGGCGATCAGCGGATAGGTCACCATCGCCATGGTCGAGAGCGTGGTTACCCCAACCACCGTAAGGATGGTGTTACGCTCGCTGGTCTGATCGCGAGGCATCACCGCCGACAGGGCCAGGGCCGCCGATGCACCGCAAATAGCGACGGCGCCGCCGGTCAAGAGTCCAAGGTCGCGGGTCAGGCCCAGCACTCTGGCCAGGACTGCTCCCACGACGATGACCAGCGCCACAGATCCCACCACAGTGAGCACGGGACCAAGTCCCAGGTCCCCGACCTGCTCCAGCGTCATGCGTGCTCCCAACAACGCCACCCCCAACCGCAGCACGGTGCGAGCGGCAAACTCGATGCCCTCACGGCAACGCCCCTCTTCACTCAGGAAGTGCAGTGACATGCCGAACAGCAGGGCGTAGAGCAGCGTCGGCCCACCATAGTGATCGGCGATGAAGGTGGTAGCCAGGGCAATGGTGACGCACACCAGCAGGCCACGGCCGATGGCGCGGAAGCTGCCGAGCCGCAGGACGACACGAGATCGCCATTCCGCAGACGACATGTTGAAGATCTGGGGTTTCATTTGCCTTCTCTCGTGATCCCGTTCGCTAGACGAGCAACCTGACCCCTCTCCGACATACGCCAGACGGGTTGGAAGGATACTCAACGAATCGAGAAAGAATGAGTTGCGGTCGCGGGTCACCATGCCCAGTCGGCTGGACTTCTCGGATGACACTTAGGGTTTAGGGACGTCTGCTCCCTCCGCGGCGGCCACCACCTGCTCGGCCAGGACCTGGACGGTATCTATCACGGGCACAGAGACATCGAGCACATCCTGGATGACCGAGAGCTCGGTACAGGCCAGCACCAGCACATTTGCCCCGCGGGCCTTGAGGTCGTCGGCGGCACGTGTTAAAGCAGCAGGCGTGTCTGGATGTCGCCCCTGCCCCCGTTTAACGGCGCGAATCACCTCAAGCACCGAGGCTTCGTCATCGGGATACACCAAAGAGAGACCTCGCGCCTCAGCGAATCCCTCATAGAGACCTATTTTGCGTAACGCTGGCGAACAGAGCATGCCGACTTTGGCACCAGGAATCCGACGGGCGATGGTGTCCAGCGTCAACTCGACGATGTGCCAGACCGGGATAGCGACGGCGTCCTGGGCGTACTGCCAATAGTAGTGAGCGGTGTTGCACGGCATCACCAGGAAGGCGGCGCCGGCCTGCTCGAGACGACGCGCCATGTCAGCGATGGCCGGGCCCGGGTTCTCGCCGTCCCCATCGATCAACGCCTTGATACGTGATGGCACCTTGGGGTTGTTGTCCACCAACAGGTGCACATGATCGATATCATCCTCGGCGGGGGTGGCATCGATGACCCTCTGCATGAAGGCGACGGTCGCATCGGGCCCCATTCCCCCCAGCACCCCGACCATGATATGCCGGTCCGGATGGTGAGCATCAGAATCGTGGTTGTGAGTCGTCATCGGTTACCCATCCATTCATTATCAATAGCCAAGCACTGTGGGCAGCCACAGAGAGATCTGAGGAAAGAACGCCAACAAAAGATCAATCACCACCATGGAACCAACGAGCGGAATGGCGCGTACCGAAATGCGTTCGATGGACACGTTGGCGATACTGGAGCTGATGAACATGTTCTCTCCCAAGGGCGGGGTGGAAAACCCGATGCCGAGGCTGACCACCAGGACGATACCGAAGTGGATCGGATCTACGCCCAACTCCACCATCACGGGCAGTAGCACCGGGGTGACGATCATTATGGTGGCAAGGATCTCGATGAACATTCCCACGATCAGCAGGAAGCCGATCACCAGCACCCAGACCAGCCACAGGCTGTCGGTGATCTGAAGGATGCCCTGAGCAATCATGGCCGGGATATGATTCTCGACCAGGATTCGACCGAAGGCGGTGGCGGTGAACATGATGATGAGCACTCGCCCGGTCAGCCAAGTGGTATTCTGAAAGGCCTCATTGAGCCCACGAAGCGACGATTCCTTGTGGATAAAGATCCCGACGAAAAGGGCATAGAAGATGGAGACCACCGCTGCTTCAGTAGGTGTGAACATTCCCGAATAGATACCGCCCAGGATCACCACTGGAGCCATGAGCGACCAGAACCCATCCTTCAGGACCTTAATGATGCGTTTCCAGTCGTAACCCGTGCCTTCGGTCTGATAGCCGTTTCGTTTAGCGGTGATGTAGTTGGCCACCATCAGCCCCATTCCCAGGATCACACCAGGGATCACCCCTGCAATGAACAGCGCAGAGATGGATTCATTGGCAGTTACGCCGTAAATTACCAGCGGCATGCTGGGAGGGATCACAACCCCGAGCCCCCCAGCAGTAGCGGTGATTGCCGCGGGATAGCTACGACCGTAGCCTCGCTCAATCATTGCAGGAATCACCAGCATCCCGACAGCGGCCGTCGTAGCAGGCCCGGAACCGGAAATGGCACCAAAGAACATGCAGGCCATCACCGCTGCCGCGCCCAGCCCACCGGCCGCAGGCCCTGCCAACTCTTCAGCGATATAGATCAAGCGTCGGGCAATACCTGCATCCCCCATCAAGGCGCCCGCGAGAATAAACGAGGGAAGTGCCATGAGGGGAAACGAATTGATAGCAGAGAAGGCCAATTCAATCAACGAGCTGATATCATCCCCGTTGAGGATGTAAACCGCCATGGAGGCAACCCCGAGGGCCACCACAATAGGTGCACCGAAAAGTAGCAGTGCCCCGAACATGGAAAACAGTAGCGTTGCGGCCATGGTGCTTACCTCTTTGGCTTGTTCGAGGAGGAGTCCACGCTGGCATGGGAATCCCCATCAGTAATCTTGCTGACTTCTTGTTGCTCCACATCACCAGGCTCGATGCCCTTGACCAATTTCATGTACTGGACTTGCAGGACACGAAAGGCCATCAGCACGAAGGCGATTGGAAAGACAAAGTAGACATAGGCAAGAGACCAGCCAAGGGCAGGAGAGTGATACGGGAAATCCAGCAGCAGACCAATCAGGCTAAAACTATTCCACGCCAGTACCAGGCAGAAACCCACCCAGATCAAGTCGACCAGCAGCAACAGCGTATTGGCGACTCGTTTTGGCAGCAAGTTGATGTGAATCTGCAACCGGTTATGTGCACTCAGGTGAGCCGCATGGGCGGCCCCAAGGAATACGAACCAGATGAAGGCGTAGCGAGCCAACTCCTCGATCCATGCCGTGCCGATGCCAAGCGTCACACGCATGACCACCTGAATGAACAGCAGTACGACGAACACCCCGAGCAGGAAGCGGCAGGCGTAGTCTTCGATATGATTGAGCAGCTTTGCTAACACGAAAGCCTCCTTCCCCGGCGGAGTGGTGAATGGAGAGGATTAAGCCGGGTGACGGATCGTCACCCGGCCTGGTCTCATTCGTGACCCAATGCCTTTTGCATTTCCTCGAAGGCTTCCTGGCCACCAATTTCGTCATAGAACTCAGGCCAGACCTCTTCCTTTGCAATCCGAATCCACTCATCCTCATCTTCCAGGGTCGACACCTCGACACCTTCGGCTTCCATACCCGCGCGAGCCTTGGAGGCTTCGGTCAGCTGGAACTGCAGCGCATAGAGCTGAGCTTCAAGACCGGCCCGGTCGATGATCGCGCGTTCTTCGTCGCTAAGCTTCTCGTAAGTCCTGACGCCCATCACGATCGGCTGAAGCGAATACTGATAGTGCACTTCAGTGAGGTAGTCCTGTACTTCGTGAAACTTCATCGTGTAGTTGACGATGTAGGGATTGTCCTGACCGTCGATCACACCCTGCTGAAGTCCAGTGAACACCTCTGGCCAGGACATACTGATCGGGCTGGCGCCCCAGGCCTTGTAAGTGGCCAGCATGATCTCGTTCTGCGGCAAGCGAATTTTGAGGCCCTGGAGGTCGTCTAACGTGGTAACCGGACGCTCGGAGTTGGTCAAGTAGCGGAAGTTGGAATAAAGCCAGCTTACGATATGTACACCTGCCTCCTCTTCGGCGATCGCATTCCAGCGGTCCGCCAGCGGCCCCGTGGTGGCCTTGACTGCATCGGCGTGGCTGCGGATCGCGTAGGGCATGGTCAAGGCACCGAGGCGCGGGGCATAAGGGGTCAAGTTGCCCACGCCGATCAGGGCGAAATCGAGCTTGCCGATACGGGTATCCTGGATCATTCCCGTCTCGGAGCCGAGTTGCCCACCGGGAAACAGCTCGACCTGCATCTCGCCCCCAGAGAGTTCTTCGACCAGTTCCTCGAAACGCTGTGCCAGCGCCCCCTGGTCAGAATCCATCGGATCCCCCATGCCGACCTTGAAAGTGGTCTCTGCCTGGGCGGCATGCGCGGTCAGGGTGGCAAGAACAGCGGAGGCCAAGAGAGTTTTCTTGAACATTGTTGTCACTCCAATCTTTATCGGGTTGGTACTACGCGGTGGTAGTCTTGTCGGTTGCCTGATCCATGGCGTCGCCCATCAACTGGGCGATGTCGTCACAGTCCCCTTCATCAAAAGTCAACGGAAGCCTCAAGTCACATAGCGTGGCCAGTATGCGATCTGCATTCGGCAGAGGACGGGGCGCGGAGAGATAGCCCCAGCTGTCGTATCGGCTGGTGTAATCCTCCGGCAACGCCTTGCCGTACCACTTGAGTGGAATGCCGCGCGCCTCACAGCCGGAGACGAACCGTGCGATCTCCTCGTGGGCAAGGGACGGCAGCTTGAACTGGATCGAACTGCCGACGAAGCCCTCCTTCTCGTCCCGTGGAATAGTCAGGACCGGAGCCATCTCGGCAAGGCCCGCTTCCAGGCGACGATAGAGCGTATTCCAGCGCTGCCTGCGAGACTCGAGCTCGGCCAGCTGCGGGCGCAGGATCGCCGCCCGCAGGTTGTCCATCCGCCCGCTCATGTTCGGCGTCACCAGACGCGTCTCGCTGAAGGTCTCTGCATCCGGTGCCGCCAGGTGACGGTCGTAGAGCATGTAGGATCCTGACATGATCACGGCGCGTCGCATCACCTCGGGATCCTCCGTGCTCAGCAGACCACCCTCGCCGGAGTTGAGATGCTTGTAGGTCTGGGTGCTGAAGCAGCCCACCTTGCCAAAGGTACCGCTCGGGTTGCCGTCGAAGGTGGCCCCCATCGTATGGGCACAGTCCTCGATCAGGGTGATCCCATGGGCCTCACACACGGCCATGATGGCGTCCATGTCGCCGATATGGCCGCGCATGTGCGAGAGCATGAAGAAGCGGGCTCCTGTTTCCTTCGCTGCAGCGTCGAGGTCATCGGGATCGACGGTGGTATCCTCGAGGATGTCCACCAGCACGGCCTCGCCACCCGCCGCATGGATGCTGCCCGGCACCGGTGACAGCGTGAAGGCGTTGCACAGCACTGCATCCCCGCGCTGGAGCCCACAGGCACGCAGCGCAAGCTGGAGGGCATACCCCCCGGAGGCACAGGCCAGGACGTAGGGAACTCCCAGGCTATCGGCAAATTCATTCTCCAGCAGGGCGGTCTCTCCCTTCTCCCCTTCGACCAGGTTGTAGCGATGCAGTCGACCAGTGCGCATCACCGCCACCGCGGCTTCGATCGCGGCCTCGGAGATCGGCTCCTGCTGGGTAAAGGATTTCGAGAAACGGCGCATGTGACCTGCCTCAGTAGCGCTGCTGGTGGTAGACGGGGAAATCCCACTGCTCGTCGGGGAAGTACTTGGTCAGGCGCCAGTCGCAGGCGCGTGCGTGGCCTTCCATCCCCTCGACGCGGGAAATGCGTGACCCCACGGCACTGAAGGTGCGATTGGCTTCCTCGCTCAGCTGCTGGGTGGTCAGCACCTTCATGAACTTGTGCACGTTCAGGCCACCGCTGTAACGACCGGCGCGCTTGGTCGGCAGAATGTGGTTCGTGCCCGAGCACTTGTCGCCATGGGTCACGGTGCTACCCTCGCCGAGAAACAGCGAGCCGTAGTTGCTCAGGTGCTCCTTCCACCAGCCGAGGTCCTCGCACAGCACCTGCAGATGCTCGCAGGCGTAACGATCACTGACCTCGACAATCTCCTCGCGACTGTCCCCCAGGATCACCTCGCCATGATCGCGCCAGGCAGCATGGATCACGTCGGCATTGGGCATATCGTCGGCGACCTTGGGCACCAGCTCGATGACCCTGCGCCCCAGGGCCTCGCTCGTGGTGAACAACCACACCGGCGAATTGGTACCATGCTCGGCCTGGGAAACCAGATCGACGGCAATGGACATGGGATCCGCCGTGTCGTCGGCGATGACGGCAGATTCGGTCGGACCGGCAAAGACGTCGATGCCGACCTGCCCGAACAGCAGGCGCTTCGCCTCGGCCACGTAGGCATTCCCCGGGCCGACCAGGATATCGGCCTCACGTCCTCCGAAGAGGCCGAAGGCCATGCTCGCCATGGCGTGGACGCCGCCCATCTCGATGATCATGTCGGCACCGGCGACATGCAGGGCATACACCACGGCCGGGTTGATGCTGTCACCCCGGGGCGGTGAACAGGCCACCACGTGAGGTACTCCGGCTGCCTTGGCCGTTGCAACACTCATCAACGCCGAGGCCGCATGCGCATAGCGCCCGCCCGGGATGTAGCAGCCGGCACAGCCGACCGGCAGCACCCGCTGCCCGAGCAATACGCCGGGCTCGGTCTCGATCTCGAAGGAGATCAGGCTATCGCGCTGCGCCTCGGCGAAGCGGCGGATCTGTCGGTGTGCGAAGTCGATGTCGTCCTTGACCGACTGGGGAACGCTGTCGATGAGACGCTGGCGCTTCTCGTCGCTCAGGACAAAATCGCCCGTCCAACCGTCGAACTTCTCGGCGTACTCACGCACGGCCTGCTCGCCACGCTCGCGAATATCGTCGAGCATCTGACGCACCGCAGTGGTCACCCGTTGATCCTCGGCTGCGACGCCTTCGGCGCCCTCGGCAGACTTGAGATGTCGAATTGTCATTATGTTCTCCGCAATGGAGCTAACGGCTTGTGTTACTGGTGGAATCCCCTGGGATGCGGCCCCGGGGAGTGGTGCCTTCTGGCGGCATAGGCCGGACATCACGCCTGGTAGTCGGGGAACCCGAAGGCATCGGGGTAACCGAACAGCGCGACACTGCCCCCGGTGTGAAGGAACACCACGTTTTCGCCTTCCTTGAACTGGCCCTTGCGGATCAGATCGATCAGGCCCGCCATGCCCTTGCCGGAGTAGACCGGGTCGAGCAGGATGCCCTCATGACGGGCCAGCAGCGTGACGGCCTCGACCATGCTCTCAGTGGGGATGCCGTAGCCCTCACCGACGTAGTCGCAGTTGGCTACCACGTGCTCGCGGGAAACCACACCACTGAGGCCTAGCTTGGCTTCCGTCTTCTGGGCCAGCGCGAAGACATTGGCCTCCTGCTTGTCCCTGGGTGCTCGGACACCAACGCCGAGCACCGGGATGCCAGAGTTGCAGGCGGCCAGGCCGGTCACGAGGCCGGCCTGGGTGCCGGCGCTGCCGGTCGCGTGCACCAGGTGGTCGATCTGCAGGCCCATATCATTGGCCTGGGCCAGCAATTCCAGGGCCGCATTGACATAGCCCAGGGCGCCGATCTCGTTGGAGCCGCCACCGGGAATGATGTAAGGGGTCTTGCCCTCGCCCTTCAGCTGCTCGGCCAGGGTTTCCATCTCGGCCGCCATGTCGGCACCGCCGGGGCGCTTCTCGACGGTGGCACCGTGCAGCTGGTCAAGGAAGACGTTGCCGTTGTAGTTGTAGGCGGGGTCGTGGCTTCCGGTGCGATCCTCGAGAAGGATGTGGCACCCCAGACCCAGCTTGCAGGCTGCCGCCACGGTCTGACGGGCATGATTTGACTGAGTCGCACCTTGAGTGATGATCGTGTCTGCACCTTTCTCGAGGGCATCGGCCATCAGGAACTCGAGCTTGCGAGTCTTGTTGCCGCCGGTGGAGAGCCCCGTACAATCGTCACGCTTGATCCAGAGACGCGGACCACCCAGAAGACGGCTCAGGTTGTCCATGGGCTCAAGAGGAGTCGGCATGTGGCCGAGCCGGACACGGGGAAAGCGGGAAAGGTGCATACGAGCCTCCAGGCGAGTAATTTGTTGCATAAGCGTGCTCTCGGAATGACCGTCGTTGATAGTCTGGCGAACCACCGTCCGCCTCTGACCGGTCTGTCTCAACACTAGTACGGGGCGCTTGGCACGAACCAATGCCAAGATACTCAGCGGCGATTAAATTATTGCATATCACGCAGATACCACTTCCACATCGGGCTTCACCGGAAGATTCAGATGAAAATTGAGTGGATTGAAGACTTTCTTGCGCTGATTGAAGCAGGCACGTTTTCCCAGGCCGCCGAGTTGCGGCACGTCACCCAGCCGGCTTTCTCCCGTCGTATCCGGCAGTTGGAGGAGTGGCTGGGCGTTGAACTGATCGATCGCCACTCGGCACGACTGTCGCTTACGTCCCATGCACAAGCCTATGAAGCAACCATGCGAGATTGGCTGGCTAGTCTCTACGCCATGCGCAGTCGCATCCGAGCGGATGCAATACATGGTCCACGAGCAATCCTCACCACACAGCACACGCTCACTGTTAGCTATCTCCCCCGGCTATTGCGCTATTTCCGCCAACGCGCCCCCGAAGCGCGCCTGCAGGTCCGTTCATCGGATCGCAGTGACTGTATCCGCAACTTCCAGCGAGGTGAGGCTGACTTGCTGTTATGCAGTGAACTGGAGGGCTCTCAGCTGTTCCTTGATCGCGAGGAGATAGAGCGCGTTCCGATGGGGACGGAGCAGCTGATTCCCGTATGTGCCACTGACCGGCTGGGGCGTCCCCTGTTCGATCTCGAGAACAGGACACACCTGCCGCTGATCGGGTATGACGTGGACAGCTTCCTGGGCAGCGTCCTGGCCAGCCCTTACCTGCACAATCTCCAACGTCGTTACGATACCGAACTGGTCTGCGAGACCTCCTTCACGCTTGGCATACGCGAGCTGACCCTCGCAGGTCTGGGTATCGGCTGGCTGCCAAACGGTCTGATCGAGGAGGACCTGATAGCGGGCAAACTGATCTCCCTGGTGGATATGCTGGGAGGTCCCAGGCTGGTCGTCGCCTGTTACCGGCAGCCCGACGTCGATACGACATCAGTGGATACGCTATGGAAGCTGATACATGATCGACCACCGATGGTATGACCGAGAACATCTCGCTGATGGCCCCGACTACCTACGACGGTCGGCACGGATTGCCGTGTACGCTAAGCTAGATCTCACCAATCACCACTGATACCACTGCGCGGAGCACCGCTGCCGTGCCTACGGAGGAAGCATCATGAGCCATGGTATCCGTCGCATCTTATGCTGCGTGGGACTGAGAACCGACAGCGATAAGGTGCTGTCACACGCCGTGGGACTTGCCGTTGCCACCGGAGCCAAGCTTGACGTCCTGCATGCAGTCAAGTCCCTGTCCGATGATGTCGTGAACACCCTCAGGGATAACATTCCGGACCGGGGAATACTCGAGAGCCTAAGGGAACGACGCCTCAAGGAGGCCGGCGAGGTACTTGATGAACAGATCGAGACCTTCTGGTCACGACATCCCGACCTGCGTGAGGAGTTCGGGGATGGGGAAATGACACGCAGCGTACTGGAAGGCTATCCCGCTTCGGTGATCACCGACTTCGCTACGCGCGCCGGCAGTGACATGATCGTGCTCGCGGCCAACAAGCGTAACTTCTCGGCCACCTATGCCGGCAAGATCACCAAGGGCGTGATCAAGCGTTCTCGGGTTCCAGTAGTCGTGGTGCCGCCTTGCCATGACTGACGCTCTGCAGGGGTCTCCACCCCATCAAGTCGTGCATGTTGGGGGCAATACCTAAGGGGGCCTAAGATTCAGAACGTCAAGATCTGCAGTGGATGTTTCCCTCGGGCACCAGTTGCCAAGCCTGTTGGCTCAACCTCCGTATGCGGCTTCTGGTCGGCCAGGCCTATCCAACTGGTCTAATGGAAGGCGGCCCAAAACCCAAAACGAGTGGGAAGGTCAGCGAACCACATACGGTGTAGATCATCAGGACAGCGCTATTGACACGGCTCATTCTCGCTGGCAACTTAGTTCTTAGCGCCGATTTGAATCTCAGCTTGCGGGCGCTCTACAAATGCCGCTAAAGCGACGCCAGAGGCCCGCTTTAGCACATGCAAAGCGGGTTTTTTTGTTGATGGGCCTTCGGGCCACCGCCGATTTAAGCACCAACTTGCGGGCGGGATAGAAATGCAGCTAAAGCGGCGTGCGACTCCACTCCCCTGGGTCGGCGCTTGCCGAACCACGCTTTCCAAGGCACACCAGGGGAAATGGAGACGATCATGACGCACCGCACCACCGCCTCGCACGACCCAACCGCCGTTGACGACGTCGCCGCCTTATCGGTGTCGCGTCGCGATACCCTGGCCGCCCTCCTCGCCCAGGACGAGATCGTGCGACCGGAGCTGACCAATGCCGCCATTCTCGGGGCGCAGCGCGCATCCCGGGGCCCTCGCCCTGCCGACTGCGCGTCCCACACGCTCTCGGGGAGGCCATGACCATGAACCTGCAACAGGAACTGCTGCTCAGGACCCAGCACCTGTCGGACGCCGATGTGCTGCGTGGCATGGGCTACACGACGGCCGACGAGACGGCCCTGGGGCATCTGCACGCCATCCGGAAGAGTCCCTATCTCGGCCTCGAGAAGACGCACCGCGATGCCCGCTACGGCGAGCGCGGCTTTCTCGAGGCACTGTGCCGCTGTGCCGGGCTCGACGAGGCCAACGCCGGGCCCGCCATCGAGACCCTGGAGAAGCGACTCGCCGAGGACCGCGCGGCCTTTCGCCACTGGTTGTTCGCCGAAACCGACTATGTGCGTGGCCCCGGCACGCCGATCTTCGCCATGGCCTTCACCGAGCACTTCCGCCGGCTGAGGTTCCCGCTCGGCTTCTGGCGACTGCCATGGGAGGCACGGCTGGCGGCCGCCTGCCAGAAGGTCCGCGACCACATGCAGGAGAGCGGCGGCAAGTTGGTCACCTGGGGTGAGATCAAGCGCTATCATTACTGCTACGCGGAGAAGCGCAGCATCGTCATTTCCACGGCGGGTGAGGTGATCGGCGAACAGGAGGGCTTCGATCCGCCACGCGCCACCTTCGGGCTGGCGGGCAGCGACGAGAACCTGCCGGACCGATTCGTGGAGGACGACGAATAGGACCGCTCACTCCCAGGGGCGGATAGTGCGTTCAGAAGGCGACGTCGAACACCAGCGGCACAATAGGGCAGAGCGCGACGATGATCGCCGGCAGGCCGATCACGTTGCGCCGGATCGCCGCCCGGATGATGTTTCGGATCGGCAGATCCCCGGTGGCGAACGCCACGTCAGGTTCAGGAGGTGCCTTCCCTCACCTTCCCTACAGGCCTACAGGACCCGGCGTGTCCTGCCCCTCTGGGACGATTCAGCGGGAGGCTGCTGCACGTGCCCTGCCGCTGCCGCTTCCGCCTTGGTCCAGGCGATGAAACTCTGAACCTGCTGGGTACCGATGGCGTCACGGGTCGCAACGATATCGTAACCGATGCTCGTCTCCACGATGTCCGGAAATGCACGCACCAGAAGCCCTGCCGCGACCAGATCGCTCAGTATCGGCAGGCTACCAAGGACGACCCCTTGTCCCGCAATAGCCGCCTGGACGGCCAGGTTGTAGTCGCTGAAGCTGACCCCTCGTCGAGCATCTATGTGTCCGGCTCCCAGCGTCTCGAGCCAGGGCTCCCACCCCACCCACGCCCGAGTTGCCGTGGCCCAGGTCAGGGCTGAGGTATCCCAGTGAATCAGGGTGGCGCGAGAGAGGTCGTCCAACTGGCGCAATCCCTCATGGCGCGAGGTCAGCGATGGACTGCAGAAGGCACAGAGCTTCTCGTCGAACAGCCGGTAGGCCACATCCCCCTTCTCCGGAGCGACGCCGAAACGAATCGCCACGTCCGCCGCGCCCCTTTCAAGATCCGCAAGGCGAAGTGAGGAATCGATCAGCACATCGATGTCGGGATGCATGGCGCGGAACCGCTCGAGCCGGGGTACCAGCCAGGCAGTGGCGAAGGAAGGTTCGGCGGAGACGACCAGGCGTTGAGGGTTACGGTAGTCCCTCATCTGGCCAACCGCCCGTTCGATCTGCAGGAAGCCTGCCGTCAGTGATTCCAGGCCAACACGGCCGGCCGGCGTCACCTTCAGGCCGCGCCCACTGCGTTCGACGAGTGCTATGCCCAGGTGCTCTTCCAGCTTGCGCACCAGTTGCTTCACCGCCGCCGGCGTGACATGGAGCTCGTCGGCAGCAGGCACGAAGCTCGAATGGCGAGCAGTAGTCTCGAAGGCGCGAAGCGCATTGAGAGAAGGCAGAGGGCGTTTCATAAAAGAAACTTTATCTAACCTCTATGTATAGATCAAATACATTGCATGATGCCCTTTATTAAGGAAAATAGCTGACATCGCTCGCATCAAAGGTAAGAAAAGTTACGTTATGGCCGTTTCGGCGATAACGGCTTCCGCGCAGGAACACACTGACTCGCCATGGTTCGGCTAGCGCGAAGCAACTCGCCCCCGCCCTCACGCAATAGCAAGGCCATGTCTCATGCAACCCGATCAGCACACGCTTCTCGCCTCCGCCATCGTTCTCGCCACGGGGGTGCTATGGGGGTTCTACTGGCTACCGGTTCGCGCCCTGGGAGAGATGGGCCTGGCGGGCGCCTGGGGGACAGCCGCCATCACCGCGGGCACGGTGGTACTTCTTCTGCCCTTTGCCGTTCGACATCGCCGCCAACTGGCCCGAACCCGACCGATCGCCCTGCTCTCGGTCGCCTTGGGCGGTGCCGCTTTCGCGCTCTACTCGATCGGCTTCCTCTATGGACGAGTCGCGATCATCATCCTGCTGTGGTTTCTCAGCCCGGTGTGGAGCACGCTGATCGGCCGCTTCCTGATGGGTTGGCCGACGCCCCGCCTGCGCATTGTCGCCATTGTCTTGGGCCTGGCAGGACTGGCCATCATGCTGGGGGCCGACGGCAATCTACCGCTGCCTCAGGGAGCAGGTGAGTGGATGTCATTGATGGGCGGTATCCTCTGGTCTTTCTCCACCACCGGCATCCGCGCCCGATCCACCATTACGGCCCTGCCCGCCGCCTTCATCTTCGCCCTCGGCGCGGCAGTGACGGCGCTGGTTCTCGCCCCGACACTTGAGCCGGTGCCCAGCCTTGTCTCGAGTCAGGCTTTCACGATCACGGGGCTGGCACTGCTGACGGGTGGCCTCTGGTGGGGCTTGACCCTTGTGGCATTGATGTGGGCGACGGTCCGGCTTGAGCCGGCACGCGTCAGCATCCTGCTGATGACGGAGGTGCTGGTGGGGGCGCTCTCCGCAGCCCTCCTCGCCGATGAGTCACTGACAGGCTTCGAGATCGCGGGAGGTGTCATCGTGCTCTTCGCGGGCCTGCTTGAGGTCATTCCCGCGCGCAGCCCCAGAGCGGCATGACCTGTCCAGGACTTGCAACCGACGGTTCCTGACCTGGGTGGGGCAATGTATTCCGAGGGTTGCGGCATAGCGTCACGGCACAGGATCCCTCATGTCTCGAGACGGCCGATTGATCATGCGACGCACCCTTCTGACCGGCCTTGACCGACGTGATGCTTCGCGAAGGCCTGCGCTCGATGGGGACAGAAGCCGCCTTTCATTCCAGGCTACCAACATGTCCTGGATGCGACGGCCCCCCGGTAGGACCCGGTTCCGGCCAGGCGACCGCGAGGCGGACCAGAATCAGGCAGAAAGTCATGCGCATGACCTTGGCGCACCCTGAAAAAGAAAGAGCCGCTGATGTCTCAGCGGCTCTTTCGATATTCGTGGCGGAGGGGGAGTCCGCTGACCTGGAAAACAGCAAAGTCCAAAATGATCCAGTTATTCATTGTTTTATATATGTTTTTTTAATTTATTGTCCAATGACATCCAAAGACGTATCGCTAATTGCGGCGACAAAGTATGGGCTGGAGTATGGGCTAAGGTATGGTACGCTGATCCCTCGAATACTTAGGAGATGGCCATGGGCAAGCTCACCACACGCGGGGTGCAGAAGCTGGTCAGGGAGGGCAAGCCCGGATTGACCAACGATGGCGAGGGCCTGTATCTCAAGATCGGCAAGAAAGGGGGAGCAAGCTGGATCTATCGGTTCCGGCGAAATGGCAAGCTTCGCGACATGGGCCTTGGTAGCTATTCGGACGTCAGCCTTGCTGAGGCGCGTGCTCGTGCCGGGAAAAACCGCAGCCTGGTCAAGGAGGGTCTTGACCCTCTTGAGGCGAAGGTAGAGGACGCACAAGCAGACGAGACGACACCCACCTTTACCAGTTGTGCCGCTCGCTACATTAAATCTCACCGTCGCAGCTGGCGGAACGCCAAGCACGCGCGGCAGTGGGTCAGCACTCTGAAGGCCTATGCCCGACCCGTGATCGGCTCCATGCCAGTCGACGAGGTCTCCACCCAGGACGTCCTGAAGATCCTGTCGCCAATCTGGAACAACAAGACTGAGACGGCCAAGCGTGTGCAGGGGAGGATCGAGAACGTCCTCGACTACGCGGCGGCGCATAACTACCGGGATCCTGTGAACCCTGCTCGCTGGCGAGGCCACCTCGACAAACTTTTGGCTAAGCCATCCCGCGTCAAAAAGGTGACCCACCACCCCGCCATGCCATATGACGTGGTTCCAACCTTCATGGCTGAACTCCGGGGCTACACGAGCATCTCCGCCAAGGCGTTGCAGTTTCTGATACTGACAGCGACACGAACCTCAGAAGTGCTTCGTTCGGAGTGGCCCGAGATCGACCTCGAGAATGAGACTTGGACGATCCCAGCCGACCGGATGAAGGCACGTCGTGAGCATCGGGTGCCGCTGTCTCGGCAGGCGATGGAGCTGCTGACCCAGCTGCCAAGGGTGAATGGCAATCCGTATGTCTTCCCCGGAGCTCGCCAGGGTCGTCCCCTCTCCAATATGGCCATGCTGCAGTTGATGCGCGGAATGGGCTATGGCCCGGATGGCGAGCGTGGTGACTACGTGCCCCACGGTTTTCGCTCGAGCTTTCGTGACTGGACAGGCGAGGTCACCAGCTACCCCCGTGATGTGGCCGAAATGGCGCTTGCGCACACCATCGAGAACAAGGTGGAGGCAGCTTACCGCCGAGGTGATCTGTTCGAGAAACGGCGTGCGATGATGCAGGAGTGGGCAGATTCCCTAGCTTAAACTGCTGACTGAGGCATCACTAATATACCCTCACCCAACCTCATTAACCGGCGCTGATCAAAATTCAAACAGCACTGCCGACCTCAACGACGAAGATTGGCCTGACGCGCCAACCACTCATCGACTTCAGACTGCAGCCAACCAACTGACCGTGTGCTCAGTTTAACTGGCTTGGGAAACAAGGGATCATAGGCTTTCGATTTTGGGTCGAGCTTGTTGTAGATCGTTGATCTTGATAGACCTATCTTGGCGACAACGTCCCGAACCCTGAGCATTGTGCCAGGTCCTACAGTTTGAGGTTTTGTCGCGCCCGAAAGAGCTGGCGCGGCAAGCCTGTGTTTCTCGATCGTATGATCGGTCATCAATTACCTCTTTTACCCGCGGTTTCGCTATCAGTCCAAGCCCTCGCTGGTTCCTCGACTGTAACTCAACAGGAGGCCAATACTAAAGGAACGCACCTTCCGTTTCGGTGAGGACCAGCACCTACGGTAGAACTATGAACATCCTGAGTTTTTACCCACCCCATAATATCTTTCAGGCGGATATAATTGATTGCATACGGCGAATTAACTCAAGCTCCAACCACCTAAAAAAAGCACCAGTACTACGGATTTTTCGTGCGGCAACAGGTAGAACTGGAATCAAACCAAGGAAAAATAGTTTCATTGAGAAATTCGCTAAACTTCGAGCGGCCCCAAAACTGTAGGAGAAAGAGCCTAAACAACCTCATGGCGAACGAATACTTTTCCATCATGCACAGAATACCCCAAAAGAAAACACAAAAACTTCTGATCACTCACTGCAAAACATGACGACATGATAAAACACTTCAAGGAAAGTTGACGTCTAAACTAACGAGTGTCGAGGCCTGCTTTTCGGGCTTTCAGCCCAGCAGCATTTTTCAGTAAAACTTAATAAAGACACCAACACTAGATGGAAGTGGCCCATTTTTTCGCAGGAGGTTACCAGTCACTTGGATTATGCCCCGCGGTATCCAACCCTGGCCTTGTCAGCCAATTAGCGAGGACCCTTGGTGGTGCATAGGTAGGCCGCCGGCGGCCATGGGGTTTCTGGGCTTACATCAGTCACGACGCGAACCCATGATGTAGCTGTTCCAGCAGTTCCTCCGCAGCAGCGTAGCCCTGCGGCGTTGCGCTAGCCTCAAGGGCGCTGACACCACCCAGCATCCCACGCGGTTTGCGTAACCACCTAGTGGCCTTCTCCCGACTACCGAAAATTTCTTCGACAAGTAAGGTGATCCGGTCTTGAGCATTGATCATGGTGCCTTCAACCCTAGCCTCCTCGTCACCCAAAAAAGGGGCACCGAGCTATTGAGCCCAGCCTCACCCAGCGGCAGCGTAAAGAAGTTGAGTGATTGACCCAGCCTACTCAGTGACCGCCAGCTTCGCCAGAGTGCTCTGCCCGTCAGTCGTGACCAAGAGAACATTGAAGCTCAAAGTCGCCCTCAAGTAGCTTTGCCAAAAAGCCCATTTGACATTCAGCTGGCGCCACGAGTGCCAGGGCCGCTTCAGCAGGCCACCGGTCCGCTCGCCCTGGGCTGGCAGGACGTCGGCCTGGTCGAGCGCGGCACCTTCATCGTTGACGAGGTCGAGCACTCCGGCGCCCCAGATGTCGTCGTCATCCGCGCGTGCAGCGCCGACATGCGCCGCCAGCTACCCGGCAAGCGCTCCCAGGGCTGGCACAAGCTCAGCCTCGGCGACATCGTCACCACCATTGCCCGCCGCCACGACCTCACCCCAGCGGTCGGCAACACCCTGCCGGGCATCTATGTGGAGCACGCCGACCAGACCGACGAGAGCGACCTGCACTTCCTCACCCGCCTGGCCGAGCAATATGACGCCATCGCCACCATCAAGGCCGGGAGGTTGCTGTTCATGGCCGCCGGCCAGGCCAGCACCACCAGCGGCCGGGCCATCGCCCCGGTCACCCTGCGCCGCCACCACGGCGACGGCCACCGCTACGTGGAGGCCGACCGCGACGCCTTCACCGGCGTGCTCGCCTACTGGCACGACCCGGACGCCGCCGAGCGCCGCGAGGTCATCGCCGGCAGTGACGAAAACCTCAAGCGCCTGCGCCACACCTACGCCAGCCGGGATGATGCCGCCAACGCCGCGCGCAGCGAGTGGCAGCGGATCCAGCGCGCCGGCGCCGAGTGCTCGTTGACGCTGGCCGAAGGCCCCCGACCTCTACCCCGAGACGCCTGTGCGCCTCGCCGGCTTCAAAGCCACCATCGACGCCGTGGCGTGGCTGGCCACCGAGGTCACCCATGACCTCAACAACACCACGTATGCCACCCATATCGAATTGGAAATCCGAGGTTAAGGCGGCTTCCGCACAAATCATGCTTGTCTTTGACTGTCTTTGACACTATATATGGATACATCGACACCTTGTCGATACTACATATTGTGCTCGAATGGAGACCTCCCAAATGGCTACCGTCAACAAAAGCGCAGTGACAGGTAAGTTCGTCAAGGATACAACCGTAAAGAAAAGCCCAAAAACCACCTATAAACAGACCGTTAGCAAGAAAGGTGGGGCTGGCAAAGGAAAAAAGGGCAAGTAAGGAAGGCAACCTCGACAGGCAGGCAGTGATGAACAGGCTGCTATCTACCAGATGAAGCCCCCGCCATCCCTGGCAGGGGCCGCTTCATCACCGCATGACGCATTCGCATCTATCCTTGGCGACCTGGCCACAGGCCGCGACCACTTGGCGTCATAGCTGCAGCATGGACGTCGCCGGCCTATCGCACACTACGCCATCAACAACACGCGATGTCCGTTTTTGCCTACATCACCATGCATACCGCCTCGCCTGGCTCACCACCACGCCACGCACGTCGCTCTGGCGGGCCGTGAACGAGCCGCTGCTATCCGTCGGGGGGATCAAGCGGATCTGCCCGCCGATGCGGTGGCTCTTGAAGAGCCGCTGCTCCCCTTCCACCTCCACGATCACCAGGTCGGCGTGCTGTGCGGGTTTCTGCTCGTCCACCACCAGCAGGTCGCCCTCCATCAGTGGACCAACCACACCGGCCTCCTCGCTGACCTCCACCAGGTAGCACGAAGGTTTGAAGCGCTTCAGGTCATAGCCCTCCAGCGCGGGGTGCGAAATGCCCGCACACAGCGGGCCGAGGTAGTTCACACGCATGTCGTCCCTGCCTTGTTGCTCTCTCATCGCTCAGCCCCGCCATGCCAGGCTCTGGCCGCTGATCGCCACGCTCCCGCCTTGCATTAGCGTTTGCCTTACAGAGCGCTCCTGCCGAATACTGTACATATAGACAGTATTTGACAAGAGACCTTCCGATGCGCGACCCCGAGATCCACTACCCGCTGCCAGCCCCGCCGCTGCGGCCGCTTCCGTTCCCCCTCACCACCATCCGTGCCGGTATTTCCGGCTTCCCTTCGCCAGCCGAGGACTACGTCGGCCGCACGCTGGACCTCAACGAGCGGCTGGTGAAGCGCCCCTCGGCCACTTTCTTCATGAGCGTGAAGGGCGACAGCATGGACGGCTTCGGCATCCAGGATGGCGACACCCTGGTGGTCGATCGCTCTATCGATCCACGCCCAGGGCACATCCTCGTCGCCCTGGTCGATGGCGAAGTGATCGTGAAGCGCTACGAGAAGCGCCACGGCAGGCCGTTGCTGTGCTCCGGCAACCCACGCTACGCCCCCATTCCCCTCACCAACCTGGATTGCCAGGTGTGGGGCGTGGTGCGCTCGGTTATCCACGAGTACCCGGTGTGAGCGGTGCCATGATTGGCTTGGTGGACTGCAATAACTTCTACGTGAGCTGCGAGCGGGTCTTCCAGCCGCGGCTCGAAGGCGCACCGGTGGGGGTGATGTCCAACAACGACGGCTGCGTGATCGCCCGCTCCAACGAGCTCAAGGCCCTGGGCGTGGAGATGGGCACCCCCGCCTTCGAGCTGCAGCCCCTGGTGCAGCGCGGGCAGATCCGCCTGCTCTCCTCCAACTACGAGCTCTACGGCGACATGTCTGCCAGAGTGCGCGAGGTCCTCGAGGAGTTCTCTGCCGGCGTCGAGCCCTACTCCATCGATGAGATGTTCGTGCGCTTCGATGGCTTCGACCACGCCACCACGCTCGCCCTGAGCCGCACCTTGCACCACAAGGTGCGGCAATTCACCGGCATCCCCGTGTGCGTGGGCGTGGCCCCCACCCGCACGCTGGCCAAGCTGGCCAACCGCGCCGCCAAGAAGCTGCCGGGTTACCACGGTGTGTGTGTGCTCACTTCCGAGGGCGACGAGACGCGAGAGCTACTCCAGCGTACCGCCCTGGGCGACGTATGGGGCGTCGGCCGGCGCCTGGTCGAGAGGCTGGCCATCCAGGGCATCGAGACCGCCTGGGATCTCCGCCAAGCTGACCCCAAGGCTATCCGCCGGCGCTACTCCGTTACCCTCGAACGCACCGTGCGCGAGCTCCAGGGTACACCCTGCATCGAGCTCAACGATGCCGACCGGCCACGCGACCGCATCATGACCTCGCGCTCCTTCGGCCGCCTCACCGGCGAACTGGGCGAGGTACAGGCCGCCATCCGCCAACATGCCCAGCGCAGCGCAGAAAAACTCCGCGCCCAGGACAGCCACGCCCGCGCGGTTTACGTATTTCTCAAGACCAACCGGCACCGGGCAGATCTCGCCCAATACTCCCCGAGCGTGGTGGTCGAGCTGCCCTTCCCCACCGACGACAGCCGCTCCATCCTCGCTGCCGCCCAACAGGGTCTTGAGGCGATCTATCGCCGTGGGTACCGCTTCATGAAGGCCGGGGTGATGCTGCTCGACCTGATCGACGCCAACCGCCAGCAGCTCTCGCTGCTTGATACACCCGAACGGCAGGCCGAACACGACAAAGGCCGCCAATTGATGGCGGCCCTGGACGAGCTCAATCAGAAAATGGGGCGTGGTACCGTCACCCTTGGCCGGCCCACCGCCGGCGCCGCATGGCACCTGCGCAGCGCGCACCGCACGCCGCGATTTACCACGCGGTGGGGAGAGGTGCTACAGGTAGGCGAAGGCCACAAACTCAAGCGACCTGACCAGTGGCCAGGGCGCTAATAGCAATCGCTTTATACGGGTCAGCCACCAGCAAGGCGGATGATGGCGAATATCAATGCGGCAACAGCCACGATGGTGCCGACATTCCACTTGATAATGCTGGCCTCAGTTTTGGCAAGCGCTTCCTTCGTGGCCATGGTCTCTTTGACGACTGCCACTTCCTGCTCCAGATTCCGTATGTGCTGTTCCATCGCCGGTGGCTCCTTCTGAAGTAGGTCAGCAGCGTAGCACCGTGCATGCGTGCCCTACGGCTTCAAAAGTTCAATCAAGCTCGCTTCATCGTTTGTCGGCCAGTTCACCCGCGTGCTCACCGGCCAGTGTGTGATCAGTTCAGCATCCAGGTGATGTACCACCTGGCGGATCGTCTCGCGATCGGTAAGCTGCGGATCGAGCCAGTGCTCCAGGCTCTCGGCATCAAGGGCCAGCGGCATGCGCGGGTGGATCTCGTTGGCTACACCGCGTGCTGGCTCGGTCAGGATCGCACAGCCTGGCTTCCCATCGGCCCGCTCCGCCCAGATCCCCGCCAGCCAGATCGGCTCACGGTCCTCACGGCAAAGGAAGTGCGGCTGCTTCTTGCCATCTACCGGCAGCCACTCATACCACCCGTTAGCAGGCACCAGGCAACGGTGATGGGCGAAAGCCCCCTTGAAGTAGTTGGAGGTGGCCACCTTCTCGACGGTGGCGTTGATCGGCTCTGGTGCCTTCTCGCCCGCCCAGTGCGGCCGATAGCCCCACCACACCTCGTCCATCACTAGCGGCGCGTCATCGTGGAGATTACGTACTGCAGTGATATAGGTGCCCGGCGCCACGTTATAGCGCGACTGAAGCTCTCGAGGTTTTAGTGGCAGGCGCAAGGATTCCGAGAGCTTGGGGAAAGTGCTATAGAGAGAAAATCGACCGCACATAAATGATTGTCTCTCCAAACCACTCAAAGAGGCTTGCAAAGCGTCCCTCTTGAGAAGTGCTGGGTAAATCACCAATCAGCGAATCTGGTGATAACGAAATATCGAAAAAAACGAGCAACGTATAGATCATACCAAACCAAAAAGTAAACCTCGCCAACAGATTAACTTTTTTCAAATTCGCCTTGGCAACCGAAATTTTATCATAAAGCCTTTGCGAACATTCGCTAGCCATATTAACAACTTCGTCACTCTCCCTGATAATCTCATACTTCTTAAATGATTTATCGATCTGCCACTTCAAGTCATCAAACGTCTGCATCATCATGCTATTAGACATTATAACGACCTTACCCACCACAAAAACCCCAGCCATAATTAAAAATATCCCCCAGCCTCCACCAGTGCGTATTAACGCTCCTATGGCAACAATTGCGCCGGGAATAGTTAGCGCTTTATTCTGACTATTTGAGACAAAATCCATTAGCTTAGAGTTAAATTCCAAACTTTTTTGATCAATCTCATTAAGAAGTTTGCTCACAGAAAAATTATGGAAATATATCTCGTACTGTTCTTTATATTTCTCATGGAGCCTAGAAATGTTCTGCAAAACCCACAAAAAGTCGGAAAAATCTTTATGTGGCTCATCGAGCACTAGGGTTATAGCTCTCCTAAGAACCTCGTTTCTTTCAGGCTGATGAACATCATCCATGAGCATTAACCTAGATAGCTCATTTATACCACCCATAGCAGCTTCATCGGGATTGAGACTAGAAACCTCTTCAGAACTGAGGATTATGGATATACTTTTCTTTACCCCTCGCCCCTCATGACTTACGAAGAAAAGAGCTTTATTATCCGAAGAAACAAAGTGGTCAGCAATCTCCTTAATCAAGGCTCTTGCCTTAATTACGAGGTCCACTGAACAAATAAATTTGTGCTGTTCCTTATCTGCACTAGAAGCCCCAATTGAAACTATAAAATATTCATCAGGCAATTGATTGGTTGACTCGTGCCTCTTCCAGAACACTTCCTCATCTTGATAGATGGGGGGTAAATTATCCCATTTCCCAGAAGCAAGGGAAAATACAAGCTCATCATCACTTACATGTACTGAGTCATGATATCCCGCTAAAGAAAGGACGCGATCCAATTCTTCCCGACCAATCTCACTAGGCAATGTTACGAATCGGCCAGAGCTGATAGAGACCTTACCAGGCAAAGAGGAGAGCAGCTGTATTAAAGGCTCAAAGCTATGCTGTTCCATCATCGTCACTCATTGAGCGGCCAGTAACACGGAACACTTCTCTGCGTTTTTCACCTGAAATAGGAAAGCAAAGGTAGTTCCCATCCTCAGAAACCTTAACTGGCTTAGTGGAGTCCATCTCGCCAATAGAATTCTCGCTAACCTCTACATCATAGCTTTTATTCTCATCTTCCAGAAGAATTTTTCCAACTTTTTTTGCACTATAATTGGTTGGAGAAAACCAGTCATTGACTTGGTATTCATTATCATTCACAAAACCTGAGAACAAACCTTTATGCTCGCTCTCTTCTGGAAGAATCTGGTCCAGCCGCTTCTGTATTTTGTCAAGACTAAGCGGCTCTGAACTTGGTTTCGAGTGCTGAAGCAACAATGCTTTAACACCTTCCCTCAACTCTTCAGCCAAATCAAGACCAATCCTCTTTGCCTCGATAAAGTCTCCGAGAGCTCGATCAAGCTCCTCAACGCTTCTCTTGTTATCTACACTTTCACTACACCCAAATGAAGTTTTAAAAAAGTCTGCTCTCGAGCTCCCTTCGATGAACCGCAAGTATGCTTCACCATCATGGCTAGGGTAGCAAACCGAGAACAAATTTATATCGATCAGAGCGGCTTGCTTTATAGCTTTCGTATCAATAGGCTCCAAGCGCTCAGGGCGTAAATCACTATCAAAATCAAACATGCCCCGCTTTTCTAAGAGCATGACTAACAGCCTACCAAGATCACCTTCCTCATGAGAAGAATAGTGCATTATTACTACATTCCCGCCAGCTGTTGGTGATGCTTTAGCTTCGTCGGCAGCACTAGCCAAACCTGTCATCAGGCCATCAGAAAAGCTCATAAATTCCGCATCAGAGCTGTTGTCATTAGATTCATAATAACGCTTCAGCTCTCTTGGGATCGAGGTCATCTTGGATGAAAAATACCCAAACTTCTTATTCTTACTCCTGAACCTCCTCTCTATTTCATTGACAAACTCAATGGCAATTTTGTCGCTAACGTCCCAAGGCTTGCCCAGCTTGCTTTGAAATAGAGCTGAACTGGGATTTTCACCCTTTCTTAATAGTCCTGTGACTGCCCTGATGGGCCTTACAGCTGATACATGAACCTTCTTATCACTTTGCTCTTCCTTCACATTGTTCATTTCCCTATCTCCCTTGCGAAATACCCCCATTCCAAGGGGCATATGTAGCGGTCTTCTGCCGCCTCGATTATGAAACCCGCCCTATCCTAATCTCACACCGCCCCAGGATCTCCACGTCCCGCATATCCTCGGGCTTGATCATCTCGGGCTGATAATGCTCGTTGTCGCTGATCAGCAGCCAAGCGCCCCCTGCCACCCGCTGCACGCGCTTGATGCGCCGCTCGCCGTGTACCAGCAGCAGAAACACCCCCTCTGGCTTCGGTTCGCACCGGCTGCGGTCCACCAGCACCCAGTCGCCATCGGCGAGAGTGCCGTCCATGGAGTCGCCGCGCACCTTGATGCCCACCACCTGAGCCGGATCGAGGCCCTGGGCGGCTAGCTGGTCGGTGGGGAAGTAGAGCGTGGACTCGACCTCCTCCTGTTCCAGGGAGCGGCCATCGCCGGCCGCGGCCTCGATGTCATACATCTTCACAGCCGCAAGCTGATCACTTCCGGCCATGTTGTCGCCAAACATTGCACCATCCTCGAGACGGCTGGCTCCAGTGGAACCGATTGATCCCCTGACCGAACGGTTACCTGTTAGCACGTACTCGACATCGGCGCCGACACCGGATATCGCGGTGAGATAGTCAGCTTTTGGGCTGCGCTCGCCGCTCTCGTATAGCATCTGTGTCTTCTTCGTCACCCCCGCCAGGTCACCGATCTGGGTCTGCGTTAACCCCAGACGCTCCCTCTCTCCGCGAAGCCTCTCGCCAAAAGAAACCATTAGGTTCTACGCTCCACTTGACAAAGAAACCTTTCGGTTCCATTCTGATGCTGCAGTCTTAGACAACCTTAAGGAAGCCTAACCTATGGACACCGCCGAGACCATGCAAGCCGCTGTTGCGGCCCGCGCCCTGCGCGGGTGTAACCTCCCGTTGATGGCCCAAGTCAGCGTGACCGAGCGTGCCAAGCTCGAGGGTATCGCCCAGCTGGAGATGCGCTCGCTATCCGCCACCACCCGAATGCTCATCCTGCTCGGCATCGAGCACTACGAAGCCGAAACCAAACGAGCCGGCCAGGCTTGAGCGGCCTGAATCGTCCCAGGTTTCATAGACATCTACAGGCCTTTTAATGAAGGCAGCTTGGGGATGGTCGAAAATGCCACGCATTCACTGACCTGGCCCTGAGTGCTTGCTCTCAACGATTTGGCACCGGTAGCCCCCGCCGGCGCCTTCTCGCGGGCCAGGTGATTCCACCGGGTACGTTCGGAACAGCCGACCTGATGCGCAATGTCCACGAGGTGGGCGCCTCGCTGGTGGAGTTGCTTTACCATGAGAAAGTCCTCTCGGCTCCGCATAGCGCGGTCCTTACAGGTTTGGTCACCAGTAAAGAAAGGTCATGCGGATCGGGGGCAATCAGTTTTGATGATTTACGGACTTATAGCTCGGGCGTCGACACTCGGATTTGGGTTGGGCGCATGCGCCACCCCTACTTCAGGTACCCAACCCTCGAATCGCCTGCTGAGTGAGATGGACTGCATACGGTCAGCCGGTAGACGAGAATCAGGTTGAGCTGGCCCGCCGGGGACGAGTCAAAGGGTCCTGCTCTGTCAGCCGGGGTTGGGCGCATGCGCCCAACCCCGTTTAAGGCAGCCAACCCTCGGATCGCTCCCTGGGTGATATGGACCGTATTCGGCCCCACCTTAATACGGGGAGCCAACCCTGCCTGCCAGAGACGAACCACATGATCTCGCTCTTGGAGTCGGGATGGGCGCATGCGCCCACCTTGTTTCAGGTAGCCAATCCTCGAATCGGCTCCCGAGTGAGATGAACTGCATACAGTCAGCCAGGTGACGAGAATCAGGTTGAGCTGGCCCGCCGGGGACGAGTCAAAGGATCCTGCTCTTTTAGCCGGGGGTGGGCGCATGCGCCCACCCCTGCTTCAGGTTGCCACCCCTTAGATCGACTTCCGAGTGAGGTGGACCGCATGCGGCCACCCCGGGAGACGAGGGTCCGCCCTGGCTAGCCCTGCCGGAGACGAATCTCATGATCCTGCTCTCGGAGTCGGGTTNGGTTGGGCGCATGCGCCCAACCCCGCTTCAGGCAGCCAACCTTCGGATTGCTCCCAGGGTGAGATGGACCGCATTCGGCCCCACCTTAATATGGGGAGCCAGCCCGGCCTGCCAGAGATGAATCACAGGATCTTGCTCTTGGAGTCGGGATGGGCGCATGCGCCCACCCCTGCTTCAGACAGCCAACCCTCGGATCGCTCCCCGGGTGAGATGGACTGCATACGGTCAGCCAGGTGACGAGAATCAGGTTGAGCTGGCCCGCCGGGGACGAGTCAAAGGATCCTGCGCTGTTAGCCGGGGGTGGGCGCATGCGCCCACCCCTGCTTCAGGTACCCAACCCTCGAATCGTCTGCTGAGTGAGATGGGCTGCATACGGTCAGCCGGTAGACGAGAATCAGGTTAAGCTGGGCCGTCGGAGACGAATCACGGGATTCCTGCTCTGAAGTGGGGTTGGGCGCATGCGCCCCCCCCTGCTTCAGGCAGCCAACCCTCGGATCGCTCCCCGGGTGAAATGGACCGCATTCGCCCCCACCTTGATACGGGGAGCCAACCCTGCCTGCCAGAGACGAACCACATGATCTCGCTCTTGGAGTCGGGTTGGGCGCATGCGCCCAACCCTGCTTCATTCCACTGGCTGAGCCAACTGCCTATTCGCAAAGTCCCTAACCGGCTGCCGCTTCGATTCGGACGTCACCACTTCCCGAGCCGATCCCTTAGATAACGAAATTTTTTATAGCGCTTTACGCCAGCAGCTTGTTTAGTGAAACTACTAGATTCTATTGCCATACATTTCCACATGAAGAAAAGTCGATGAATCTCAATAAACTCATTACTTTTATAGATATCGAAGCCTCAGGTCTGCATGAGAGCAGCTATCCCATTGAGATCGGTTGGGCAGACACACTCGGTAACAGTGATTCCTTCCTCATCCGTCCGCCTGATCATTGGACATACTGGAATAATGTCGCAGAAGCAATTCATGGGATAAAACGCGAAAAGTTACTAAATGAAGGAATACCGGTAACCGATGCTGCCGAACGTCTTGATCGGTCACTTGGGGTTGAGACAGTTTTCTGCGACGCGCTTGAATTCGATTCATTCTGGATAGAAAGACTATTTGAAGCAGCAGGCATAGAGCCTTCATTTCAGCTTTCTGACGTGCACCAGCTATTCGGCGCGCTGGGTGCAGAACGCACATTACTGCTGGAAGAAATCATCAGAAAGACACCTGCTCCACATCGCGCACGCGAAGACGCACAACGGTATGTGGCAGCATACTGTGCTGTGATCGTCAACCGTCATCTCTAGTGATAGAGGGAATTTTTTTCGGGACCTCATGGGACGAATTCCAGGCGACGATGCTACGGCCGGACGCTATGGGGCCGCGTTAGGGCTTTTGGACGCACTATCGAGCAACCAGAAAGGAGTTCAGTCCGAACGGATCATCGTTCAAGATGATCATCCGGGACCCTACACCTAGCCCTAATCACTCAGGTTTTTGAAACTATTCGCGCTGGCGCTGGTGCCGGTTCTGCATTCGTTGTCTGCCAGGCGAGTCCGGTACTAGTGCAAAGCATCTCATTGTTCGCCCCATCCGGCAGATGAGCCGCACCGCATACTGGAACAATTCGACACCAGCCATTTTCAACTAGCCTCTGCCAGCAGCGACGATGACCGTTTCTTCGACTCAGAGATTGGCAGGACGAATCCGGGTCCAGCGCTAGCATCTATTATAACCCTATAACTGTCGCTCTAACCAGATACCTATGATCTACCGAAAGGAATCGGCACAGGCCGTAATTGAATCGTTTCAGATCATGCCGATATTTATCAGGAATTTTCATTTCCTAGGTTGATTAAGATCTGCTTCTGCGGTGGAACCGTGGGCATTCTCTTCCGCCAACCAATCCAGAACATCCTTAAGCCGATAACGAATAGATCGCCCACGTCGAACAAACCGTGGAGCCGACTTTCCCAACAAGATTCCAGTACAACGAGATTTAATTCGGCAGCGGGTGCTGCTGGAACCAACCCCGGAAAAACAGATTTCTCTGACAACTCAATGAGACTGGGACCCATACCAGAAGAATGGAGTGATAGAGCATCTTGTAGTAGACGGTCACTAGCACCCTCTTCATGCCGCATAAAAAGCCTCCAAAACAATGAAACCAGATAGAAGATCATTTACATACCACTTGCCGGCATCATACCCCATCACAGGCAAACCTGACGGCTCAACAAACAAGTGCCGACACCTTCTTTTCGCGCCTTCAGGAAGGCTTCTCGAAAACAGCGAATGAAAATTGCATTCACCACTCCGAAAATGTACTGACCTGATCTTTTTAAACCTAAACTTCAAACGGAATTCACTACACAATTCTCCCGCTATAAAGTATCACCTCATTCACTTCACCCTCAAAATTCACTCCACCTCCATCCCATGCCTTTTATGGGACTGACCCTCTATAGGGACACTGAAAGTGATACGGGTGAAATCAATTCAAATAATCCTGATCACTACCCAAGCCCGGTGATGACGGAGCTAGGTGCTCTCTGTGCATGACCGCATCTTCAGAAGATAAGCCTCAGAGACGAGATAGTCCTATATACAGAATAGGGCTATCTATATGAAGCTTACCGGGGCTATCTCTCCAAAGCTTGAGAGTTCATGCCCCTTGCTGCCTACCTGGTCACCCTTCTAACCCCCGAACCGGCACTCTGCTAGCCATTTTCTTGGCCACCCGCCTAGCCACCCGTCTAGCCACCCGCCTAGCCACCCGCCTAGCCACCCGTCTAGCCACCCGCCTAGCCACCCGCCTAGCCACCCGCCTAGCCACCCGCCTAGCCACCCGCCTAGCCACCCGCCTAGCCACCCGCCTAGCCACCCGTCTAGCCACCCGTCTAGCCACCCGTCTAGCCACCCGCCTAGCCACCCGCCTAGCCACCCGCCTAGCCACCCTCCTAGCCACCCACCTAGCCACTATCATAGAGACACATTTGAGCCCTGAAAAAACTGGTCTTTTAACCAAACGACATCCTAACCACTATACTAGTCATCCACCTAAAACCCCCTAGCATGAGTGAGGAAACAATAGTTATGCTGACCATCGTCCAATTGAAGAAAGGCCTCAGACTAAAGTCAAAGTCTTTTTAAATAACCCATAATAAATATTAAAATGCCAAAAAATTACCATATCATCTACACCTCAAAATGGTTATAAACATAAACACAAGACACACCATAAGGAAGCATTACATCTGCAAGGTTAGCAATCAATTCCATTGCCTAAAGCCCATAAAGCACTATCTTGATTTATATTTAACCCAGGATTTATTTTAACTTCCTTTCATATCCCATGCCTTGCAAGAACACCATCGCCGAAAATATCGGCCGCATTATTCATGGAACATGGCAACGTGAAGAAATTATTGCATTAAAAGTATAAATATTATTATGAGCAAACAAGCATCGAGCGCCATCTATGATTAAGATCTACACTGATCTTATTATTCATCTAAACATTAAGCCGCCGGCAGCCCGAAGCTATAATCCGGAAGAGTGGCACAGCAGTCTTATTGACTAGGTGAAGTGTTCAAAAGACCGCTCTCAAGAGCTCATCTGATCAGCGCCCCTAGACAAGAAAAACCTGCCGACAGCACTTGCCATATTTTTCACCCCGGACCGCAATCAGTCGTCATGTAAACATTCCATGGTTGATTCGCATGGGCAGATCGTATACCTGCTGTGTGCTTACTTCGAGAGCTTCTTCTGGAGAACGGCCTTCAAACTGATGGAGCGATTTTGTCATCTATCGCCGTGATCTTTCCCTGTCACTGAATACTTGATCGGCGGCGTTCCATATGTCACTTTTATTGAAAACTCTAGAGCTGAGTAGCCGTCATCAGACATCTCTTGACAAACCTTGAGCTGACTGAGGCCTGAAGGTTCTCTTCAGACGACACGAGAGTAACGTCGTTGCCAGAACGGCGAAGATAAAAAATGCTCCGGGATGGTCAGGGTGTAGCCGCCACGAAGGTAGACAATGATCTCCCACACTGAGCTGCCATATAGGAACGACCACTTTTCAGGCACTCAAGAGCCTCACGAAAGCTTTCTAGGGGCGGGGGGAACCGATCGCGGAGACCCAGCGCACGATATGCGAAGATTCGTTTCAGGGGATCTTCTGTTGATCGTGTCATTGGCGCTCTCTCACCACGCTGTCTGGATCACTCCCATCATAGTTCACTCTCGCCGAACCGATGTCCATTTGCCTTACCTTCAAGTGGAGCATACGATGGGAACGATTCCATATGCAGATTTCCAACGATGCCAACCGACCACAAACACTCGACGATCCTCGAGGTCGCGCGTGAGGCCGGCGTCTCCAAGACCAGCGTTTCCCGCTACTTCACTGATGAACGTGAGCGCCTCTCGCCGGGCATGCAGACACGCATCGCCGCCGCTGCTCAGCGTCTGGGCTACCACCCCAATCAGATCGCCAGGAGCCTCAAGGGCGGTCACTCGGGGTTGATCGGCATGCTGGTGGCCGACATTCGCAATCCCTTCTCGGTGGCCATCATGCATGGCGTGGAACAGGCCTGCCGCGAACGCGGCCTGTCGTTGATGGTCTGCAACACCGACAACGACCCGGCCCAGGAGCGCGAACACCTCGCCTTGCTCGCCTCCTACCGGGTTGAGGGCCTGGTGATCAATGCTGCCGGTAGTCCGGATCACGATCTTCAAGCTTGGGTGGACGAGGGCATCCCCCTGGTATTGCTGGACCGGGAGCTGAACGACGCCGAGGTCGTGGGCCTCGACAATGCCCGGGCCGTCGACCTCGCCCTGGACCACCTCCAGGCTCAGGGGTATGGCGATCTTCTCTACCTCAGCGAGCCGCCGGAGCAGGCCAGTCCTCGTCGGGTGCGTCTGACATGCTTCCTGCAGGGGGGGGGGGGCGGCTCGTGACCTGGGCGGCGAGGCTCATTGCCAGCCACTGGAGCGCGGAGCCCTGCAGCGCGCCATCGGCGACTTCCTGGCTCGTCCCGGCACGCGGCCCCGTGCGCTGCTCTGCGCCAACGGCACCGCCACCCTGGCGGCGACCCGGGCCCTGCAGGCCCTCGGCGCCCGTCTCGGCGAGACCGGCCTGATAGGCATCGACGAGCTCGACTGGTGCGAGCTGGTTACCCCGGGCATCACGACGCTGGCCCAGCCCACCGATGCGATCGGCCGTGCCGCCGTGGCATGCCTGGTGCCCTCTCACGGCGCTGGGGCTACCACAGTGTTACGTCGCCATGCACCCGAGTTGATCGCCCGCGGTTCGACCCGACGTCCGCCGCCATGAGTTCGTCTCAGCTCCCGGCAATGACACGCCAGCGACCACCCACCTGACTGCGAGGTTCTCCATGCCCGTCCATGCTTCTTCCGCCCCCGAACTCCTCACCTTCGGCGAGGCCATGGCCATGTTCGTTGCCGAGAGCCCGGGCGAGCTGGCCGAGGTCGAACACTTTCAGCGTCACATCGCCGGTGCCGACACCAACGTCGCCATCGGCCTGGCCCGCCTGGGCTTTCACGTCGGCTGGTTGAGCCGGGTCGGCGACGACGGCTTCGGCACCTTCATTCGTCGCACCCTGGAGGCCGAGGGACTGGACTGCCGACATCTGAGCAGTGACCCCGACCACCCCACCGGCCTGCTGTTCAAGGAGCGAGCGCTGGCAGGGGCCGATCCCCGGGTCACCTACTTCCGTCACGGCAGCGCCGCCAGCCACCTGGCCCCCGCCGATGCCGAGACCGTCGACTTCCGGGCCTTGCGCCACCTGCACGCCACCGGCATCCCGCCCGCGCTCTCGCCCAGTGCCCGGGCACTGTCGGGACACATGCTCACCCGGGCGCGCGATGCCGGCGCCAGCGTCTCCTTCGACCCCAACCTGCGCCCCGGCCTGTGGCCGAGCGAGACCGAGATGCGCGACACCCTGAACGAGCTGGCCGCCCATAGCGACTGGGTGTTGCCCGGCCTGGCCGAGGGACGCCGGCTCACCGGCCGGGACAGCCCCGAGGCCATCGCCGACTTCTACCTGGAGCGCGGCGCCCAGGCCGTCATCATCAAGCTGGGGCCCGAGGGCAGCTACTATTGCGGCACCCTGGGCGGCCGGCAGGAGAGCTTTACCCTGCCGGGCTTTGCGGTCGACGACGTGGTGGATACGGTGGGGGCCGGCGACGGTTTCGCAGTGGGCGTGGTCAGCGCCCTGCTCGACGGCCGCTCGCCCCGGGAGGCGGTCCGCCGCGGCAACCTGATCGGCTCGTTGGCGGTGCAGGTGGTGGGCGACATGGAGGGGCTACCCAGTCGCGCCCGTCTCACAGCGCTTGAAGCCGAACTGCCTGCCCGATAGACACCCGGCCCATCGCCTCAAAGAAGCCTGAACCATGAAGAAGCGTATCCTGGCCTATGGCCGCCTGAACGATGACCAGCTGGCCCAGCTTGGCCAGGACTTCGATGTCCAGGCCTTTCCAGCCCTGGCTTCCGCCGACGACCCGGCCTTTCGGGCCGCGCTATCCGACGCCCACGGCCTCATCGGCGCCAGCCTGGCCATCACCCCCGAGCTGCTCGACGCCGCACCCCAGCTCGAAGCCATCGCCACCATCTCGGTGGGCTACGACAACTACCCGGTCGAGGCGCTGACCCGTCGCGGCATCCTGCTGTGCAACACCCCGGACGTGCTTACCGAGACCACCGCCGACACCGGCTTCCTGCTGATCATGGCCGCCGCCCGGCGCGCCGTGGAGCTCGCTGACCTGGTAAAGCGCGGCGACTGGCAAGCGGGGATCGGTCCCGAGCACTTCGGCAGCGACGTCCACGGCAAGACCCTGGGGCTGATCGGCTTCGGACGCATCGGCGCCGCCATCGCCCGGCGCGGCGCCCTGGGCTTCGGCATGCGCGTCCTCTACTCGAACGCCTCCCCCAAGCCCGATCTCGAGCGCGAACTGGGGGCGGAGCGGCGCGAGATGGAGGCGCTGCTCGCCGAGGCGGACTTCGTCTGCGTCACCGTGCCCCTCACCGCCGAGACCGAGCACCTGATCGGCGAGCGAGAGTTTGCCCTGATGAAGCCATCGGCGATCTTCGTCAACATCGCCCGCGGCAAGGTCGTCAACGAGGCGACGCTCATCGAGGCGCTGGAGATGGGGCGCATTCGCGCCGCCGGCCTGGACGTCTTCGAGCAGGAGCCGCTGTCGCCGGAGTCGCCGCTGCCGCACATGACCAACGTGGTGGCCCTGCCGCATATCGGCTCGGCAACTCACGAGACGCGCACCGCCATGGCCCAGCGCGCCGTGGACAACCTGATTTTGGCGCTCAGGGGTGAGCGCCCGCTCAACCTGGTCAATGACGCAGCCTGGCGGCTCGCATGACCCCGCCCTCTGCCTGGGATCCAGCGTAGCTTTTCCTTGATCACCCAGGCAACGCCGGTGGCCCCCTGATCGGCTACCAACTCCTGGAGGGCGGCGATCTGCTTGACCGTCAGCTTGCCGCCATGAGCCCAGCCATGCAGGTGTGTCATGCCATGCGAATAGCGGCCTCACGCTCGTCATCCTCCTTTTCCTGACCTGGATCATGTCGCTGCTGCGGCAGGGTGCCTATCCTTTTCATGCACAATATATGGTGTTTTTTATAGACATCGACACCATATGTAGATATCCAGCCAGTGAAGGAGCCCTCCATGGGAAGCCCGCAGCCCGGCACCGTCAGGGTGGCGTCGACGGTCAACGAATACCTGCAGCGTGCCGACTGGCGCGTCAATGCCAACGCCAACCAGGGCTACTCCCTGGGCGGGTTGATCCTCAACGCCTCCGGCAAGCTGATCGCCAACTACTGGCTCAACGAGGTCTACCCCGCCGCGGTAGGCGAGGCCCATCGCGAGGGCGACCTGCATATCCACGACCTGGACATGCTCAGCGGCTACTGCGCCGGCTGGTCGCTGCGCACCCTGCTGGTCGAGGGCTTCAACGGGGTGCCTGGTCGGGCGGAGAGCGCGCCGCCCCGCCACCTCTCCAGCGCGCTGGGGCAGATGGTCAACTTCCTCGGCACCCTGCAGAACGAGTGGGCCGGCGCCCAGGCGTTCAGCTCCTTCGATACCTACCTGGCGCCCTTCGTGCGCCTCGACCGGCTCGACTACCCGGCGGTGAAGCAGGCGCTGCAGGAGTTCATCTACAACCTCAACGTGCCCTCGCGCTGGGGCAGCCAGACGCCGTTCACCAACCTCACCTTCGACTGGACCTGCCCGGCGGACCTGCGCGACCAGGTGCCGGTCATCGGCGGGGCGGAGCAGCCCTTCACCTACGGCGAGCTGCAGGCCGAGATGGACCTGCTCAACCGCGCCTACCTGGAGGTGATGGAGACGGGCGACTGCCGCGGCCGGGTATTCACCTTCCCGATCCCCACCTACAACATCACGCATGACTTCGACTGGAAGAGCGACAACGCCGAGCGGCTCTTCGCGCTGACCGCCCGCTACGGGCTGCCGTACTTCCAGAACTTTCTCAACTCGGACCTGGAGCCGCACATGGTGCGCTCCATGTGCTGCCGGCTGCAGCTCGACCTCAGCGAGCTGCTCAAGCGCGGCAATGGCCTGTTCGGCAGCGCCGAGCAGACCGGCTCGCTGGGCGTGGTGACGATCAACTGTGCGCGTCTGGGACATCGTTTCGCCGGCGACCGGGCGGGGCTCTATGCCGAACTGGACCGGCTGCTCGAACTGGGCCGCGACAGCCTGGAGATCAAGCGCGACTGCATCCAGCGGTGGATGGACGACGGCCTCTACCCCTACAGCCGGCGCTACCTGGGGACCCTTCGCAACCACTTCTCCACGCTGGGCGTGAACGGGCTCAACGAGATGGTCCGCAACTTCTTCGAGGACCGCTTCGATATCGCCGCCCCCGAGGGGCAGCAGCTCGCCCTGGAACTGCTGGAGCATGTTCGCGAGCGGATGCGTGAGTTCCAGGAGGACACCGGCCACCTCTACAACCTGGAGGCGACCCCGGCCGAGGGCACCACCTACCGCTTCGCCAAGGAAGACCGCAAGCGCTTCCCCGGCATCCTGCAGGCCGGCACGCCGGAGGCGCCCTACTACACCAACTCCAGCCAGCTGCCGGTGGGCCACACCGACGACCCCTTCGAGGCCCTGCTGCACCAGGACCCGCTGCAGACGCGCTATACCGGCGGCACGGTGCTGCACCTCTACATGCGCGAACGCCTCTCCTCGGCCGAGGCCTGCAAGACCCTGGTGCGCACCGCGCTGTCCCGCTTCCGCCTGCCCTACCTCACCGTGACGCCGACCTTCTCGATCTGTCCGGTGCACGGCTACCTGGCCGGCGAACACGAGTTCTGCCCGAAGTGCGACGAGGCGCTTCTGGCACAGCACGCTTCAGTGACCGATGCCACGGCCTGAGGCACCTCTCCCTCGTCACACCCGACCACCATGCAAAAGGAGCATCCCATGCGCCACTCCGTCGAGACCCTGCCCACCGAACAGCGCCAGCGCTGCGAGGTCTGGACCCGGGTGATGGGCTATCACCGCCCGGTCAGCCAGTTCAACCACGGCAAGCAGGCCGAGCACCGCGAGCGTCGGCACTTCAGCGAGTCGACCGCCCACGCATAACGCCATCGCCACCCCTGGCGCCCCGTCGACGCCGGGGCGCCTGCCTGGAAAGCCCCCATGTCTGATTCCGCCCCTCGCTGGCCGCATCTCCCCGTGGCCGGCCTGACCCCCATGACCACCCTGGACTATCCCGACCACCTGGCCGCCGTGATCTTCCTGCAGGGCTGTCCCTTGCGCTGCGGTTACTGCCACAACCCGCAGATGCTCGAACCGAGAAGAGCCAAGCCCGATGAGTGGGCGGAGGTCGAGGCCTTCCTGGGCACGCGCCGGGGCCTGCTGGAAGGGGTGGTGTTCAGCGGTGGCGAGCCCACATTGCACGCCGACCTGCCGCTGGCTGCCGCGCGGGTTCGCGCCCTGGGCTTCAAGGTCGGGTTGCACACCGCCGGCGTCTATCCCCGGCGCCTGGCGGCGATGCTGCCCCATCTCGACTGGGTGGGGCTGGACGTGAAAGGACCCGACGCGCACTTCGACGCCATCGTCGGCAGACCCGGCATGGGCGCCGCCCATCGGGAGAGCCTGGCCCAGCTGCTGGCGAGTGGCATCACATTCGAATGTCGCACCACGGTCCACTGGCGCGACCTCGATCTGGAGGACCTGCACTGCCTGGCGCTGGACCTCGCCTCACAAGGCGTCGAGCGCTATGCCATCCAGGTGGCGCGCACCGGGCAGTGTCTGGACGAAGCCTATGCCCAGCCGGTGACGACGGCCCCCTCGACCGCCGAGCTTCACGAACTCGTGCATCGCCTTAAGCCCGCATTTCGACGCCTGGAGCTTCGTGAATGAGTGACATAACCCGAGTGCCGGGCCGCACCCGACCCCGGGAGCACCTTCACCGCTGTACACCGGCGCCATATGCCGCCTACGCTCAGCGTGTTGCCACTCACCCTCGAGGCCGCCATGTCGGAGATTGCCAATACGCCCGAACCACCCTATTACGCCGTGATCTTCAGTAGCCACCGGACCGAAGGCGACAATGGGTATTCAGCGATGGCCCGCCACATGATGGCGTTGGCCGCGGAGCAGCCGGGATTTCTCGGGGTGGAGTCGGTCAGGGAGGAGTTGGGTATCACGGTCTCGTACTGGGAAAGCCTGGAGGCCATCAAGCACTGGAAGCGAAACGCAGAGCATCTTGAGGCCCAACGGCGAGGGCATCAGCAGTGGTACTCGAGTTTTCGCGTGCGAATTGCCAAGGTCGAACGCGACTACGGCAATTGAACCTCAACGGCCGGGCTCACTTACCATGCCAAAGCTGTTTGCCTACCGCGCTTTCGGGTGAAAGCGCGGTAACGGCCTGCCATGTCGCCAGCAGGCAGGACACGTCAGTCTTCGGTGCGTACCAGCCAGGACTCGACCACCTCGGCGCCGTGCTCTTCCTTCCAGGCCTTCAGTGTCTTCTGGTTGCCGCCGCGGGTCTCTACGACCTCACCCGTATTGGGATTCTTGTAGATCTTCAGCTTGCGCTTGGCACGCCCCGTGCTCGGGCTGCTGGCAGTGCTCTTGGCCCCCGCGGACTTGGGATTCAGCAGGCCGATCACTTCAGACGCGGACTTTCCGAACTCTCGCATCAGCGCTTCTAACTTTTCTTTGAACTCGAGCTCGTTCTTCAGACGCTCATCGTGCTCAAGCGTCTTCAGCTCTTCCTGAAGCTGTTTCAATTGCTGTTCTTTCTCAAGATAGGAATTGAGGATAGACATGGTGTCTCCGCCTTGGGATGAATGCAGAGGCAGTATGATCGGTATTGAAACCTGCTTCAACAAAAGCGATTTAAGCGTGAGCTACCAGACCCTGCCTGAGTTGGTCGACTATGTCCCCTGCAGGTACGCCATGAGCCATGTTACCTAAGGCCAAGTGATCGAGACCCGGTGCTCTATGGAGATAGTTATAGTCTCGAAAATCAAGCATTCGGTACCCTAAAGAAAAAGAGCCTGCGGCCTTCCCCGGAGGAAGTCACGGAGAGTGGCGACCATGGTATGCTCGGTCGTACCCATAACCAGACGCTCCGCCGGGGCCCATCAACGTGATCTCTGCCGACTCTTTTGCCACCGTCGACTCCCAGGCCTGGCACCAGCGCCTAGCCCAGCTGATACGAAACGCCGGGGGTTGCAGTTTTCCCTCTCTGTTAGAGCAGGCCCTCTACGAGCTGGTCGGCTTTGACACCATTCTGATCGATACCTATAAGGGCCAGCAGCTTCAGAGCGATGGTATGCCTGGCCTGCATAGACCGCTACCTACGTGCCGACTTTCCAGACAGAACCTAGGCATTTCGATGGAGCTCACGATGCCTGAGACAGAGCGTGGGTGGGCATGGGCAGCCTGCCTCGCCCCTCCTCTAGAAGAACCGTTGGTCCTTTCTCGAGCGACTTCCCGTACAATGCGTCGCTTCGCTTCTTCGCGTCATTCTGCCTGGAGATCCACCAATGACGCTGAAAACCCTGTGCATTCGCCTGGCAATGGCCATTGTCGTCCCGGTCGTGCTGGTGACAGCCACCCTATACCCGATCTTTCGGGCCCACCTTGATGCCCGGCTCGAGGGCGCCCAGGCCGGCGCCCAGGCAATGCTGGAAGCAGGGCAAGAATCGCTTCAGCGAGGCATGAACGAAAGCCTCAACCATGCCCTGGCCACGGCTGAGATGTCACTGCTCGATCGCTATCTCAGCCACGTGGGGGAAACCCACTCGCCTTATCAAGCCGATACCAAGCAGCTTACCACTGAGCGGCTATCATCACTGTTCGAGACTCTGCTGACTCACTATGGACGCTACACCAAACTGGTCCTGATCGACCCGCAAGGACATGAGCTGCTGCATGTCAGCCATGGCCAGCAGCGACAACAGCGATCACCCGCGGTCTCTCATGCCGATACCGAATATTTTCGGGAGGCCATGACGCTGTTTCCCCGCGACCTCTACGTCTCGCCCCCCGGCCGCAACCTGCGCTATGAGAATGCCGGCGACAATGTGGTGCCAGTGGTCAACATTGCGACCCCGGTGTTCGATGCTCAGGGAGAGCGCAAAGGCGTTCTGTTGTTCAGCCTGGATTGGCAGTATCTGACCGCCGGTCTGCGCCATGTCATGTCCATCGACGAAAGTGCCGAGCCCCTCCTGGTGGACGCCCGGGGCACCTGGTTGCTGGCCGATACGGAAGGGCCTATGCGCTTCGGGAGAAGTTTCTCAGCCGAGTCTCCCGATGCCTGGGAGGTTCTATCGCAGCGTAACCGCGGACAGGCAGATCTCGGGAATCGTCTGCTGTTGTTCCAGGCGGAAGACATCCGCACCCAGAACTACCGTAGCCAGGCTGGCATGGTGTATAGCTTGCCGGGGTATAACCCCTGGCGGCTGGGCATCATGCTCCCCAAACCCAGCCTCGGGACACTGCTGTCGCAGGACCGTGCCCCCCTGCTGATCATGACCTTGCTGTATGGCCTTTCCATCACCTTTGGCGTGTTCTGGGCCCTGAGCAGTCATCGACAAGGCGTCCTGAAGCAGCAAGCCCAGCGGCATGCCAGAGAGATACGTGACCTCTATGAGCATGCCCCCTGCGGCTATCACTCGCTGGATGCCGAAGGTCGCATCGTCAAGATGAACCGCACCGAGCTGAACTGGCTGGGTCATCGTGCCGAGGAGGTGATCGGCAAGGTGCACTATCGAGACTTCATCACCCCTGGGACGCGCGAGGCCTTCGATGAAGCCTTTCTCGGGGTCCTGGGACCCGATCAGGAGGGCTCGGCCGAGTGCGAACTGATCACCCGGCGCGGAGAGACACTCCCGGTCGTCATCCAGGCCTCGGCCTACACCACGCGCCGCGGATTCGTGCACTCCCGCGCCATGGTCTTTGACCTGAGCGAACGCAAGCAGATGGAAGAAACGCTGGCTCGCCAGGCGATGACCGATCCGCTGACAGGCCTCGGCAATCGGCGTTACCTACAGGACCAGGCGGCCATGGAAATCGGCCGGGCGAAGCGTAGCGGGGAGCCACTCAGTCTGATCGCCATCGACCTGGACCACTTCAAACGCATTAACGATACGTACGGCCACGACGGGGGGGATCTGGTATTGCAGGCCTTCGCCAGACAGGCCAGAAAACTGCTGCGCGAGGGAGATGTGTTGTGCCGGATGGGTGGTGAGGAATTTGCCGTCCTGCTCCCCAACACCCCCAAGGCTCAGGCCATGCAGGTCGCCGAACGATTGCGTACCGCGCTGGAAGCCTCACCGGTGGTCGTCGGCCACGACGTCACCGTAGACAGCGGGTTATCTTATACCGCGTCTCTAGGCGTAACGCTGGTCATGGCCGAAGAGGCCTCGCTGAAGCCCGCCATCAAACGTGCCGACCAAGGACTCTACGCGGCCAAGGAGGCGGGGCGTAACCAGACGCATTGGCAGGCGGTGTGAGGTAGGGTTTAACCTGCCAGGTTCAGGCAGGTCAGCATGCTTCTCTGTATTGAGATGCCACCAAGGACGGAATTTTCCTGCCAAAACGATTGCTCTGCTAAATAAAGAGTATATAGTTTATTACTATAGAGAAAAAAGACCCATGTCATTGATGTCGGTCAATAAAAACCAATGTCGCATGCGCAGGTGTCTCAAATGGCCGTCCCCGCTCTATATGAAAATCCCTCGGCGAACGTAATTCGCTCGCTGCTACAGCACGCGCATGAGCTATCGGTGTATGCCAAGGACATGCCCTACCCCTTGAAAGCAGAGGTAGCAGAACTGGACCTGAGTACCGGCCGCCTGGTGCTTGAGGTGGAGTATGCCGGCTCGGACATCGAGCGGTATCTGGGACGCGGCGGCCTGAGCTTCGACCTGGAGGCGCTGAAGGGGCCGCAGGCTATCGAGCGCGAGACCTACAGCCTCAGTAACGTCGCCGCCAAGCTAATCAAGATCGACAGTACGCTGTATCGCCTGGAATGCCAGCTCCCGGAGTCGGTCTTCATCCCCGAGAACCGGGGGGCGGTCCGCATTCCGTTCATACTCGGCATGCAGGCCCGCGTCAGCCTCGAAGTCTACCTCCATGAGCTCAATGTGCCGGGCCGGCTGCGTAACCTGTCGGTTGGTGGCTGCATGGTCGACATCGACCTGTCGGAGAGCATCGCGATCAGCGTGAATCAGGACATACCCGGGGTGACCCTAGAATTCCCCAACGGCGAGAGCTTCTTCGCTGAAGGCAAGGTCCGCCATATCCGCCCCTTCGGGAACCATGGCTACGCGGCAGTCGGCGTTCAGTTCATTAACTTGTCGACGTCCCAGACGGAGTCCCTGTTCAGGTATGTGAATGAATCGGAGCGGGAGGCTGCCTACCGTACCGGATCCAATGACAAGCTGACCTATCATTCGCCCCTATTCATCCCAGGCGCCAAGGAGAAGAAGATTCTGCAGCGAGAGGCTCAGGAGCGTGAGAAGCGCGCTCGCCAGTCGCCCATGGAGCGCGGTGTGATGGACGTGGCCCATCAGCTCCAGGTGGGGTTGATGTACATGAAGAACCGCAACCTGTTCCCTGGCGAGATCTTCTACGATTGCGTCGACACCCTGCGCTACCTGGTGGAGCAGGACCGCAAGGCATTTCTGTATGCCCTCGCGTTCCTGCGGGATGAACCGGACTGGGTCAGGCATGCCGTCCAGGTGGCCGGACAGCTGGCCCATGTCATGCTTACCCGTGACCCTCATGACCCCCAGGTGCGTGAGGCCGTGCTGGGCGCCTTGCTGCACACCATGGGCAAGCCTCTGCTGATCAGCGCGCAGCTGCCATCCCTCAAGGTGAACATGAACCCGGCGCAGAAGACGATTCTCAGGGGCCATGTGACAGTGTTGCGCGATAAGTTGCGTGAACTGGGTTGGGAGCCGAGCCCCACCTGCTGCGATGTGATCGAAAATGCCAACGAGCATCTGGACGGCTCTGGCTACCCGGCCGGCAAGCGCGGCGAGCAGCTCTCGGAGCTGATTCGTCTGTTCGCGGTGATCAAGGCGATCGACAAGCTGATGCATGAACGCAACGGCGTGCCGCCACGCACACCGCTCGACGCCTACCGCAGGATCCATGAGGCGGATACGGCCTATGACAAGACGGTGCTGGTGGAGTACATCCAGGTGTATGGCCTGTACCCGATCGGCAGCCTGGCCAAGTTCTCGGGGGGCTTCCTTGCCTGGGTCATGGACATCGACGGCAAAGGCATGCCGAGTCAGGTTCACGTCGTCAAGAATCTGCGCTTTCCTGACACCAACATCAGCAGCGTGCTCACCAAAGGCGACTTCTCGCAGATCGGCAAGCTCGAGGATATCGTCAACCCCGTGGATTACGGGGTAAAGGTTATCAAGGTATAGAAACTTTTCCCCGTGGCCGAAAAGCCCCCTGGCGGCAAGAAGCGTTCAGGGGGAAAAAGCATCTTGCAAGGATGCGCCCCTTGGCCGAGGGCGGTGCCAAGGTAGCGAGCAGTGTCATTGCGCCTGTCCTATCGACAGTTGCCGGCAACCCTACTCACCCAGGTGAACCGGTTGACACTCCCCGAGGAATTCAATGAGACGCCCGAGTGGCATGGGACGGGCAAAGTAAAAGCCCTGGAAGAGATCGCAGCCATGCTTCATCAGCAGGCGGTGCTGGTCCTCATGCTCGATACCTTCAGCGACCACCTTGAGCCCGAGGTGGTGCGCCATGGAGATGATGCCCTGGATGATCGCCGCATCCTCTGCACTGTGGGTGGCCTCACTGATGAAACTGCGGTCGATCTTGACCGTGTCGATGGGCAGGTTCTTGAGGTAGCTGAGGCTGGAGAAGCCGGTCCCGAAGTCGTCGATGGCGACGCCCACCCCCATGCCTTTGATGGCATGCAGGATGTCGATGGCACTGTCGGTATCGTTCATCAGCACGCCTTCGGTCAGCTCCAGGGACAGTTTCGGCGCCGGTAAGCCAGTGACGGCCAGGGTCTGTCGCAGGTTGTCGAGAAAGCTCGAGCGGTGGAACTGCAGCGGAGAGAGGTTGACGGCGACATTCAGGCTGCCCTGCCCCGCCTCGTCGAGCATTCGCAGGTCGTGGCAGGCCCTCGCCAGCACCCACTCGCTGATCGGGATGATTTGGCCGGTCTCCTCGGCCAGGGGAATGAACTGTGCCGGAGAGACATAGCCGCGGATGGGATTTGGCCAGCGCAACAGCGCCTCCACGCCCATTACCCTTTCCTGCCGGTCGATCAAGGGCTGGTAGTGCAGCTCGAAGGCCTGCACATCGATCGCCTCCTGGAGCTCGTTGCGCAGCGCGACGCGATCTCCCAGCCGATGCGTGATCTCGGGGGTGAACCACTGGTAGGCGTTGCGGCCTTGCTGCTTGGCCCGGTACATGGCCATGTCGGCCTGCTGGATGAGCTCGATGGGCTGGGCAACCTCCGCACTGCTGACGGCGATGCCAATGCTGCACGACAGCGACAGTTCATGCTCGCCGACCCGATAGGGCCGTGCAATGAGCGTCAGCAGCCGCTCCGCCACCTGCAGCGCCTGCTCCTCGTTGTGCAGGTCCGGCAGCAGCACCACGAACTCGTCGCCGCCCAGGCGCGCCAGGGTATCGCCCGCGCGCATCGCCGCGGTCAGGCGCTGTGAGACCCCCAGCAGCAGCTGGTCCCCGATGGCATGGCCCAGGCTGTCATTGATGGGCTTGAACTCATCGAGGTCGACGAAGAGGACCGCCAGCAAGTGTCCCTGACGCCTTGCCAGTTCGAAATCATGGACCAGCCGATCCTCGAGCAACGCGCGGTTTGCCAACCCGGTCAAGGCATCATGGCTGGCGTGATAGGCCAGGCGGGCCTCATAGGCCTTGTATTCGGAGATATCCTGCTGGATGCCCACATAGTGGGTGACCTGCCCCTCCTCATCGCGCACCGGGGCAATGTAGAGATCGTTCCAGAAGGGGGTGCCGTCCTTGCGATAATTGCACAGGGTGACATGCACCTCGCGCTTTTGAGCCAGCTGCTGGCGAAGCTGCTCAACCACCGCCATGTCGGTCTCGGTGCCCTGCAGGAAGCGACAATTGCGGCCGATGATCTCTTCGCGTGTATAGCCCGTCATGCGCTGGAAGGCGTCGTTGACATAGATGATCGGCAGATCGGGCTCGCCTGCGTCAGCGATCAGCACCCCGTTGACGCTGGCTTCCACGCCGCGCTCGAGGATCCGCAGCCGGGTC
>NZ_JASCQQ010000030.1:0-51800 GCF_030012485.1 Halomonas rhizosphaerae
CCGGCCCGTCGGGCCTGGGTCCACTCTCGGTTCGGCCGAGGACGGCCGAATCGACAGGGGACCGGTGGTGGTCCAGTTCCGCGGCCAGCCGACTCGGGAGGTCGCGCCTCACCTCGTTCACCGCCCGCTGCACCGCATAGCGAAAGCCCGTGGCATCGGCGCTGCCATGGCTCTTGATCACGATCCCGGCCAGCCCCAGCAGGCTGGCGCCATTGTAGCGCACGGGATCGAGCTCGCCCTTGAGTCGACGCAGCGCCGGACGGGCGAGCAGCCCCACCACCCGGCTGCTCCAGTGGGCCTCGAAGGTCGCCTGGACTCGCTCGACCAGCAGCCTCGCCAGGCCCTCGCTGGCCTTGAGCACGGCGTTGCCGACGAAGCCGTCGCAGACCACCACGTCGGCGGCACCGCTGAAGATCCCGTCGCCCTCCACGTACCCCAAGTAGGCGATGTCGGGATGACGGCGCAGCCAGGCATCGGCATCGCGAACGCTGCGCGTGCCCTTGGTACCCTCGACACCGACATTGAGCAGCGCCACCCGCGGTGCCTCGAGGCCATCCACATGGCGCGCCATCACCTCCCCCATCAGGGCGAAGTCGACCAGGCGCTCGGCACTGGCCTCCACGTTGGCGCCCAGGTCGAGCAGGTAGCAGCGACCCAGATCACGCGTGGGAATGGCGGTGCTGATGGCCGGACGTGGAATCCCCGCCACCGTACCCAGGGCACGCCGGGCCAGCGCCATCAGGGCGCCGGTGTTGCCGGCGCTGACCCCGGCCACGGCGTCGCCACCGGCAACGCAGTCGAGCATCCGCGCCATGCTGGTATCGCCGCCGTGACGCAGCGCCTCGCTGGGTCGCTGGGACTGCTGGACGACCGCCGGGGCATCGCCGACCCGCAGACGCGACGCCGCCGCGGCAAGCTGCCGCGGCAGGCAAGCTATCTCGCCCTCAAGCAGCTCGGCGGGGCCGAACAGCCAGAGCTCGAGATCGGGGTCGGCACGGACGGCCGCGGCGGAGCCCAAGACGGCCGGACGGGGACCGAGGTCCCCGCCCATCGCATCGATGGCGATCCGCACGTCAACGGCCAGCCATTACCATCCGTGTGCCGTCGCGTCAGGCGTCGACGACCTTGCGGCCACGGTAGAAGCCGTCCGGCGACACATGGTGGCGCAGGTGGGTGGTGCCGGTCTCCTTGTCCTGGGACAGGGCCGGAGCGGTGAGAGCGTCGTGGCTACGACGCATGCCGCGCTTGGAACGGGTCTTGCGGTTCTGTTGAACTGCCATGGGTTGTCACTCCAGAGTGAAACGAGGATGTATCAGGGTTTGCCCTTGATCTGCCGCAGCACATCGAAAGGGCTCGCCGGGGCGCTGGCCGAGTCGTCGGTCGCCTCCCCGCTGTTCAGCTGGTCGCGCGAGACCGGACACTCGGCCTCGTCGTGGTAAACCACCTGGGGCAGGCTGAGGATGAGCTCATCCTCGACCACCGCCAGCAGGTTCAGCTGTTCGTTTTCCACCAGCACCGGCTCGTGGGTGCTCGGCAGCTCCGCGGCCAGGGCGTCACTGGTGACCATTCCCAGCCGGAATGCGCTCTCGACCTGTTGCGCCATGGGCTCGAGGCAGCGCCGGCACGGCAGCTGCAGCTCGGCCTTCAGATGGCCACGGATCTCCCGTCGACCCTGGGGATCGATGGCAAAATCCAGCCATACCTGGGCATCACCGGATTGGACGCCGATTTCCTCGGCGAGTCGCGCCATCTCGGCGAGCGCCACCAGGCCTTCCAGGTGTTCGGCACGGGCCGCGAGCTTGTAGGGCTCGACCCTGCCGGGGAGTCTTGAGGTCAACATAGGCGCGCAATGATAGGCACTCCCCCTGCCCCTGTCAAAGCCGCCATCGTCCCGGGTTACCATGGTGGCGAGGCGCCAGGACCGGCGCCGCCGACTCGCCGTTTCCCTCGACCCATTCCGGAGAATGCCCATGCCCCGTCTGATCCTTGCCTCGGGCTCGCGCTGGCGCCGTCAGCTGCTTGACCGCCTGGAGATCCCTTATGCCTGGGAGAGCTCCGACATCGACGAGACGCCTCGCCCGGGCGAGGCGCCCGAGGCCCTGGTCCACCGCCTGGCGCTGACCAAGGCCGAGCGGCTGGCCGACCGCTGGCCTGAGCACCTGATCGTCGGCTCCGACCAGGTGGCACTGTTCGACGGCGAGATCCTCGGCAAGCCCGGTGACGCGGCCACGGCCCGCGCCACCCTGGCCCGCTTCTCCGGCCACCGCGTGCGCTTCCTTACCGGCCTGGCGCTGCTCGACACCGGGCAAGGCTGCCACCGGGTCTGTCACGAGACCTATGACGTGGTGTTCCGCCACCTGAGCGAGGGCGAGATCGCTCACTACGTGGAGAGGGAAAAGCCCCTGGACAGCGCCGGCAGCTTTCGCATGGAGGGGCTGGGCATCGCCCTGTTCGAGAAGTTCGAGGGGGATGACCCGAACACCCTGATCGGCCTTCCGCTGATCCGGCTCTGCGAGCTGCTGCGCGACGCCGGGCTGGACCCTCTCGGACCCAACACTCAGTAAGCCGGCGCCGCTACAGAGAGCGGCGCCGGGGGCAGGTCGTAGAGGGGGTCCTATGCCAGGGGTGAGGAGCATTGCTCCGAACGGGCTGGCCAAGGATGGCCAGCACCGGCCCTGCAAGCGGAGCGGGACGCGAGAGCGAAGCAGCGCATGGTAGCGCCCAGGGAGGGGTTCACAGCGCCCCCTCGCAGAGCTGTCGCCGGGAAAGCCGCGAGCTATGAAGGAGGCGCTAGTAGACCTGATAGCGCACCGGCGACTCGCCCCTCGGCAGGCCCAGCCACTCCATGGCCACCCGGCCGAACTGGCGGGAGATTCGCTCGAAGGGGTCGAGACGCGGGGTGTAGTCGCGCAGTCGTGCCTCGCCGAGTCGGGCGCGGGCCACGCCGTCGATGCTGTCGAGCCCGTCCACCAGCCCCAGCTCGAGGGCCTGTTCGCCACTCCAGATCAGCCCGCTGAACAGTCGCTCGTCGTCGGCCAGTCGACCGCCACGCCCCTCGCGCACGTCCTCGATGAACTGACGATGGGTGGTGGTCAGCACCTCCTGCCAGAACGCCCGCTGCGATGGGGCGATCTCCGAGAAGGGGTCGAGGAACGCCTTGTTCTCGCCGGCCGCGAAGACACGACGCTCGACGCCCAGGCGCCCGATGGCCTCCTCGAAGCCGAAACCGGCGTGGATGACCCCGATCGATCCCACCAGGCTGGCCGGCGCGGCGATGATCTCGTCGGCCGCCGCAGCCACGTAGTAGGCACCACTGGCCCCGATGTCCTCGATCACCGCCAGAACCGGCTTGTCGCCGGACTCGCGCAACCGCATCACCGCCTCGAAGATGCGCTGTGACTGCACGGGGCTGCCGCCGGGGCTGTCGATATGCAGCACCACCGCCTCGACCCCATCCGCCCTCCAGGCCCGTTCCAGGCCCTCGATGATGCGCTCGGCGCTGGCTGGCGAATCGCTGTCGATCACCCCCTTGACCTCGACGACACCGAGATGGGGCTGGGCAGGCGCCCCGGCACCCGGGGCACCGAAGATGCCGTAGAGGGCGGTGGAGAGCGAGGCCAGGATCAGCAGCAAGAAAAAGAAGCGGAAGAACAGCTTCCAGCGCCGGGAGCGCCGCTGCTCCACCAGCACCCCGCCGATCCAGCGATCCATCATCTCCAGCTGGGCCAGGCGCTGGCGCTCGCGAAGCGTCTCGGCGTCCTCGGCGGGCGGCGGCGCTGCATCGCCCCGTGGCGCCTCGCGCTCGCGGCGCGCCTGTTCCGGGGTCAGCTCCGGTCCGCTGGTCCAGCGATCGTCGCGCTTGTCGTCATCACTCATGGTCGTCCTGTCCCTTGGTCAGCTAGCCGTGCAGCCAGTCGAAGAGGTCGGGCACCGCCTCGGCGGTGAACACCGGCCGGCTGGCAGAAAGGCGTGCCGGGGCATGCACGCCCCAGGTCACCGCCACCCGATCCATGCCCAGTGCCCGGGCCATCTCGAGGTCGTATTCGGTATCGCCGATCATCACCGCCTCGCCGACCTCGACATCGAGCTCGACGAGGAGCTCCTCGAGCATCCGGGGGTGCGGCTTCGAGCGCGTCTCGTCGGCGGTTCGGCTGGCATGGAACCAGCCACCGCTGTCGCTCTCGCGGAAGATGCGGTCCAGGCCGCGGCGGCTCTTCCCGGTGGCCACGGCCAGGCGCTGGTCCGCCCTGCCCCGCAGCCGGGCCAGGCCGGCCTCGACCCCATGATAGAAGCGCATGGGGCCGGTATCGTCCTCGACGAAATGGTAGGCATAGCGTGCCCTCAGCAGCTCGGCACGCTCGCCGTCGATGCCGGGGCAGAGGGTGGCGATGGCTTCGGGCAACCCCAGGCCGATGATGTTGCGAATCGCTCCCGCCTCCATCTCACCCCAGCCGGCCTCCCGGGAGGCCGCCTGCATGCTGGAGACGATCCGTTCGATGGAGTCCATCAGGGTGCCATCCCAGTCGAAGATGGCCAGTCGATAGCGCATGAAGCCTCCGTGTCAGCGTGACTGGCGAGTGCGGTCAAGCACCGCCTCGAGCTCACTGGGCAATGGCGCCTTGATCTTCACCGGCCGGCCGCTGCTGGGCTCGGGGAAGGTCAGGGACGCGGCGTGCAGGAAGAGTCGCGACAGGCCCAGTGTGGCGGAGAGCCTCTGGCTCTCGCGGCTGCCGTACTTGTCGTCGCCGAGCAGCGGATGGCCGGCATGGGCCGCATGCACGCGGATCTGGTGGGTCCGCCCGGTGACCGGCTCGGCCTCGACCAGGGTGACCTTCTCGAAGGCCTCGCGCACTGCGAAGCGCGTCCGGGCCACCTTGCCGGCCGCATCGACCCGCACCCGTCGCTCGCCGTTGGCGAGCTCGAAGCGGTCGAGCCGGGCGCTGACGAAGTCGCGTCGCGCCGGCCAGCGCCCGGCCACCAGCGCCAGGTACTTCTTGTCCATCTGGCGCTCCTTGAGCGAGGCATTGAGCGCCAGCAGCGCCGGGCGCGACTTGGCCAGCAGCAGGCAGCCCGAGGTGTCGCGATCCAGGCGGTGGACCAGTTCCAGGAAGTCGAGGTCCTCGCGCACCTGGCGCAACGCCTCGATCAGGCCGATCTTCACCCCGCTGCCGCCATGCACGGCGAGCCCCGAGGGCTTGTTGATCACCAGCCAGTCGCGCCCCTCCAGCAGCACGCTGCCGGCGAGCAGGTTGCGCAGGTTGTCGCTGACCTCGCGGACCGCCTCGCGGGGCGTGAGGCGCAGCGGGGGGATCCGCACCATGTCGCCCAGCGCCAGGCGGGTGTCGGCCTTGACCCGCTTCTTGTTCACCCGCACCTCGCCCTTGCGCACGATGCGGTAGATGAGGGCCCGGGGCGCCCCCTTCATGCGCGTCAACAGGAAGTTGTCGACCCGCTGGCCGACCTGGCCCTCGGTCACTTCCACCCACTGCACGTCGCGCCCTTCGGCCATGCCGCCACTCCACTGGATACCTGCTTGAAAGGCGCATTCTACCGCAGTGCAGACCATCCTGCGCCAATTGCTGGCCACCCCCTTTGCTGTTATATTGCCAACTCGCTTCACTGGGTCGTCACGACCCGCCAGAGCGCCTGCACGACAGACACGCAGGCCGGAGCGAAAGATCAGGCCGCGACGATCCTCGCCAATCCGGGGTCCCGCCGCCGACAAGCAAGCGATACAACGCCACGCCCGGCTTCGGTCGCGCTCCCTGCAGCACGACCGGAGATCACGGGATACGTACAACAACGTGCCGGAGGCCGGCGTTGGCGAATCGATGAATGCCAGGTGTTGGCGGTGACCGCAGGGCCGGATGGGCGACGTCCCACCGAGACATGTCCTGCCTCCGCCCCGTACTCAACATGATCATGCCGTGTCGGATCCATCGTGCAAGGATGACCCGAACGGCCGGGCGCACTACCGCATCCGCGACATGCGCTGAGCACAAGCACGCAGCAACCAGCGGTTCGCCTCCGTCGTTGACCGCCGTCCGGCGCGTCTCTACTTGCGAGACGACATGAAACGGATGCTCATCAATGCGACCCAGCCCGAAGAGCTGCGGGTCGCGCTGGTCGATGGACAACGCCTCTACGACCTGGACATCGAGTCCGGTGCCCGGGAACAGAAGAAAGCCAACATCTACCGCGGCAAGATCACCCGGGTGGAACCCTCCCTCGAAGCCGCCTTCGTCGACTTCGGTGCCGACCGCCACGGCTTCCTGCCCCTCAAGGAGGTGTCCCGCGACTACTTCCTGAAGGAACCCTCGGGCCGCCCCAGCATCAAGGAAGTGCTCAAGGAGGGCCAGGAAGTCATCGTCCAGGTGGACAAGGAGGAGCGCGGCAACAAGGGCGCGGCCCTGACCACCTTCATCAGCCTGGCCGGTCGCTTCCTGGTGCTGATGCCCAACAACCCCCGGGCCGGCGGCATCTCGCGACGCATCGAGGGCGAGGAGCGCAGCCAGCTCAAGGAGGCCATGAGCCAGCTGACCGTGCCCGACAAGATGGGCCTGATCGTGCGCACGGCCGGCATCGGCCGCTCCCCCGAGGAACTGCAGTGGGACCTGGACTACCTGGTGCAGGTCTGGGAGTCGATCACCGAAGAGGCCGGCAAGCGCCCGGCACCCTTCCTGATCTACCGCGAATCCAACGTCATCATCCGCGCCATGCGCGACTACCTGCGCCAGGACATCGGCGAGGTGCTGATCGACAGCGAGCAGGTCCACCAGGAGGCCCTGGCCTTCATCCGCCAGGTGATGCCCTCCTACCAGCAGAAGATCAAGCTCTACGTCGACGAGGTCCCGCTCTTCTCGCGCTTCCAGATCGAGTCGCAGATCGAGACCGCCTACGAGCGCGAGGTCAAGCTGCCCTCAGGCGGCTCCATCGTCATCGACCATACCGAGGCGCTGGTCTCCATCGACATCAACTCGGCGCGCGCCACCCGCGGCAGCGACATCGAGGAGACCGCACTGCAGACCAACCTGGAGGCGGCCGACGAGATCGCCCGCCAGCTGCGCCTGCGCGACATCGGCGGCCTGGTGGTGATCGACTTCATCGACATGAGCCCGGCGCGCAATCAGCGCGAGGTCGAGAATCGCATGCGCGACGCGCTCAAGCTCGACCGCGCCCGGGTGCAGATCGGTCGCATCTCGCGTTTCGGCCTGATGGAGATGTCCCGCCAGCGTCTGCGCCCCTCGCTGGGCGAGACCAGCGGCGTGGTCTGCCCGCGATGCGACGGCCAGGGCACGATCCGTGACGTGCGCTCCATCTCGCTCTCCATCATGCGCCTCATCGAGGAAGAGGCGATGAAGGAGCGCAGTGCCCAGATCCGCGCCATCCTGCCGGTGCCGGTGGCCACCTACCTGCTCAACGAGAAGCGCGCCGTGCTGGCCGAGATCGAACGGCGCCAGGGCGTACGCGTGGTGATGCTGCCCAATCCGGACATGGACACGCCCCACTACGACGTCCAGCGCCTGCGCGACGACCATGTGGACGAGGAAGGTGCCACCACCCTGTCCAGCTTCGAGCTCTCCACCGACACCGAGGTCGGCAAGGAGCCGGAGGCCGCCTTCGGCAAGCCGGTCCAGCGCGCCGAGGCCGCCGTGAAGACGGTGATCCACCACGAACCGGCGCCCGCGTCCCTGCAGGAGGAGGAGGCCCCGGCCCCGGTACCGCCCAAGGCAGCGGCCAGGGCGCCGGCTGCCCCGCCCGTCGTCGAACCCCAGGCCGGGGTGCTGGGTCGCCTGGTCAAGGGCCTGGCCAAGCTGCTCGGCAGCGACGAGGCACCTGCCGGGACCGAGCCGAAGCCGTCCGCCCGCTCAGGCGAGTCGCGCGGCGAGCCGGGTTCGCGCAAGCCCGCCCAGCGGGATGACGAGCGCGGTGGCCGCAACGGCCGCCAGCGTCGCCCGCGCAGCGAGGAGCGTCGCAGCGCGCCACGCCAGGAAGGCGAGCGTGGCGAGGGCAAGGCGGAAGGCAGCGAAAACCGTGACAATCGCGGCAGCCGCGGCGGCCGTGGACGCGGCGGTCGCCCCGACGAGGGTCGCCAGGCGCGCCAGCAGGAGGCGCCGAAGGCTCGCGATGACAAGCCCCGCGATGACAGGTCCCGTGACCAGAAACCCCGCGACGAGAAGCCCCGCGACGACGCACGCCGCCAGAAAGGCAGCGACAAGCCGGCCGAGACGCCGAGCGAAAAGCGTGCCGAGAAGCCGGCAGAGGCGGAGGCCCCGGTGGATGACGGCAAGCCCAAGCGCACTCGCAACAACCCGCGCCAACGCACGCGCAAGCACGCCATCAACCCCAAGGCGGAGGCCGAGCAGCAGCGCCTGCAGGCCGAAACCGCCGCGGCCATGCCGGTAGAGACGACAGACGCCCCCCAGGTCGAGTCGCCCAAGGGCGAGGCCAAGCCAGCGGAGAGACGCACCGAGCCGAAGGCAGAGGCGCCCAAGCCTGAGCAGAAGTCGGACGAGAAGCTTGCCGAAGCATCGAAGGCCGAGCCCACGCCGGATGAGGCCAAGGCCGAGCAGAAGCCAGCCGACGCAAAGGCCGAGTCAGACGCGGCGAAGCAGCCAAGCGGCCAGGCGGCCAAGGCCGAACCCAAGCCGGATGCGCACAAGGCGGAGCAGAAGCCCGTCGAGAAGGCTGCGGCAGCGAGGACCGACACCGCGGCAGCCAAGCAGCCAGGCGGCCAGGCGGCCAAGCCCGAGCAGAAACCTGCCGAAGCGAAGGCCGAGTCCGAGCCCAAAGCAGAGGCGCCGAAGGCGGAGCAGAAGCCGACCGAGAATCCTGCCAAGGCCGAGGCACCGAAGGCCGAGCAGAAGCCTGCCGAAGCGAAGACCGACACCGCGGCAGCCAAGCAGCCAAGCGGCCAGGCGGCCAAGCGCGAGCAGAAACCTGCCGAAGCGAAGGCCGAGTCCGAGCCCAAAGCAGAGACGACGAAGGCGAAGCAGAAGCCCGCCGAGAAGTCTCGCGAAGCCAAGGCCGAGCAGAAGCCGGCCGAAGCGAAGGCCGAGTCCGAGCCGAAAGCAGAGACGCCGAAGGCGGAGCAGAAGCCCGCCGAGAAAGCTGCCGAAGCGAAGACCGACAGCGAGGCAGCCAAGCAGCCAAGCGGCCAGGCGGCCAAGCCGGTGGATAAACCGGCCGAAGCGAAGGCCGAGGCCACGTCGGATGTGTCAAGGGCTGAGCAGAAGCCGGCAGAGGCAAAGGCCGAAGCCCAGCCGGATGCGCCGAAGGCCGAGCAGAAGCCGGCAGAGGCAAAGGCCGAAGCCCAGCCGGATGCGCCGAAGGCCGAGCAGAAGCCCGCCGAAACCGAGCCGGATGCGCCGAACGCGGAGCAGAAAGCTGCCGAGGCAAAGGCCGAGCCCAAGTCCGAGGCGCCGAAGGCCGAGCAGAAGCCCGCCGAGGCCAAGGCCAAAGAGGCGCCGGCGGAGAGCCGCGCCAGCCGCCGTCGTCGTCGCCGCGCTCACAATGACCCGCGGGAGATCCGCCGTCGTGAGCAGGAGGCCAAGGCCCAGGAGGGCAAGCAGGGCTGAGGCCCCGCTTTTCCCCCTGCACAACCGACAGCGCCCGCAGCCATGGCTGCGGGCGCTGTCGTTTCAGGGGCGGGAAGACGCGGGCTGTGTCACGCCGGCGCGGCCAGACGCGGCTCGCGCTCCAGCATCACGCCGAAGCGCTCGCACACGGCCTCGGCCACCCGCCCGGCGAAGTCGAGCAACTCCACCGCACTGCCGCCACCGAAGTGCACCAGCACCAGCGCCTGGCGCTCATGTACGCCGAAATGCCCCTGACGCCAGCCCTTGAGGCCGCACTGGTCGATCAGCCAGCCGGCCGCCAGCTTGACCCGCCCATCGGGCTGGGGGAAATGCGGCATCGTCGGATGGTCGTCCACCAGCCGCCGGGCCAGGTCGGCCGCCACCACGGGATTCTTGAAGAAACTGCCGGCATTGCCCAGCACGGCCGGGTCGGGCAGCTTCTCGCGACGTATCGCGCAGACCGCCTCGGCCACGTCCCGCGCCGAGGGGGCGGCACCGACCCGGCCGGACAGGTCCCCGTAGCCGAGCCGGGGGCTCGGCGTCCGCGACAGGCGCAGCACCAGCCGGGTGATCACGACCCGCCCGTCCAGCGCACCCTTGAAGATGCTGTCGCGATAGCCGAAGGCGCACTCCGCCGGCGAGAGCACCGCTTCATGACCGTCGTCGAGATGGATCAGGTGCACCGCCTCGATGACATCGCTCAGTTCCACGCCGTAGGCGCCGATGTTCTGGATCGGCGCGGCCCCGCAGTCCCCGGGAATCAATGCCAGGTTCTCGATTCCCCAGAGCCCCCTGCCGGCCAGCGCCATGACCAGCTCGTGCCACACTACCGCCGCCTCGGCGTGGACGAGGACCTCCCTCCCCTGCTCCTCCAGCCACCACGACTGCATGGCGGGATGGACCACCAGGCCCGGGAGCCATGCCGGCAGGATCAGGTTGCTGCCGCCCCCCAGCAGGGTCAGCGGCCAGCCCGCGCGATGAACCAGGTCCAGCGCCTCGCGCAGCTCGTCGAGGCCGGCCGGCGCCACGAAGCGCTCCGCCTGGCAGGGCAGGCCCAGGGTATTGTCCCGGGAGAGGTCGTGGGGGGCCCGGAGCGCCAGGCTCAAGGCCCCGGCTCCAGGTGCGCCTCGACCTCCTCGAGCAGGCCCCGGGAGGCCACCTCGATCAGGTCCAGCACCTCGTCGAAGCCCCGGTCACCGCCGAAGTAGGGGTCGGGCACGGCGCGGTCAGGGTCTCCGGCATACTCGAGGAACAGCCGTGCCGGCACCCGGCTGTGGGGCGGCCGTCGCGCCTCGATGGCCTCGAGGTTGTCATGGTCCATGGCCAGCAGCACGTCGAAGCGGTCGAAGTCGTCGGCGGCGAGCTGCCGGGCGCGCAGCCCGGAGAGGTCGACCCCCCGGCGGGCGGCGGCCTCCTGGGCGCGGGGGTCTGGCGCCTTGCCCACGTGCCAGGGACCGATGCCGCAGGAGTCCACCTCCACCCGGTGGGACAGGCCGCGTGCCTCGAGCAGGCGACGGAACACGCCCTCGGCGGTGGGCGAGCGGCAGATATTGCCGAGACAGACGAAGAGCACGCGCATCAATGACCTCCCGACTGCTGCATCAGCTCGCGGACCCGCGCCAGGTCCTCCTCGGTGTCCACGCCCGCAGGGTGCGGGACCCGGGCCAGGGCCACCTGGATGGCATGGCCATGGTGCAGGGCACGCAGCTGCTCGAGCTGCTCCAGGCGCTCCAGCGGCGAGGGGGCCCAGTCGCGGTACTCGGCGAGAAAGCCCGCCCGGTAGGCATAGAGGCCGATGTGTCGCAGCCAGGCATCGGTCTCCAGCAGCTCGGGGCGGGCGGCGAAGGCGTCCCTGTCCCAGGGGATGGGCGCCCGCGAGAAGTAGAGGGCCCGTCCGGAGAGCGCACGCACCACCTTGACCGCATTGGGATTGAAGAGCGTCTCGACGTCGCTGATCGGTTCGGCCAGGGTGGCGATGGAAGCATCCGGGTCGTCGAAGAGCCGCACCGCCACCTGGTCGATGAGCAGCGGCGGGATCAGCGGCTCGTCGCCCTGCACATTGACCAGTACCGCATCATCGGCCAGGCCCAGTCGCTCGGCCACCTCGGCCAGGCGGTCGGTTCCCGACGGATGGTCGTCGGCGGTCAGCAGCACCTCGGCACCGCAGGGTGCCAGCGCCTCGGCGACGCGCCGATCATCGGTGGCCACCACCACCCGGGCGGCAGCGCTTTCCCGTGCCCGTCGCCAGACATGGGCCACCATGGGCTCGCCCGCGATCTCGGCCAGCGGCTTGCCGGGCAGCCGCGAGGAGGCGAAGCGCGCCGGGATGACGGCGATGAACTCCTGCATGGGACCTCCTCAGGACTCGCCGGTGCGCCCGGGAGAGTCGTGCAGCTTCTCGTCGACGTCCATCGCGCGGGCCTCCTCGGGCAGCATCACCGGGATGCCGTCGCGAATCGGGTAGGCGAGGCCATCGTATCGACACGCCAGCTCGGCGGCCTCGCGGTTGTACTTCAGCTTGCCCTTGCACAGTGGGCAAACCAGCATCGCCAGCAGTTCCTTGTCCATGACTCCCCCTCGGATGGGTTTCAGGTGGCGACCCGGGATGCACGCCGCGCCGCCTGGGTTGAGAGTGACACCAGCCGCGCCTGCAGCCAGTCGATGAAGGCGGCGTCGGGCCGGGCCTCCACCTCGAGCACCCAGCTGTCGACGGGCGCCAGCTCGCGACACTTGACCGCGTCCTTGGCCGTCATCACCACCGGCCGACGGTCGGCGAAGGCCAGGTCGGCCGCCGTGAAGCGATGGTGGTCGGCGAAGGCGTGGGGGATCGGCTCCACGCCCAGCGTCTCCAGGGTGGCGAAGAAGCGCGCCGGGTGACCGATCCCGGCCAGGGCATGCACCGGTCCGGCGAAGGGTGGCGGTGAGGGCGCCACTCGCGCGCCGTCGCCGAGGCGACGCCAGGCCGACGGCACCAGCGCCATGCCATGGGCCCCGGGCGGCGGCTCGAAGGCCGGCTCGCCGTTGATCACCACGGCATCCACCCGGTCGAGCCGCGTCAATGGCTCGCGCAGCGGCCCCGCCGGCAGGCAACGCCCGTTGCCGAAGCCGCGACGGCCATCCACGACCACGAGCTCCAGGTCACGGCCCAGCGCCAGGTGCTGAAGGCCATCATCGCCGATCAGGATATCGCACCCCGCCGCCAGCAGTCGCCTAGCGCCCCGTGCACGATCGGGGTCGACCACCACCGGCACCCCCGTCTGGTCCGCCAGCATGCGAGGCTCGTCCCCGCAGGCCGTGACCGGCGTGTCGGCGTCCAGCAGCAGCGGATAGCGCTCGCTGCGACCGCCATAACCCCGTGAGAGGATGCCGGGCGACCAGCCCCGCTCGGCGAGAAAGCGCGCCAGCCAGGCCACCAGCGGCGACTTGCCGGTGCCGCCCAGGGTGATGTTGCCGACCACGATCACCGGCACCGGCGCCTGCCAGATGGCCCGCCTGCCCGCCGCAAAGGCCGCGGCGCGACGCCGCACGGCCAGGCGATAGAGGGCTTCCAATGGCCGGAGGGCGACCAGCCAGGCATCGCCCCGATAGGCTGCCGCCAGCCAGCGCTCGCCGAGACGGCCCGCCATGGGTCAGGCCGGCTCCTGGAACTGCAGGCGATGCAGGGCCGCATAGGCCCCGTCTCGGTCGAGCAGCTCGGCATGGCTGCCCTGCTCGACGACCTCGCCCTGCTCGAGCACCAGGATGCGGTCGGCGCGCTCGATGGTCGAGAGGCGGTGGGCGATGACGAAGGTGGTGCGACCCCGGCAGACCTCCTCCAGAGCGGCCTGAATATGGCGTTCCGACTCGGTATCCAGCGCCGAGGTCGCCTCGTCGAGCACCAGCAGCGGCGCATCCTTGAAGATCGCCCGTGCGATGGCCAGGCGCTGGCGCTGGCCGCCGGAGAGCATCACGCCGTTCTCGCCGACCACGGCGTCATAGCCCCCCGGCATGCGCTCGATGAACTCGTGGGCATGGGCGGCCCGTGCGGCGGCCTCGATCGCCGCCGGGTCGGGATCGTCGATCCCGTAGGCGATGTTGTCGGCGATGCTGGCATTGAACAGGGTGACCTGCTGGGAGACCAGGGCGATCTGGCGACGCAGCGGCTGAAGGCGGAACTCCTCCAGGGGCACCTCATCGATCAGGATGCGCCCCGCCGTCGGGCGGTAGAAGCGCGGCAAGAGGCCCACCAGGGTCGACTTGCCACTGCCGGAGCGGCCGACGATGGCGACCATCTCGCCGGGCGCCACCTCCAGGTCGATGCCCTTGAGCACCTCGGGCTGGTCCTCGCCGTAGGCGAAGCGCACCCCCTCGAGGCGGACGCGGCCGGCGAGGCGACCGGGATCACGGGTGCCCTCGTCACGCTCCGGGGGCTCCTCGAGCAGGCCGAAGAGCTCGCCGGCGGCGGCGATGCCCTTCTGGATCTCGCTGTTGATCTCGGTGAGCTGGCGTACCGGCTTGGCCATCAGCGCGGCGGCGGTGACGAAGCCCACGAACTCGCCGGGGGTCATGGCGTCCATCAGGGTCGGCGACATGGCCAGCCACACCAGTACCGCCAGCGATAGCGCCACCAGCAGCTGGATCACCGGGGTACTGGTGGCCTTGGTCAACGCCTCCTTCATGCTCTGGCGTCGGTTGACCTCGCTGGCCTCGGCGAAGCGCGCCTTCTCGTAGGCCTCGGCCCCGTGGGTACGCACCACCCGGTAGCCGGAGAGCGCCTCGGAGGCCACATGGGTGACGTCGCCCATCGAGCGCTGTATACGCCGCGAGATGCGCCGGAAGCGCTTGCTGGCGTAGCTGACCACACCGCCGATCAGCGGCGTAACGGCCAGGAACAGCAGGGTCAGCATCCAGTTGGTCCACAGCAGGTAGATCACCAGGCCGATCACGAAGAGCCCCTCGCGCAGCAGGATGGTGACCGCCTTGGTGGCGGCCCCGGTGACCTGCTCGACATGGTAGGTGACCCGCGAGATCAGGTGACCCGTGGAGTGGCCATCGAAGAAGCGTCCCGGCAGGTGCAGCATGTGGTTGAAGACGTCACAGCGCAGGGCGTGCACCAGGTTGCGCGCCACGCTGCTCATGAAGTAGGTGCCGAGGAAGGTGCCGAGACCGCGAGCCGCGAACATGCCCACCACGAACAGCGGCAGGAAGAGCCGAAAGGCGGCATCGGGGTTCTGGATGCCGTCGATGAGCCGCTTCATCATCTCCGCCAGGGCGGTGCTCGAGGCGGCATAGATGACATAGCCGAGGATCGCCAGGGCGAAGGCCCGCCAGTAGGGCTTCACGTAGCCCAGCAGGCGCTTGTAGAGGGTCCAGCCGGAATGTTCGATCACGGTGTCTCCGGTTCAGGGGGTGATGCCGCGGCGGTCGCGATGCGTACGCGGCGGATCTCCAGGCCGGCGGCACGGTCCAGGGCACGCACCACGTCGGCGTGGGCGGCACGCCCGTCGGCCTCCACCACCAGGCCAAACTCGCGGGCCTGCTCGGCCTCGGCGGCCAGGGCCTCGCCCAGCGTCGCGGCGGTATGGACCCGCTCGCCCAGCCGGTATTCGCCCGCGGCGGTGACCACCAGGGTCACCGGCGATGCCTCCATGTCCTGGCCACTCTCGCTCTCGGGAAGTTCGAGTTCCAGTGCCTGGCGGGTCTCGAAGGTGGTCGAGACCATGAAGAAGATCAGCAGCAGGAAGACCACGTCGATCAGCGGGGTCAGGTTGACCTCCACCGGGTCGCGTCGCCGCCGGGGGAACCTCACGGCTGCTTCACCCTCGGGGCGATGCGACCATCGGCCTCCAGTTCGTCGTCGCCGCGCTGGCCCGGCCGGGACTCGTCGGCGTGCCGCTCGGCCAGTACCAGCTCGCCCGGATAGTGGGCGAGGTACTCGACCACCTGGCCGGCCTGCTCCTCCATGCGCACCGTGATGTCCTCGACCCGGCGCTGGAAGTAGCGATGGAACATCAGCGACGGGATCGCCACGGTGAGGCCTGCCGCCGTGGTGACCAGGGCGCGGGAGATGCCGCCGGCCAGATCGGCGGTGCGACTGGCCCCGTCGCCGGTGACGATCACCGCGAAGACCTCGATCATGCCGACCACGGTGCCCAACAGCCCGATCAGTGGCGTGATGGCGGCGATGGTGCCCAGGGGGCTCAGGAAGCGCTCCATGTCGTGTATCACGGCGGTGGCCGCCTCCTGGAGCCGCGCACGCACCTGCTCGTGGCCGAGCCGGGCATTGCGGAGCCCGGCGGCCAGCACGCCGCCCAGCGGGGAGTGTCCCTCCAGCCAGTAGAGGTTGACCTGTCCCCGTGCCACCAACTGACAGACCTCCTGTCCCAGGCCGTAGGGCGCGATGCGCCGCGCCCTCAGGGTCCACAGGCGCTCGATGATGATCACCGTGGCCACAAGCGAGCAGCCCAGCAGCGGTACCATCAACCAGCCGCCGGCGATCAGGGCATCCATCATGTCCATGCCGTTCCCCTTCGAGATGGCCGGCCGCGAGGCCGGGAGTCAGTGAGGCGATTCTAACGCAAGGCAGCCAGCTCCGACACCGCCGTGCCGCCAGGCGGCCGGCCGCTCGGAGCGGACTCCGCGGCGGGCGGCCTCGCCGAGCCAGAAGGTCACGGCACCATCCCGGGCGGTGCTCCAAAGGCAGCTGCCGGCCTCCCGAAAGCGACGCACGACGCGGCCGGTCGGGTGGCCGAAGGGGTTGTCTCGCGCCGCACTGAAAACCACATGGCGCGGCGCCAGACGCCGCACCAGCAGCATGCCGGAACTGGTGGCACTCCCGTGGTGCCCTGCCACCAGCAGGGTCACCCCCGGGGGAAGCTCGGCGAGGAAACGCCGCTCGGCATCTCGCCCCACATCCCCGGTAATCAGCAGGTGGTGCTCGCCGACAATCGCCAGCAGCACGCAGGAGCGGTCGTTGGACGAGAGTTCGCCGCTCTCGGCCGGTGGCCAGAGAATACGGAAGATCACGCCATCGCGCCGCCACTCCCGTCCGGCCGTGCAGGACTCGGCCGGTACCTCCAGGGCCTCGCCGGGGGGTGCCAGGAAGCGCGCCACCCGGTGCTGCTCGCGCAGGGCCGGCAGGCCGCCGACATGATCCTGGTCGGCATGGCTGATGAGGACGTCATCAAAGCGCTGTCCCGGCGGCCACAGGGTGGCGAGCGGCATGAAACCGGAACCGAAGCGCGGCCCGGTGTCATAGAGCGCGCGATAGCCGGCGGTGCGCAGCTCGACCAGTTGGCCCTGACCCACGTCATGGACCCGGACCCGCAGCAGTCCCTCGGCGGTGACCGGGGACGAGGAGGAGAGGCCGAGCGGCACCAGCAGCAGCAAGGCCGTGCCGACCAGTCGCAGGCGCGGGATCAGGCCGGGCAGTGCCCACAGCAGGGCGGCGAGACCCAGGGCCAGCCCCAGCGGGACGACCCGCGACGGCTCCGGTAGCCAGAGGGGCAGCCAGCGGGCGGCCTGGTCCAGCAGGAATACCAGCCCATCGACCAGCAGGCCGAACAGGGCCCAGCACAGGGCCGAGAGCGGCGGCAGCCAGGCCGTCAGCCAGCCGAGCAGCCCCAGGGGCACCAGCAGGCTGCTGACCAGGGGCACGGCGACCAGGTTGACCAGCGGGGCCGCCGGGGCCAGGCGATCGAAGGCCAGCAGCACCGCCGCCGCCATCAGCGGGGCCAGCAGCAGCTGGGAGCGGACCAGCGCCCGGAGCCAGCCGCTCACCCCGCGCGGGCGCGCCCTCCCCTGCCAGACCAGGATCAGCAGCGCCACGGCGACGAATGACAGCCAGAGGCCGGGACGCCAGGCCGACAGGGGGTCGGCCAGCAATACCAGCGCCAGGGCCAGCCACCAGGCCTGCCAGGTGCCGGGCGAATGACGTCCGCTGGCCACCCACAGCCCCACCAGGGTCATGAGCATGGCGCGCAGTGCGGGGGGCTCCAGGCCGGCCAGGCCGGCATATCCCACCGCCGCGGTACCCGCCATCCACCAGGGCAAGACCGCCAGGCGCCATGCCCCGGGGGTGACCAGGCGGGCCACCCCCCTTGCCAGCCACAGGGCGAAGGCCGCCACCAGCCCCACGTGCAGCCCGGAGATCACCATCAGGTGGGTGGTGCCGGTGGCGTTCAGCAGGTCCCAGTCCTCCGGCCCCAGCCGCTCGCTCACCCCCAGGGTCAGGGCCGCCAGCCAGCGTCGATGACGGGCCGCCAGCTGCTGCTCATCGAGGTGGCCCAGTGCCAGCCGGCGCAGCGAGAAGGGCGCGGTGGCCAGGCGGCGAGGGGGTGGGTCGCGGCGTACATAACCGTTGGCCTGGATGCCTTCCCGCCACAGCCAGCCGCGGTAGTCGAAGGTCCCGGGGTTGGCGAAGCCTGCCGGCGGACGCAGGCGAACCGTCAGCCGCCAATGCTCGCCGGGCACCATGGCCGGGGCATCGAAGAAGGAGAGCCGGACCCGCGCGAGGCCGCGGCAATCGGGCAATGTCTCTGCCAGGGGGCGACACTCGGTGACCTCCAGCGTCAGCCGCGCCAGCCGCTCGTCCCTGGCCACCGAGACCAGGGGCCCCTCGAGCCGCAGGTCCTGACGGGTCAGCCCGGGGGCGAGCTCGCCGCCACGCACCATGAGCAACTGGACTGCGACCAGGGCCGCGACCACCAGGGCCATCGCGAGACGCACATGACGCCCGGCCAGGACGACCAGCAGGCCTAACGCCAGGACCTCGATGGCCCCCGGCACGGCGAGATGGCTCCCCAGCACGCCGGCCATCACGGCGAGTGCCAGGGGAATGGCCAGGCCCAGCTGCATGGCATCGTCCCTGAACGGCAAGCAAGGCGACCCGCCCGCCCCGCAGCGGCGTCACGTTGAGGGGCATCATGGCGGGGCACGCGACTCGTATGCATAATAGCCCGGGTTTGGAAGCCGCGAGCCCCTCGTCAATGCCGCGCCGACTGCTGCAGCGCTACCTGCCCCACCCCGATGCCCTCAGGCGCCGGCGCTCCCTGCGCGTCGTCAGCCACCTGATTGGCAATCCTTCGCTGTGGGTGCTGACGCGACGCAGCGTGGCCAATGCCTTTTCCGTGGGGCTGTTCAGCGCCCTGCTGCCGATTCCCTTCCAGATGCTGGTGGCCGCCTTCGGCTCCTGGCTGGTTCGCTGCAACCTGCCGCTCTCCATCGGCCTGGTGTGGATCACCAACCCCCTGACGATGCCGCTGATCTTCTACGGCAACTACCGCCTCGGCGCCTGGCTGCTGGACATGCCGGTGCGCCAGGCGCCGGACCGACTCTCCACCCGCTGGATCGCCGACCAGCTGGTGGAGATCCTGCCGACGCTGGCCCTGGGGTCGCTGGTCGCGGCCGTGGCAATCGCCGCACTGGCCAACCTGGCGATCCGCCTGGTATGGCGCTGGCAGGTCTCGCGCAGCTGGAAGGCACGCGCACGTCGACGCCGGCGACAACGGAGCGCCGGCCGGGAGGAGTGAGGCCGCCATGGCGGCGGCCGCTATCATGGGGCCGGTTGCCCCTCATGAGCCGCGCCGTCTCAGTCGCTCTCCGCCTGCTCGACGAGGCGTCCACCGTCGAGTCGAAGGACGCGGTCCTGATGGGCGGCGAGCGCTAGGTCGTGGGTGACGATCACGAAGGCGCAGGCAGCGCTGCTCGCCAGCTCGTCCATCAGCGCCAGGATACTCGCCGCCGTGGTCTGGTCGAGGTTGCCGGTGGGCTCGTCCATCAGCACCAGGCTGGGGTCGGTGACCAGCGCCCGGGCAATGGCCACCCGCTGGCGCTCCCCCCCCGAGAGCTCGCCCGGCTTGTGATCGGCCCGCTGGGCCATCCCGACCCTTGCCAGCAGCTGGCGGGCCCGCTCCTCGGCCACCCGCTTTCGCTGGCCGCGCACGATCAGCGGCAGGGCGGCATTCTCCAGGGCGGTGAACTCCGCCAGCAGGTGGTGGAACTGGTAGACGAAGCCGATGTGGCGGTTGCGGAAGCGCCCCAGGTCGGCGTCATTGAGTGTCAGCAGCGACTCGCCGGCGATGCGCACCTCACCCCGACTCGGGCGATCCAGCCCGCCCAGCAGGTTGAGCAGCGTGGTCTTGCCGGAGCCGGAGCTGCCGACCACGGCGACCCGCTCGCCGGCCAGTACCTGCATCGCCAGGCCATCCAGCACGGTGAGGTCCCGCGGTCCCTCGCGATAGACCCGGGTCAGGTCACGGCATTCGAGCATCACCTGTCCCGCATGGGTGGGCGTGCCGGCGTCTGGGGGCATGGCCGTCTCACTCATAGCGAAGCACCTCGGCAGGCTGCACCCGGGCGGCGCGCCAGGCCGGGTACAGGGTGGAGAGGAAGGTCAGCACGAAGGCCGCGGACACGATGTTGGCCACATCGCTCCAGATCAGGCGCGACGGCAGGTTGCTGATGAAATAGACCCCAGCATCGAGGAAGTGGATGCCGAAGGCACCCTCCACCCAGGCGATGAGATCCGACACCGTCCAGGCCATCAGCACGCCTAGGATGACCCCCACCAGGATGCCGATCACGCCGATCGCCAGCCCCTGGACGATGAAGATTCCCATGATCGAGCGCGGCGTGGCACCGATGGTGCGCAGGATGGCGATATCGGCCCGCTTGTCGGTCACCACCATCACCAGGGTAGAGACGATATTGAAGGCCGCCACGGCGATGATCACCGTCAGCAGCAGCGCGATCATGCGCTTCTCCATCTGGATCGCCTGGAAGAGGTTGCCATGCGAGTAGGTCCAGTCGAGCCCCCGGTAGCCGGACCCCAGCTCATCGATGATCGCCCGGGTCTCGCTGCCCGCGGCGAAGAGGTCGTCCAGTTCGAGGCGCAGGCCGCCGACCGCATCGCCCAGCCGTGCCAGGGTCTGCATGTCGTCGATGTGGGCATAGGCCAGGGAGGCATCAAGGTCCGCCCCGACGCTGAAGATACCGCTCACGGTGAAGCGCTTGAGCCGCGGGAAGACGCCGGCCGGGGTGATCGAGGCCTCGGGCACCAGCAGCGTCACTCGGTCGCCCACCCCAACGCCCAGGCGGCGCGCCAGGATCGAGCCGAGCACGATGTTCCACTCGCCGGGCGTGAGGTCGTCCAGGCTACCGTGGCGCATGTTCTCGTCGATGATCGACACCCGACTCTCCCACTCGGGTTCGATGCCGTTGACCATGGCGCCCTCGTTGCGCCCGCCCACCGAGAACATGCCCTGCTGCTCGACATAGGGCGCCGCGCCGATCACCCGCTCGCGCTCCATGAGGCGCTCCGCCAGCGGCTGCCAGTCGGTGAGCCCACCCGGCGCCTCGATCTTGGCGTGGGGCACCATGCCCAGCACCCGGGTGCGCAGCTCGTGGTCGAAGCCGTTCATCACCGACAATACCAGGATGAGCACCGCGACCCCCAGCATGAGGCCCAGCATGGACGTGAGCGAGATGAAGGAGATGAAGTGGTTGCGTCGCTTGGCGCGCACGTAGCGCAGCCCGATCAGGAAGGGTAGACGGTCGAACATGGGAACATTCCTTGTCGGCGGGCGCCCATGGTACGGTTTTTTGGCCTTTTCTGCATCGCCGGCACGATCCGTTTGCGCGATCATTGCATCATTGCCGGCGGCGGCCTACATTGCGCCGGCACGACCCGAGACGATCTGCACGAGACCCGCCCATGGCCCATCGCCTGCTCCCCGAATGGCATCCTCAGGATGCCGTGCAACTCACCTGGCCCAGTCCCGACAGTGACTGGGCCCCGCTGCTCGAACGCATCGAGGCGACGATGGAGGCCATGGTGGTCGCCATCACGCGCTACCAGGCCGTGCTGGTCGCCGTGCCGGATGCCGCGACCCGCAGCCATCTGGCCCACCGCTTCGCCTGCCTCGGCGTCGAGGCCGCCCGCCTGAGGCTGGTGGTCGCTGCCGCCGACGACACCTGGGCCCGCGATCACGGCCCCCTCGGTATGGCACGTGACGGCGAGCCGCTCCTGCTCGACTACGTCTTCACGGGCTGGGGCGGCAAGTTCGACGCCACCCGCGACAACACCCTGACGCGCCGCCTGGCGGACGTCGGTACCTTCTCCTGCCCGGTGGAATCCCGCGACCTGGTGCTCGAGGGTGGCGCCATCGAGACCGATGGCGAGGGCACCCTGCTGACCACCGAGGCCTGCCTGCTCAACCCCAACCGCAATCCCGGTCTCGACAGGACGGCCATCGAGGCGCGCCTGAAGGCGGAGCTCGGGGTCACGCGAGTGCTGTGGCTGGCCAATGGCCACCTGGACGGTGACGATACCGACAGCCATGTGGACACCCTGGTGCGCTTCTGCGACCCGGCCACGCTGGCCTACGTCAGGTGCGACGACCCGGCCGACCCCCACTACCCGGCACTGGCCGCCATGGAGGCCGAGCTGCGCGCCCTACGGCGCGCAGACGGCGAGCCCTACCGGCTGATTCCCCTGCCCTGGCCGCGGGCCTGTCATGACCCGGTGGATGGCCACCGACTGCCGGCAACCTATGCCAACTTCCTGATCATCAACGGCGCCGTGCTGGTCCCGGCCTATGGCGACGGTGCCGACAACCGGGCCCTGGCCGCCCTGGGCGAGGCCTTTCCCGGCCGCGACATCATCCCCATCGACTGCCTGAGCGTGATCCGCCAGCATGGCAGCCTGCACTGCCTGACCATGCAGCTGCCCCAGGGCAGCCTGGCCGACACGCCCCGGCCCTGACCCACAAGGAGAGCCCCATGTCCCGCACGCTGAAGGTGGGCCTGGTCCAGCAGCCCGCCTGGCCCGGCAAGGCCAGGAGTCTCGCCGAGAGCGAGGCCGGCATCCGCGAACTGGCCACTGCCGGCGCCCAGCTGGTGATGCTCCAGGAACTGCATGCCACCCACTACTTCTGCCAGACCGAGGAGACCGAGGTCTTCGACCTGGCCGAGGCCCTCGACGGGCCGACCGGCACGCGGCTGGCGACCCTGGCGAAGGAACTCGACATCGTGCTGGTGGGCTCGCTGTTCGAACGCCGCGCGCCTGGCCTCTACCACAATACCGCGGTGGTCTACGACCGTGACCGCGGCCGCGTGGGCCACTACCGCAAGATGCACATCCCCGACGACCCGGGCTTCTATGAGAAGTTCTACTTCACCCCCGGCGACCAGGACGACGGTCGCGGCCAGGGCTTCCAGCCGATCGACACCTCCCTGGGACGCCTGGGCGTGCTGGTGTGCTGGGACCAGTGGTACCCGGAAGCGGCGCGGCTGATGGCCCTGGCCGGCGCGGAACTGCTGCTCTACCCCACCGCCATCGGCTGGCATCCGCCGGACGACACTCCGGAGAAGCGGCGACAGAAGGAGGCCTGGACCCTGATCCAGCGCAGCCATGGCGTGGCCAATGGCCTGCCGGTGATCGTCGCCAACCGGGTCGGCCACGAGCCAGACCCTTCGGGGGCAACGCCGGGCATCGACTTCTGGGGGGGCAGCTTCATCTGCGGCCCCCAGGGCGAGCTGCTCGCCCATGCCGGCCAGGAGGCGGAACGGATGCTGGTGACACTGGACATGACGCGCAGCGAGGAAGTGCGGCGCATCTGGCCCTACCTCCGTGACCGCCGCATCGACGCCTATGGCGACCTGACACGGCGCTACCGGGACTGAGGCCGCCAAGCCGCCAAGCCGCCAAGCCGCCAAGCCGCCAAGCCGCCAAGCCGCCAAGCCGCCAAGCCGCCAAGCCGCCAAGCCGCCAAAGTGTGGGACGCTGACACGTCAAGGCAAACCCCGAGGCAACGGCCTCGGGGTTTGCTTGTAGCTCGGCGCTTGTAGCTCGGCGCTTGTAGCTCGGCGCGTTTGGCTACTTCCAGAAATCGCGGATCGAGGCGATGCCCTGGGCCCCCACGGCGCGGGCATGGTGCGCATCGAATCGCGTCATGCCGCCCAGGGCGAAGACCGGCATGCCGGCGTGCTCGACCAGCTGCTGGAAATCATGCCATCCGATCGGTGCCACATCCGGATGGGAGGGCGTGGTACGCAGCGGCGAGAGGGTCACGAAGTCACAGCCGATGCGGCGCGCCTGGTCCAGCTGCCGACGATCATGGGTCGAGGCGGAGAGCCATGTGCCTTCGGGCAGCGGGCGCCGCTCCAGGCTCATCAGACGGTCGCTGGTCAGGTGGATGCCGTCGGCGGCCACGGCCTCCAGCAGCGATGGCTCGCCATTGAGCACCAGGCGGGCGCCCCGCTCACGGCACAACGCCAGGGCCTGCTCGGCACGCTTCAGGTAGTCCGGCTCACTCAGCGACTTGGCGCGCAGCTGAACCAGGCGCACGCCGTCCTCGTCGAGGGCACGGGACAAGCGCTCCGTGAAGCGCTCCTCGTCGACCTCCTCCCCGGTGATCAGGTACTCGGTGGGCAGCATGACCGCCCGCAGGATCGGCAGATTGGCCGCCGGGAAGGGGTAGTGCACCAGTTCGGTCATGGGCACCCAGCGCACCGCCTGCCCCTCGCGACCGAACGGCTCGCCGGCGAAGTCATGGACCTGCCACACATCCAGCAGGATGTGCTTGTCGGAATATTCGTGGTGGATGCGGATCAGCGGCTGTGCCCGCCGGATCTCGACGCCGAGCTCCTCGTGGAGCTCGCGTTTCAGCGCCTCGAGGCCGGTCTCGTAGGGTGCCAGCTTGCCGCCGGGAAACTCCCATAGCCCGCCATGATCGACGTTGGAGGGGCGACGGGCGAGGAGCACCTCACTGCCGTCGGCACTGATGATGGCGGCCGCCGCCACATGCACCCTTCTCTTCACCATTGCGTTCATTGACTCCTACCCGCTGGTCCACGCGGCCTTGCCGCCGCGCGGGGTTGCTGTCAGGCTGCCGACCGTCCCCGACGGTCAGCTGCGATAGTCGGCATTGATGGTCACGTAGTCATGGGACAGGTCCGAGGTCCACACCGTGGCGCTCTGCTCACCGCGTCCCAGGGCGATTCGGATGACGATCTCCTCGCGGGCCATCACTGCGCTGCCGGCCTCCTCGGTATACCCCCGGGCCCGTCCACCACGCTCGACCAGGCGCACCTCGCCCAGGTCGATGGTGACCCGGTCCACGTCGAACTCCTCGACGGGCGCACGCCCCATCGCGGCCAGGATCCGGCCCCAGTTGGCATCGGAGGCATAGAGGGCCGTCTTGACCAGCGGCGAGTGGGCCACGGTGAAGGCCACGTCCAGGGCCTCGCGACGGCTGCGTGCCTCGTCGACCTGCAGGGTGACGAACTTGGTCGCCCCCTCGCCATCGCGGATCACCGCCTGGGCCAGTTCGGTCATCACCCGCTGCAGGCCATTGCGGAAGATGGTCAGGGCCGCTTCATCGACCACTGCGGCGCCTCGCCCGGTGCTGATCAGCATGCAGGCATCGTTGGTCGAGGTATCGCTGTCGACGGTGATGCAGTTGAAGGAGCGCTCCACCGCCTCGCGCAGCAGCTGGTCGAGCAGCACCGGCTCCAGCGCCGCATCGGTGGCCACGAAGGCCAGCATGGTGGCCATGTCGGGACGGATCATCCCCGATCCCTTGGCGATGCCGTTGATGGTCACCGTCTCGTTGCCCAGCGCCAGGGTCACGCTGGCGCCCTTGGCGCGGGTGTCGGTGGTCAGGATCCCCTCGCCGGCCTCTCGCCAGGCGGCGGCGCCGTCATCGAGAGCCCGCATAGCCGCGGGCAGGCCCGCCAGCAGGCGCTCCATGGGCAGCGGTTCCCCGATCACCCCGGTGGAGAACGGCAGCACGCTCTGCTCGCCCACCCCGGCCAGCCGTGCCAGCTCGGCACAGGTGGCACGGGCATCTCGCAGGCCCGTCTCGCCGGTACCGGCATTGGCATTGCCGGTGTTGATCACCAGGTACCGCACCCCTTCCCCGCGCGCCGTGCAGGCGGCCAAGTGCTCACGGGCCACCGTCACCGGCGCCGCACAGAAGGCATTGCGGGTAAAGGCCCCGGCCACCCTGGCCCCCTCGGGGATCTCGATCACCACCAGGTCACGGCGGTCGGGCTTCTTGATCCCGGCCATGGCGGTGCCCAGCCGCAGCCCCTCGATCACCGGCATCGCCGGAAAGCGTGTCTCGCCCACTGCCATCGTCTCGTCTCCTGTCCTGGCCGGGGGCACCCCCCGGCCCGTCGCCTCAGCTCAGCTTGCCGCAGCACTGCTTGTACTTCTTTCCCGATCCGCAGAGGCAGGGATCATTGCGGCCGACCTTGGGGCCCTCGCGGCGCAACGGCCGACCGTCGGCCCCCGGGGCCGGAGCGGCCGGGGCATCGTCCTGTTCGCCGGCCGCCATCGACGGCGCGTCGTGACGGCTCGCCGCACTGGCCTTCTCGCGCTCCAGCGCCTCGCGGCGCTGACGTTCCAGGGCCTCGACCTCCTCGGGGCGGCGCACCTGGACATGGCTGAGGATGCGGGTCACGTCGGCCTTGATGTTGGCCAGCAGGTTCTGGAACAGCTCGAAGGCCTCGCGCTTGTACTCCTGCTTGGGGTTCTTCTGGGCATAGCCGCGCAGATGGATCCCCCGGCGCAGGTGGTCCATGGACTGCAGGTGCTCCTTCCAGCGGGTGTCGAGCACCTGCAACATCACCTGCTTCTCGAAACGGCGCATCAACTCCTCGCCGGCCTCTGCCACCTTGGCCTCGTAGGCCTCGCGATGCATCGCCTGCAGCCGCTCGCGCAGCTGCTCCTCGTGGAAGCGCTCGTCCTGCTCGGCCCATTCGACCACCGGCGCGTCGAGGTTGAACTCGCTCTTCAGGTAATCCTGGAGGCCGGCCAGGTCCCACTGTTCGGGCAGGCTCTGGGGCGGCACGAATTCGCTGATGGCGAGGTCCAGCACCTCCTCGCGGATGCCCATGACGCTGTCGGACACGTCCTCGGCGGCCAGGATCTCGTTGCGCTGCTCGTAGATGACCCGACGCTGGTCGTTGGCCACGTCGTCATACTCGAGCAGCTGCTTGCGGATATCGAAGTTGCGTCCCTCGACCTTCTTCTGGGCGCGCTCCACGGCATTGGAGACCATCTTGTGCTCGATCGCCTCGCCGTGCTCCAGCCCCAGGGCCTTCATCATGCGCTGCACCCGGTCGGAGCCGAACAGGCGCATCAGGTTGTCTTCCAGCGACAGGAAGAAACGCGTCGAGCCGGGATCCCCCTGGCGCCCGGCGCGACCGCGCAGCTGGTTGTCGATGCGCCGCGACTCGTGGCGTTCGGAGCCGATCACGTGCAGGCCGCCGGCCTCGAGCACCGCCTCGTGGCGGGCCTGCCACTCGGCCTTGAGCTGCTCGACCTGGGCCTCGGAGGGGTTCTCCAGCTTGGCGGCCTCGGCCTCCCAGTTGCCGCCCAGCACGATATCGGTGCCGCGGCCGGCCATGTTGGTGGCGATGGTGACGGCCCCCGGGCGACCGGCCTGGGCGATGATCTCCGCCTCGCTCTGGTGCTGCTTGGCGTTGAGCACGTTGAACCGCATGTCGGCCCGCTTCATCAGATCGGCCAGGTACTCGCTGGTCTCGATGGACGCGGTCCCCACCAGCACCGGACGCCCCGCCTCGGTCTGGGCCTTGACGTCCTCGATGATCGCCTCGAACTTCTCCTCGGCGGTGAGGTAGACCAGGTCATTGAGGTCCTGGCGGATCAGCGGCCGGTTGGTGGGAATCACCACCACGTCGAGGCCGTAGATCTGGCGGAACTCGAAGGCCTCGGTGTCGGCGGTGCCGGTCATGCCGGAGAGCTTGTCGTAGAGGCGGAAATAGTTCTGGAAGGTAGTCGAGGCGAGCGTCTGGCTCTCGCGCTGCACCGGCACGCCCTCCTTCGCCTCCACCGCCTGGTGCAGGCCCTCCGACCAGCGACGCCCGGGCATGCTGCGACCGGTATGTTCGTCGACGATCACCACCTGACCGTCGCTGATGATGTAGTCCACATCGCGGTGGTAGAGGTGGCGAGCGCGCAACGCCGAGTGCATGTGCTGCAGCAGATTGAGGTTCTGGGCGGCATACAGGGAGTCCTCTTCGCCCAGCAGCCCCTCGCCACGCATCAGCTCCTCGACCTTGCGATGGCCGGCCTCGGTGACCTCCACCTGCTTCTGCTTCTCGTCGAGGATGAAGTCGCCGCTCTCGGGGTCCTCCTCGTCGCTGCAGGCCACGAGGTTCACCGCCAGGCGGTCGACGACCCGGTAGAGCTCGGTGTTCTCGTCCACCGCGCCGGAGATGATCAGCGGGGTTCGTGCCTCGTCGATCAGGATGGAGTCGACCTCGTCGACGATGGCGAAGTGAAGCCCGCGCTGCACCTTCTCCTCCAGCGAGAAGGCCATGTTGTCGCGCAGGTAGTCGAAGCCGAACTCGTTGTTGGTGCCGTAGGTGATGTCGCAGGCGTAGGCGTGACGCTTCTCCTCCGGCGTCTGCCCGGCGAAGATCACGCCCACCGAGAGGCCGAGGAATTCATAAAGTGGACGCATCCACTCGGCATCGCGGCGCGCCAGGTAGTCGTTGACCGTGACCACGTGCACGCCCTTGCCCGGCAGGGCGTTCAGATAGACCGCCAGGGTCGCCACCAGCGTCTTGCCCTCGCCGGTCTTCATCTCGGCAATGCGCCCGCGATGCAGGGTCATGCCGCCGACCATCTGCACATCGAAATGGCGCATGCCCATGACGCGCTTGCTGGCCTCGCGCACCGTGGCAAAGGCCTCCGGCAGCAGCGCATCGAGGGACTCGCCGGCCTCCAGGCGCTCTCGCAGCGTGTCGGTGCGGGCCTTCAGGGCCGTCTCATCGAGGCCTTCCAGCTCGTTCTCCAGGCCGGTGACATCCGTCACCTGGCGGCTCATGCGCTTGACTTCGCGGTCGTTCTTGGAGCCGACGACCTTGCGTAACAGGTTGTTGATCATGAAGGGTCCAGTTGCAGCGTGTGGCATCGTGTCGCGAACAGCAGGCCCGCGACCTCTCCGGGCGGTCTCGTCACCGCAGGTCGGGAGGGCCACGACGTGTCAGGACATCATGCGCGGCAACGGTGTGACAGGGCGCGAGGGCGGAGCGGGCAACGACCCTCGCGGCCACCCTCGGCCAGCGGGCGGCTCGCCGCACCCAGCGCACCAGGGCACGACGACGGGCCTGCAGGCGAGAGCGCACGCACAGCAGTACCGGCACCAGGATGCTGACCTGGGCGGCACGCTCGACGGGTCGCAGGGACTCGACCTGGGCCAGGCTGGCCGGCAGCAGGCATCCCACCAGCAATCCGGCCAGCCACCAGCGGGTCGTGCGGCACCTGTTCCGGCTCCCGTGAGACCCGGCGCCGTTGTCGGTGATGGCGGCTGGCATGCTGTCGAAGGCCTCCCGTGCGTGCTAGGCTCTGGGTGTTCAACGGCCGCCCCAGCAGTGGCGGCCGACGCGTAACGTCAGGGGCGCGGCCCCCGAGAACCAAGCTGATGAGTATAAAGGTTAAGCGGTTCAGAGCACAGCCCATGTCCCGGCTGCTGGAAGGTCGTGGCGAACTGGGGTCGCTGATGCGCATGGCCACCCTGATCGAGCGCGCCCAGCATCACCTGCGCGACCAGCTGCCCGAGGAAATGCGCGAGCACCTGTTCGTCGGCGGCTATCACCAGGGTCGCCTGGCCCTGATCACCGACCGCGCCGTCTGGCTCACCCGACTGCGCTACGAACAGCCTCGCCTGCTCCAACTGCTGCACCAGCTGCCCGGCTTCGAGTCGGTGACCGGCTTTACCCTCAAGGTCCGCCCGGTGCGACCGGTCCGCCCTCCCCTGCGCCAGGTCCGCCACCTGCCGGAACGGGCCGCCGACGAGATCTCGAGCTGTGCCGAGGATGTCGACGACCCCGGGCTCAAGCGCGCCCTGAAGCGGCTGGCGGCCCACGCCGAGAGATCCTGACGCCCTTTACGCTGTGCAATGGTTGCCGACACGAAGACGCCGCCACCCGAGGGTGACGGCGTCCTTGAGACTGCCCTAAGGGATCGCGCCGTCAGGCCATGGCCGGCGCGGAGTAGGAGATCGGCGCCGTCTCGGACTCACCCTCGAAGGTGACGAGTTCCCAGGCGTGCGGCTGAGCCAGCAGGGCACGGCAGAGCTGGTTGTTCAGGGCATGGCCCGACTTCACGCCGCGGAATTCGCCGATCAGGCTGTGGCCGAGCTGGTAGAGGTCGCCGATCGCATCGAGCACCTTGTGCTTGACGAACTCGTCGTCATAGCGCAACCCGCCCTCGTTCACGATGCGATAGTCGTCGACCACGATGGCGTTGTCGAGACTGCCGCCCAGCGCCAGGTTGTTGGCGCGCAGGTACTCCAGATCACGCATGAAGCCGAAGGTACGGGCCCGCGACACCTCCTTGACGAAGGAGGTGGTGGAGAAGTCCACCATGGCCGTCTGGGACTGGTCCTCGAAGACCGGATGGTCGAAATCGATGGCAAAGGAGACCTTGAAGCCCTGATGGGGCAGGAAGATCGCCTCCTTGTCGTCCTCGCGCACCACGATCTCGCGCTTGATGCGGATGAACTTCTTGGGAGCACCCTGCTCGGCGATGCCCGCCGACTGGATCAGGAACACGAAGGGGCCCGCGCTGCCATCCATGATCGGCACCTCGGGCGCGCTCACGTCGACGTAGGCGTTGTCGATGCCCAGCCCCGCGAAGGCCGACATCAGGTGCTCGACGGTGGCGACCTTGGCCCCGCCCGCGGAGAGCGCGGTGCACAGGGTGGTGTCGGTGACATGCTCGGCGCGCGCCGGGATCTGCACCTCGGGCTCCAGGTCGGTGCGCACGAAGACGATGCCGGTGTCCACCGGCGCCGGCCGAAGGGTCAGATAGACCTTCTTGCCGGAGTGCAGGCCGACGCCGGTAGCGCGGATGACGTTCTTCAGGGTACGTTGTCTGATCATGGTCGGTCGCCAGGCAGTCATTGGTTATCAAACACCGTTCACTATAACACCGAACGGACGTTTCAACAAAGAAAGCTCACCCGGCGCCCCCTATCCCCGTGATAGCGTGGATCAATCGGCCTGCCGCCGCAGGAAGGCCGGAATGTCCAGATAATCGTCGAGCTCCTGTGACTTGCGCTTCTCCGGCTGCGGCCGCGGCGCCTCCTGAGCCTCCGGCTTCGGCGCCGTGGCCTGACCGCGACTGACCGCCGTCTGCGGACGCTGGCGATAGCTGCTGGCCTCGGCACGACGCGCGGTCTCGCGGGATGCCGGCTTCTGGGCCTTGTTGCCCTCGAGCCCGGCCGCCACCACGGTGACGCGCAGCTCGTCGGTCATGTCCATGTCGATGGAGGTGCCGACCACGATGGTGGCGTCCTGGGAAGCGAACTCCTGGACGGTGGCACCCACATCATTGAACTCGCCGATGGAGAGGTCCGGGCCGGCGGTGATATTGACCAGGATGCCGCGGGCCCCGTGCAGGTCGATGTCCTCGAGCAGCGGGCTGCGGATGGCCTTCTCGGCCGCCTCGCGGGCGCGGTTCTCGCCGGTGGCCCCGCCGGTACCCATCATCGCCATGCCCATCTCGGACATCACGGTGCGCACGTCGGCGAAGTCGACGTTGATGATGCCGGGGCTGGTGATCAGCTCGGCGATACCCTGCACGGCCCCCAGCAGCACGTCGTTGGCTGCACTGAAGGCGGTGAGCAGGGTCGCGCTCTTGCCCAGCACCGAGAGCAGCTTCTCGTTGGGGATGGTGATCAACGAGTCGACGTGTTCGGAGAGCTCCTTCATGCCCTCCTCGGCGGCGCGCATGCGCTTCGGGCCCTCGAAGGGGAAAGGACGGGTCACCACCGCCACGGTGAGGATGCCCAGTTCCTTGGCCACCTGGGCGACGACGGGCGCGCCACCGGTCCCGGTGCCGCCCCCCATGCCGGCGGTGATGAAGACCATGTCGGCGCCGCCGAGCAGTTCCGCGATCCGCTCACGGTCCTCCATGGCGGCCTGGCGGCCCACATCGGGGTTGGCGCCGGCCCCGAGGCCCTTGGTGATCTCGCTGCCGAGCTGGAGCACGGTCTTGGCGGCGACCCGCTTGAGGGCCTGGGCATCGGTATTGGCGCAGATGAACTCGACGCCCTCGATGTTGCTCTCGACCATGTGGTTGACGGCATTGCCGCCACCGCCCCCGACACCGATGACCTTGATGACCGCACTGCTTGAAGGTGCGCTATCTACCAGTTCGAACATAAGTCCCGTCTCCTGGACCGCGACCGCGGCCCTGTCAGAAATTTCCTTTGAACCAGCCCTTGATCCTTGCCAGCGCCGGAATCCCTTCCCCTGCGTCACGCCGGGTGATGTCGTCACGCCTCGGTTGCGCCGGGATGATGCCTCCAGGCCCCTGACGGCCATGCCCTTGACGGGTTTCCAGTAGAGCGTAATGCAGCAGACCGACACCCGTCGAATAAATCGGATTGCGTACCACGTCTGCCAGCCCGCGCACGTTCTGCGGGCAGGCGATGCGCACCGGCATGTGGAAGATCTCCTCGGCCAGCTCGACCACCCCCTCCATGCGTGCGGTGCCACCGGTGAGCACCACCCCAGCGGCCACTAGATCCTCGTAGCCGCTGCGACGCAGCTCGTCACGCACCAGGGTGAAGAGCTCCTCGTAGCGTGGCTCCACCACCTCGGCCAGCGACTGGCGGGAGAGATCCCGGGCCGGCCGATCACCCACGCTGGGCACCTTGATCATCTCGTCGCTGGAGGCCAACTGGGTCAGGGCGCAGGCGTACTTGACCTTGATCTCCTCGGCATGCTGCGTGGGCGTGCGCAGCGCCATGGCGATGTCGTTGGTGACCTGGTCGCCGGCGATGGGAATCACCGAGGTATGGCGGATGGCCCCCTCGGTGAACACGGCGATATCGGTGGTACCGCCACCGATGTCCACCATGCAGACGCCGAGTTCGCGCTCGTCCTCGGTGAGGACCGCATGGCTCGAGGCCAGCTGCTCAAGGATGATCGAGTCCACCTCGAGCCCACAGCGGCGCACGCACTTCTCGATGTTCTGGACGGCATTGAGGGCGGCAGTGACCAAGTGAACCCGAGCCTCGAGTCGCACGCCGGACATGCCCAGTGGTTCGCGGATACCGCCCTGGGTATCGATGGCGAATTCCTGGGGAAGGACATGCAGCACGCGCTGGCCTTCCGAGATCGCCCGCGCCCGGGCGGAATCGATGACGCGGTCGATGTCGGAGGAGGCGACCTCGCGCTCCTTGATGGCTACCACGCCATCCGAATTCATCGAACTGATATGGCTGCCGGCGATGCCCACATAGACCGAATGGATGTCGCAGCCGGCCATCAGTTCGGCTTCCTCCACGGCACGCTGGATGGACTGCACCGTGGACTCGATGTTGATCACCACGCCCTTCTTCATGCCGCGTGACGGATGTGAGCCGATACCGGCGATTTCGATCCCGCCATCGTCGGTGGGCTGCCCCACGATCGCCACGACCTTGGATGTTCCGATATCCAGCCCGACTACCATATTGGACACATTGGATGGACCTGCCATGAGTCGGGAAGTCTCCTCGAACCTGACCCCGAAGGGGAAGATTAATCCTGAAAAGTAGGCCTGGGCCAATTATAGGAACAACTTCAGTTGTTCCACCAGCCCGATTGCCGAAACACCCGTCACGATACGGCGAATTTGTCACGAAAGAAACACCCGAAATGCTGCCTGGTCAACCGAATTGTCTCCTGACGCCTTCAGCCGTCCGTCGGTGACTCTTCCTCCACCGGCTCGGTCTGTCCGTGCCAGGCCACGGCAACCCCGTTGGGATATCGCAGGTCGATGTAGCGGATATGCGATGCCAGAGGACCCAGCTCGCGCTGCCAGGCGGCGGCCAGGCGCCCCAGGCGGGCGGGGCGATCATTGCGACCGAGCATCACCCAGACACCGCTGTCGAGCTGGAAGCGCCAGGCCCCGCGAGGCTCCAGACGCAGCTGGCGCACCTCGATCCCCTGAGTGGCGAACTTCGCGGCGAGCCGGGCATGATAGCCCAGCACCTCGGCCCCGCTGCCGGGCGGGCCGGCCAGGTCCGGCAGATCGGCGGGAGGCGACACCGGCCCGACGGCGAAGGGCTCGCCCTCGGGGTTGAGCAGGCGCGCGTCGTTCCAGCGGGCCACCGGCACCTGCTCGACCAGGTCGAACGTCAGCGCATCGGGCCACTCGCGGCTGACACGCACTTCGGCCAGCCAGCCGATCTCCCGGGCCTTCTGACGCAATGCGGGCAGATCGACGGAGAGCCAGGTCTGCCCCTGGATCATTGGTGCCAGCTGGCTACGCAGATAGTCGGCATTGACATGGTGAAGCTCGCCCCCCACCGAGACACGCTCGATGGGCCGGTCGAGCCAGATCCACAGCGCCCGCCCTCCGGCACCCAGCAGCAGGGCCAGCAGGAGTACGCCGACGAAGCTTCCGCGCGTTGCCATGGGTTAGCGTCGTTCCTCGGCCGTGGCGAGGATGCGCAGCACCAGGGCATCGAAGTCGATGCCGGCATGTGCCGCCGACTGGGGGACCAGGCTGTGGTCGGTCATCCCCGGCACGGTGTTGACCTCGATCAGCCAGAAGCGCCCCTCGGCGTCGCGCATCACGTCGACCCGTCCCCAGCCTTCGGCGCCGATGGCCTCGAAGGCCGACCGGCAGAGCGCGGCGAGCTCGGCCTCCTCGTCGCCGGACAGGCCGCACGGCAGGTGGTAGCGCGTCTCGTTGGAGAGATACTTGGCCTCGTAATCGTAGAAGCCGCTGGGCACCTCGACGCGGATCGCCGGCAGGACGTCACCCGCGAGAAGCGACACCGTATACTCCTCCCCCTTGACGAAGCGCTCGGCCATCACCCGCGCATCGAAGCGGGCGGCATCGCGGTAGGCCGCCTCCAGCGCATCGCGGCTGTCAACGATGCTGATGCCCAGGGTCGAGCCCTCGTGGACCGGCTTGACGATCAGCGGCAGGCCGAGGCGCTCGACCACCGCCGCCCAGTCGGCTTCGGGGCCGAGCATCACGCTCTCCGGGGTCGGCAGGTCCAGTGCCTGCCAGATCAGCTTGGTACGCTGCTTGTCCATGCCCAGTGCCGAGGCCAGCACCCCGCTGCCGGTGTAGGGAATGCCCAGCAGTTCCAGCGCACCCTGCAGGGTGCCGTCCTCGCCACCCCGGCCGTGCAGGGCAATGAAGACCCGGTCGGGATTCAATGCTTCCAGCCCCACCAGCCCGTCCTCGGCGGGATCGTAACCGATGGCCTCCAGCCCCGAGCGGGTCAGGGCCGAGAGAACGGCGGCACCGCTCTTCAAGGATACCTCGCGCTCGGCGGATCGTCCGCCGTACAGCACCACCACCCGGCCGACATCATGCGTCATAGTGTCACCTCGTCGAGTGCCAGGGCGGCATCGGCCAGGTGCTGGGCGATGCCGCCCACGTCGCCGGCCCCCTGGGTGATCAGGATATCGCCGGGGCGCAGCACCCGGGCGAGCAGGTCCGGCAGCTCGCCCTTGTCCTGGACGAATATCGGGTCGACCGACCCGCGCTGGCGTATGGAGCCCGCCAGGGTGCGCCCGTCGGCCCCGGGAACCGGTGTCTCTCCGGCGCCGTAGACGTCGAGCAGCAGCAGGGTGTCGACACCGGCCAGCACCCGCACGAAGTCCTCGTAGAGGTCCCGGGTGCGCGAGTAGCGGTGCGGCTGGTAGACCATCACCAGGCGCCGTTCGGGCCAGCCGGCCCGCACGGCGTCGATCACCATCGCCACCTCGCGGGGATGGTGACCATAGTCGTCCACCAGCATCACCTCGCCCTCGCCCCGCGGGGCCGGGAAGTCACCATGTACCTGGAAGCGTCGCCCCACCCCGGCGAAGCTCGCCAGGCCCCGCAGGATGGCGTCATCGCCGACCCCTGCGTCGCTGGCCACGGCGATCGCCGCCAGGGCATTGAGGGCATTGTGGCGTCCCGGCATGGCCAGGCGCACCTCGAGCGGCGCCAGCCCCTCGGGACGCACCGCGGTGAAGTGCACCTCGCCGGCCTGCTGGACGAACCCCTCGATGCGATAGTCGGCATCCTCGCTGAAGCCATAGGTGACGAACTGGCGGCTGACGCGGTCGAGCAGGCCACGCACGTGGGTATCATCGATGCACAGGATCGCCAGGCCATAGAACGGCAGGTTGTGCAGGAACTCGATGAAGGTGCCCTTGAGCCGTTCGAAGTCGCCGCCGTAGGTCGCCATGTGATCGGCATCGATGTTGGTGACGATGGCGACCATGGGCTGCAGGTGCAGGAAGGAGGCATCCGACTCGTCGGCCTCCGCCACCAGGTAGTCGCCCTCCCCCAGCCGCGCATTGGTGCCGGCACTGGTCAGCCGTCCGCCGATCACGAAGGTGGGATCCAGTCCGCCCTCGCCCAGCAGGGTCGCGGTGAGGCTGGTGGTGGTGGTCTTGCCGTGGGTGCCGGCCACGGCGATGCCGTGGCGAAAGCGCATCAGCTCGGCGAGCATCTCGGCGCGGCGCACCACCGGCACGCGATGCTCGTGGGCCCAGCGGATCTCGGGGTTGGTCTCGTCCACCGCAGTGGAGACCACCACCACGTCGGCGTCCACGGCATGCTCGGCGGCATGGCCGATGGCCACGCGGACGCCGCATTGGCGCAGGCGGGCCACCACCGGGGAGGCCTTCAGGTCGCTGCCGCTGACGGCATAGCCCTGGTTGGCCAGCACCTCGGCGATGCCGCACATCCCGGCCCCCCCGATGCCGACGAAATGGATGCGCCGGATACGACGCATGCCGAGTCCCCGTCCGGGGTGCGGGGGCGTGGCCTGACCGGGAACCGGTCCAAGGGTCTCATCGCTCAAAGCCTGTCTCCATGCAACCGGCCACCAGGCGCTCGACGGCATCGAGACGGGCACTTCCACGGGCCCGTGCCGCCATGGTGGCGAGAGTGTCGGGGTCCAGCAGCGACGCCAGGCACTCGGCCAGCGTCGCCGCGCTCATCTCCTGCTGGGGCATCAGTCGCGCCCCCTGCTCATCGACCAGGGCCCGGGCGTTGGCCGTCTGGTGGTCGTCCACCGCGTGGGGAAAGGGCACGAAGAGCGCCGGCTTGGCCGCGGCGGCCAGCTCGGCCACGGTCAGGGCACCGGCGCGACACACCACCAGGTCGGCCCAGGCGTAGGCGCCGGCCATGTCGTCGATAAAGGCCGTGACGTCGGCCTCGACGCCCTGCTCGCGGTAGGCCTCACTGGTGGCCGTATCCTTGTCGCGGCCGGCCTGGTGGCGCACCTCGGGGCGACGGGCCTCGGGCAGCCGGACGAGCGCCTCGGGCAGCCGCTCGTTGAGGGCCTGCGCCCCCAGGGAACCGCCCACCACCAGCAGCCGCAGGCGCCGCCCGGCCATCTCGTCGGCGCGCCTCGGGACCTCACCGAGCCGGGCGATCTCGTCGCGCACCGGGTTGCCGATCACCTCGGCCCGGCCGGAGAAGGCCTGGGGAAAGGCGGCATAGACGCGGCGCGCCAGGCGCGACAGCACCCGGTTGGTGAGCCCCGCCACGGCGTTCTGCTCGTGGATGACCAGGGGCCGGCGGGCCAGCCAGGCCGCCAGGCCGCCAGGTCCGCTGGCGAAGCCGCCCAGCCCGACCACCAGTTGGGGATCGAAATCGCGGATGACCCGTCCCGCCTGCCATACCGCGCGGGCCAGGTTGAAGGGGGCCAGCAGCCACCCGGCCAGGCCGTTGCCACGCAGCCCGCTCACCGCGATGCGGTGCAGCGGGATGTCGGCCTCGGGGACCAGGCGGTTCTCGATGCCGCGTGGGCTGCCCAGCCAGGCGACCTGCACGCCCTGCGCCTGGAGCCCGCGGGCCAGCGACAGGGCCGGAATAACGTGGCCACCGGTTCCGCCGGCCATGATCAATACGCGGCGTCCCTCGCGTCGACTCATGTTGCGCGTCCTTGTGTCCTGCCGGGCGATGGCGCCCGGGAAGCCGTGGGCCCGGCCCGGCGCAGGGCCAGGCGGGTCTCGATGTCGGCGCGCAGCAGCAGCGCCATCATCAGGCAACTCACCACCAGGCTCGAGCCACCATAGCTGAGCAGTGGCAGGGTCAGCCCCTTGGTGGGCAGCATCCCGGTGCTCACGGCGATGTTGATGAAGGCCTGGGCCCCGATGACCAGGGCGAAGCCATAGCCGAGGTAGGCGGCGAAGGCCAGGCCGGCCAGTTCGGCCCGCCGCCCCACCGCCATGGCGCGCCAGACCAGCAGGGCGAAGAGCCCGACGACGGCGATGGCGCCCAGCAGGCCGAGCTCCTCGGCCAGCACCGCGAAGACGAAGTCCGTGTGGGCCTCCGGCAGGTAGAACAGCTTCTGCACGCTGTTGCCCAGCCCCATGCCCAGCCAGTGCCCGCGCCCGAAGGCGATCAGTGCCTGGGTCAGCTGGTAGCCGCTGGCGAACTGGTCGGCCCAGGGGTCGGCGAAGCTGGTCAGGCGCGCCATCCGATAGGGCTCCGCCACCGCGGCCAGGGCCCCGAGGGCCCCCACCAGCAGCAGCAGCACCAGGAAGCGCCCCCAGGGGGCACCGGCCATCAGCAGCATGCCCATCACCGCGCCGGTCATCACCACCACGGCACCGTAGTCGGGCTCGAGGATCAGCAGCCCCGCGATCACCGCCATCACCGCCAGGGGGCGCAGGAAGGCCCCCCACTGGCGACGCACCTGGGGCAGGAAGCGCTCCAGGTAACCGGCCAGGTAGACGATCAGGCAGAACTTGGCGACCTCGGACGCCTGCAGGTTGAAGGGCAGGCCCGGCACGGAGAGCCAGCGACGGCTGCCGTTGACCTCGCGCCCCACCAGCAGCACCAGCAGCAGCAGGACCAGCCCCACCAGCAGCAGCAGCGGTCCGTTGGCCTTCCACCAGGCCAGCGGCACCCGCAGGGCAAGCGCCCCGACGGCCAGTGCCACCAGCAGGAAGATGCCGTGCCGCAGGCTGAAATACCAGGCATTGCCGGTAAGGCTCGAGGCCACCTCGCTGGACGCCGAGGTCACCATCACCCAGCCGATCAGCAGCAGCGCAAAGGAGGCCAGCACCAGCCAGCCGTCGAAGGCGTGCTCGGCGGTGCTCAGCCGCCGGCGCAGGCGGGATAGCCGGTTCATGCCGCCTCCCCTGCCAGGCGCTTGACCGCCCGGCGAAAGGCCTCGCCACGCGCCTGGTAGTCGGTGAATTGGTCGAGGCTGGCACAGGCCGGCGACAGCAGCACGCAGTCCCCGGGCGCGGCGATCTCCACCGCCCGCGCCAGGGCGCCCTGCAGGTTCTCGACCCGCGTCACCGGCAGCCGGCCACGCAGGACATGCTCCAGGTGCCCGGCATCCCGGCCGAAGAGGATCGCCTCGCGTCCATGGCGCGCCAGGGGCTCCGCCAGGGGGTGGAAGTCGGCCCCCTTGCCCACCCCGCCGGCCAGCAGGATCAGGCGCCCCTCGAGGGTCGGTCCGAGTCCCTCGATGGCGGCCAGAGTCGCGCCGACATTGGTGCCCTTGGAGTCATTGATCCAGCGCACTCCCGCGATCTCCGCCACCAGCTCGCCACGATGGGGCAGCCCGGGAAAGCGCCGCAGCACCTCGAGCATGGCCGTGAGCGGAAGGCCCAGGCGATGGCCCATGGCCAGCGCCGCCAGGGCGTTGGCCTGGTTGTGGCGCCCCGGCAGGCGCATCTCGGCGGCCGGCAGCAGCGGGTCGCTCCCGTGCATCAGCCAGTCGCGGTCGGCGCGCCGTGCGATGCCCCAGTCGTTGCCCTCGGGGGCGCGGGTGGTGAAGCGATCGAGAGCCGGCAGCGGCCCGTCCGGCCAGGTGTCGGGATCATCGGCATTGACCACGCCGTGCCGGGCGCCGCGGAAGATGCCCAGCTTCGCGGCCCGGTAGCCTGCCATATCGCCATGGCGGTCCAGGTGATCCTCGGAGAGGTTGAGGAAGGCGGCCGTCTCGGCCCCCAGGCGGGGGGTAGTCTCGAGCTGGAAGCTGGAGAGTTCCAGCACGAAGAGCTCGGCGTCGGGCGCCGCCTCGAGCAGGTCGAGCGCCGGGGTCCCCAGGTTGCCACCCACGGCGACCCGCAGTCCGGCTTCGCGGGCCATCTCGCCCACCAGGGTGGTCACGGTGGACTTGGCGTTGGAGCCGGTGACGGCGACGATGGGCGCTCGGGCCGCACGCACGAAGAGCGCGATCTCCCCCACCAGCAGCGGCTCGGCGGTGGCCTCTCGGGTGCGCCCCGCCAGCCCCTCCAGGCCTGGCGTGTGCGGGTCGACGCCGGGGCTGACCACCACCTCCTCGGCCTCGTCGAGGTCGAGGTCAGTGAGGGGCCCCAGGTGAATCCCGACGCCGGGATGGGCAACGCGGAAGTCGTCCAGCCCGGGCGGCACCTCACGGGTATCGGCGACCATGAAGGGCACACCGTGCCGGCCGAGGTGGCGGCAGATGGCCCGCCCGGAGAGTCCGAGCCCGACCACCAGCGTCGTTCCCTTCGGCACCTTGACCATGTTGAGCTCCTTGCGGATGGCGAATCGGCCTTGGGGGAATCAGCGGACCTTGAGGGTGGCCAGGCCGATCAGCACCAGCACCACGGTAATGATCCAGAAGCGCACGATGACCCGCGGCTCCGGCCAGCCCTTGAGCTCATAGTGGTGGTGCAGCGGCGCCATGCGGAAGATGCGCCGCCCGGTGAGCTTGTAGGAGCCCACCTGCAGGATCACCGAGACGGTCTCCATGACGAAGATGCCGCCCATGATGAACAGCACGATCTCCTGGCGCACGATCACCGCCACCACGCCGAGGGCCGCGCCCAGCGCCAGGGCCCCCACGTCGCCCATGAACACCTGGGCCGGGTAGGTGTTGAACCACAGGAAACCCAGGCCGGCCCCGGCGATGGTGGCACAGAACACGGCCAATTCACCCGCCCCGGGAATGAAGGGAATCTGCAGGTAGTCGGCGAACACCGTGTTGCCGGTGGCATAGGCGAACACCGCCAGGCCCATGGCCACCAGCACCGTGGGCATGATCGCCAGGCCATCGAGGCCGTCGGTGAGGTTGACGGCATTGGAGCTGCCGACGATCACCAGGTAGGTGAGGACCATGTAGAACACCCCCAGCGGCAGCACGAACTCCTTGAACAGCGGCACGATCAGGCTGGTCTCCACCGGCGAGGCAGCGGTGACGTAGAGCAGCACGGCGGCCGCGACGCCGATCAGCGACTGCCAGAAGTACTTCCAGCGCGCCGGTAGGCCCCGGGGGTTCTTCTCCACCACCTTGCGGTAGTCGTCCACCCAGCCGATGGCGCCGAAGCCCAGGGTCACCGCCAGCACCAGCCAGACATAGTGGTTGGTGAGATCCCCCCATAGCAGGGTGCTCACGGCGATGGCCATCAGGATCATGGCGCCGCCCATGGTGGGGGTGCCGGCCTTGGAGAGGTGGGACTGGGGGCCGTCGTCGCGCACCGCCTGGCCGATCTGGCGTTCCACCAGGCGGCGGATCATCACCGGCCCGAGCCACAGGCAGAGCACCAGGGCGGTCAGGGTCCCCAGGATCATGCGCAGGGTCAGATAGTTGAAGACATTGAAGGCACTCTGGAATTGCGCCAGAAAGTCAGCCAGAAAGAGCAGCATGTATCGCGTTCACCTTGAAGCATCCGCGCGCAGGGCCGCCACGACTCGTTCCATGCCGGCACTGCGCGAGCCCTTGACCAGTACGCTGGCCCCGGACGGTAGATGGTGGAGGACGTGGCGCATCAGCGCCTCCCGATCGTCGAAATGGACCCCGCCTTCACCGAAGGCCTGGCTGGCCGGTCTCGCCGGCTCGCCGAGGGTACCCAGGAAATCGATTCCCCGTTCCCGCGCGTAGTGCCCGAGCTCGGCATGCAGCCGGTCGGACTCACCCCCCAGTTCGCCCATGGCACCCAGCAGGCACCAGTGCGGGCCGGGCAGCGTCACCAGGGCATCGAGCGCCGCCTTCACCGCGCCGGGGTTGGCATTATAGGTATCGTCCAGCAGCCGCGAGGCGTTGAAGCCCTCCACCACGCTCATCCGGCCCGGCATCGGTGCCACCGTCTCGAGCCCGGCCAGCACCTCGCGCTCCGCGAGCCCCATGGCCAGGGCCGCGGCCGAGGCCGCCAGGGCATTGGCCACGTTGTGCCGGCCCAGCATGGCCAGCTGGACGCGCCCGACCTCGCGGCCGTCCCGGACAAGCGTGAAAGCATAGCGTCCGAGGGCGTCACAGGCCAGCGCCTCGGCACGCAGGCGCGCCCGCGGCTCCAGGCCGAAGTCGAGCACCTCGCGGGGCGCCGCCAGGCGCGCCCAGGTGGCGAAGAAGGCGTCGTCGCGGTTGAGCACTGCCACGCCGTCGGCCGGCAGGCCGGCCAGGATCTCGGCCTTGGCCTGGGCGATACGGCCCATGCCGCCGAATTCGCCCACGTGGGCACCGGTGACATTGGTGATCACCGCCACCCGGGGCTCGGCCAGGATCGTGGTCCAGGCGATCTCGCCGAGATGGTTGGCGCCCAGTTCCACCACCGCCTGGCGGTGCCCGGTCTCCAGGGCCAGCAGGGTCAGGGGCGCACCGATGTCGTTGTTCAGGTTGCCCTGGGTGGACAGCGTCGACCCGCACCGCGCCAGCAGGGTCGCCAGCATCTGCTTGACCGTGGTCTTGCCGCTGTTGCCGGTCACGGCGACCAGCGGACCGCCCCAGGCTCGCCGCCGGGCACGCGCCAGCAGCCCCAGGGCCAGTCGGGTGTCGGCCACCGCCAGTTGGGGGAGCGGGTCGTCTACCGGTCGTTCCACCAGCGCCGCCACGGCCCCGGCCTCGCGCGCCTGGCCGACGAAGTCATGGGCATCGAAGCGCTCACCCCTGAGCGCCACGAACAGCGCCCCGGGGGCAAGCCGCCGGGTATCGGTGACGATCGCCCCGACCGGCAGATCCTCGGCCGGGGCGGGAAGCCCCAGGGCCGCGGCGACCTCGCCCAGGCGCTGCAGGCCGGCGGCGCTCATCGAGGGTCCTCCCCGTGGCCTTGCCGGGCGCGGGCGGCCAGGCCACGCTCCGCCTCGGCCAGGTCCGAGAAGGGGTGGCGGACGCCCGCCACCTCCTGATACGCCTCGTGACCCTTGCCGGCGATCAGCACCACGTCGTCGGGGCCGGCCTCGGCAAGCACCCGGGCGATCGCTCCGCCCCGTCCGGCCACCTCGAGGACCGCGTTGCGCTCGGGGTCGCCCAGCCCCGCGAGGATCTGGGCACGGATCGCGGCCGGGTCCTCGCTGCGCGGGTTGTCGTCGGTGACCACCAGCCGGTCGGCCCCTCGGCGCGCGACGGTGGCCATCAGCGGGCGCTTGCCGGCGTCGCGGTCGCCGCCGCAGCCGAACAGGCACCACAGCCGGCCGTCGCCCGGCAGGTGGGCCCGCAGCGCCGAGAGGGCATTGTCGAGGGCATCCGGGGTATGGGCATAGTCGATGACCACCGTGGGAGCGCCTGGACGGGTCAGGCGTTGCATGCGACCGGGCACCGGGGCGAGGCCGGCCGCCGCCGCGAACAGCGTATCGAGGGAGTGCCCGAGGCCATGGAGGGTGGCCATGGCCAGCAGCACGTTGTCCAGGTTGAAACGGCCCATCAAGCCGAGCTCGAGCACCCGCTCCCCCTCCGGCGTGGCGATGAGCGCCCGCTGCCCCTCGGCATGGGGCACCCAGTCGATGACGCGCAGGGTCACCGCCTCGTCCTCGCCGACGGCCAGGACACGCACGCCACGGTGCACGCCAGCGAGCATCAGGCGCGCCAGCGGGTCGTCGCCGTTGACCACGGCGAGCGCGAGCTCATGGCGACGGAACAGCCGCGCCTTGGCGGCGGCATAGGCCGCCATGCTGCCGTGGTAGTCCAGGTGGTCACGGCTGAGGTTGGTGAACACCGCGGCAGACACGCGACAACCATCGAGGCGACCCTGCTCCAGGGCATGGGAGGAGACCTCCATGGCCACCCGACGCACGCCGTCCGCCGCCAGCTCACCCAGCGCCGCCTGCAGGGCCAGGGGACCCGGCGTGGTCAGCTGGCCGGCCGCCAGGCGCCCCGGCCGGCCGTGCCCCAGGGTGCCGATCAGGCCGGCATCCACCCCGAGGGCGATGCTCAGCTCGGCCAGGTAGTGGGTCACCGAACTCTTGCCGTTGGTGCCGGTGACCCCGACCAGCTCCAGGTCATGGGGCACGGCGAACAGGACCTTGCCCAGTTCGCCCTGGGCCTCGCGCAGTCCCGGCAACCACAGCACCCGGGGGTCGTCGGGCCCGGGCGCACCGTCGTCATGGGCCAGCACCAGCGAGGCCCCGGCCTCGAGAGCCGCCGGGATGAAGTCGCGGCCGTCCGCGGCCACCCCCGGCACCGCCACGAAGACGTCGCCCTCGGCCAGCCGACGGCTGTCGAGCGCCAGCCGGACGGCGTCCGGCAGGGTGATGTCCGCCAGGCCACGGCGACAGTCGGGCCAGAGCCCGGCCAGGCCCGTCTCGAGTCGTTCGGCGGTCAGCCGCATCGCGTTTCCTCCCCAGGGCTTGCACTCATGATTCCGGCTCCCGGGCATCCGGTGGCACGTCCAGCAGGCGCAGAGCATTGCCGGCCACCCGCGAGAAGACCGGCGCCGCCACCGCCCCGCCATAGTAGCTGTCGCCCCGCGGGTGATCGATCATCACCACGGTGACGATCCGCGGCTCCGAGACCGGCGCGATGCCGACAAAGAGGCTGCGGTAGGCATCCTTCTCGTAGCCGGTGGCCGAGGTCTTGCGTACCGTGCCGGTCTTGCCGGCCACCCGGTACCCCGGCACCCCAGCGCGGCGCCCCCCGGTCCCGGGCTGCACCGACTCCTCCATGATGCGCAGCAGGTCATGGGCCAACTCGGGATCGATGGCGGGGTTGCCGACCGGGAGTTCCGGCAACCTGAGCAGCGAGGGGGCCATCCGCACGCCATCGTTGGCGAGTGCCGTGTAGGCGCTGGCCAGCTGCAGTGCCGAGACCGAGAGGCCATAGCCGTAGGAGAGGGCCGCCCACTGGCTGCTCGACCAGCGCGCCGGGGACGGCAGGCTGCCCGCGGACTCGCCGGGAAAGCCGGTGCCCGGCGCCTGATCCAGGCCCAGGCGACGATAGATCTCGGGGACCAGCGGCTCGTCGAGCTTCAGGACCAGCTTGGACATGCCGATGTTCGAGGACTTCTCGAGGATGCCGGCCAGGGTGAGTTCGCCGTAGTTGCGGATATCCTTGATGGTGAAGCGATCAATGACCATCCAGCCGGGCGAGGTATCGACCACGATGTCCTTGTCGAACTGGCCACTCTCCATGATCGCCGCCATGGCCAGCGGCTTGACCACCGACCCCGGTTCGAAGACATCGACGATGGCCCGGTTGCGCAGTCCCTGAGGGTCGAGCCCGGCCCGGTTGTTGGGGTTGTAGGAGGGCTGGTTGGCCATGGCCAGCACTTCGCCATTGTGAGCATCCAGCATCACCACGGTGCCACCGTCGGCATCGTGCTCGGCCACCGCCGCCTTGAGCTCGCGATAGGCCATGTACTGGAGGCGCTGGTCCAGCGCCAGCGTGAGATCCCCCCCCGGCTGAGCCTCCTGCAGCAGCGCCAGGTCGCGCACCAGGCGACCGCGGCGGTCCTTGAGCACCCGACGCTTGCCGGGCACCCCCGCGAGGTGCGACTGGTAGGCCAGTTCCAGACCCTCCTGGCCGATATCATCGATATTGGTCACGCCCAGCAGCTGGGCGGTCACTTCCCCCGCCGGATAGTAGCGCTTGTACTCTTCGCGGGCGTGGACACCGGGAATGCGCAGGTCCAGCACCCGCTGGGCCTCCTCCGGCGTCATGCGGCGGCGCAGGTACATGAACTCGCGCTCGGCGTAGCGTGCGATGCGCTCGTTGAGGGCATCCAGCTCCTGGCCCAGGGCCCTGGCCAGCATGAGACGCTGAATGTCGTCGGCCGGCAGGTCCTGGGGGTTGGCCCAGAGGGTGACCACCGGCGTGGAAATGGCCAGCGGCTCGCCGTGGCGGTCGGTGATCATGCCGCGATGGGCGGGAATGGTGTCGGTGCGCAGGGTACGGGCATCGCCCTGCCCCTGCAGGAAGGGACGGTCGAAGACATGCAGGTCGACGATGCGGCCGGCCAGCAGCGCGAGCCCCACCAGCACCAGCGTCATCATCACCCCGTAGCGCAGCCCCCCCATGGGTGCCATGGGCGGCGGGCGACGCGGCGTCACGCCGCTGCGGGCGTCGGCACTCATGGCCGGATGACCTCGACCTCGTCGATGTCGGGCAGGCGCATCTCCAGGCGCTCCTGGGCCAGGCGCTCGATGCGGGCGGGCGAGGACCAGGCACTCTCCTCGAGCAGCAGTTGCCCCCATTCGGTCTGCAACTGCTGTTGCTCACGCTCGAGCTGCTGCAGGCGGGCATACTGGTCACGGGTCAGGTGACTGGTGGTGATCACCGCCAGCGCCGAGCCCAGACTGGCCGCCAGCAGCAGGGCGACGAGCAGCAGCCGCGGCGATGCCCCCAGGCGAAGGGGCCAGCCGAACGGGGAGGTTGCCGCGGATCGTCCCTGTGCCATGACCGTCCTCAGTATCGCTTGCGCGCCACACGCATCACCGCACTGCGTGCACGGGGGTTCTCCTGGACCTCCTCGGCGGAGGGACGACGCGCCTTGCCCAGCGATGCCAGGCGCCGCTTGAGCTGGTTGTCGCGGATCGGCATGCCGCGCGGCAGGTCGGTATCGCCGCGCACGTGATCGCGAATGAAGCGCTTGACCCGGCGGTCCTCCAGCGAGTGGAAGCTGATCACGACCAGGTGGCCGCCCGGGGCGAGGGCCTCCAATGCCGCCTCGAGGGCGGCATCGAGCTGCTCGAGCTCGCCGTTGACCTGGATGCGCAGGGCCTGGAAGACGCGGGTCGCCGGGTGCTTGCCCTTTTCCCAGGCGGGATGAGCGGCCTTGACCACCTCGGCGAGGTCCGCGGTCCGCTCGAAGGGTCGCTCGAGACGACGCGCCACGATGGCCCGTGCCAGCCGCCGGGCGAAGCGCTCCTCGCCATAGGCCTTGAAGACCGCGGCAATCTCGCTCTCGCCGGCCCGGGCCAGAAAGCCCGCGGCGCTCTCGCCGCGGGAGGGGTCCATGCGCATGTCCAGGGGACCGTCGCGCAGGAAGCTGAACCCCCGCTCGGGGTCGTCGAGCTGGGGCGACGAGACCCCCACGTCGAGCAGGACGCCCGCCAGCCGCCCATGCAGGCCGTGGCGCGCGGCGATCTCGTCGAGTCGGGCGAACTCGCCCTGCTCGATGGTGAAGCGCGGGTCATCGATGGCGGCGGCCTCGGCGACGGCCTGGGGGTCGCGGTCGATGGCCAGCAAACGGCCCTCGGGGGCCAGCCGCGCGAGGATGGCACGCGAGTGGCCACCGCGGCCGAAGGTGCCGTCCAGGTAGGTGCCCTCGGGGTCGTGGACCAGCGCCTCCACGGCGCCGTCGAGCAGCACGCTGGCATGGCGAAAGCCGCGGGCGGGCTGTTCAGGGGCGGATGACGGCATGGGGCTCTCGTTCGAGGGGCTGGGGGCCGCAGGCACGGCGATGTTCGGAAAAGGGAGTCGGCCGATAAGCCGGGTTCTGTCGTGGACAGTCATTCCTCTAGGGGCCATGTCACCAGGGCCCTCAAGCAACCTACCCGAACCCGACGCGGGCCACGTCATGGGGTTCCTATTTGGTCTTGCTCCGAGTGGGGTTTACCTTGCCACGCACTGTTGCCAGGCGCGCGGTGCGCTCTTACCGCACCCTTTCACCCTTGCCGGCCTCCCTAGGGAGACGTAGGCGGTCTACTCTCTGCTGCACTTTCCGTCGGCTCACGCCGCCCAGGCATTACCTGGCACTCTGCCCTGTGGAGCCCGGACTTTCCTCCCCCGCCCCGTCCCGAAGGCCGGGGCGGCGGCGACTGTCTGGCCAACTCCCGCGGCAAGGATACCAGTGCCCCTCCCCCGCCTCAATGCCCGTCCTTGAGCGCCTGGAGTCGGCCATACCAGGTCTTCTTGGCCCCGCCCAGCACCCGCGCCGCCACGGCGGCCGCCTGCTTGACCCCGACCCCCTCGGCGAGCAGGGCCGACAGCAGCGCATCGGCCTCAACCGAAGAGGCCTCGGCATCGCCGCGCGGGCCGGCCCCGGCCACCATCACCACGAACTCGCCGCGGGCCTGGTCCGGGTCCTCCTCCATGCGCGTGAGCAGCTCGGCGGCACTGCCGTCGAGGAAGGTCTCGAAGGCCTTGGTCAGCTCACGCGCCAGCACCACCCGTCGCGCCCCGAGGGTGGTGGCCAGATCCGCCAGGGTGTCACGGATGCGGTGGGGAGACTCGTAGAACACCAGGGTCTCCTCGCGGGAGGCCAGCGCTTCCAGCCGCCCCCGCCGGGCACCGCCCTTCGCCGGCAGGAAGCCCTGGAAGAGGAAGCGGTCGGTGGGCAGCCCTGCCGCCGACAGGGCCGCCACCAGGGCACAGGGCCCCGGGACCGGCACGATGCGACGCCCGCGGGCACGCAGCTCGCGCACCAGCACGAAGCCGGGATCGCTGATCAGCGGCGTGCCGGCATCGGAGACCAGGGCGATGTCCTCCCCGGCAACGAGTCGGGCATCCAGGGCGTCAACCCGCGCGGCCTCGTTGTGCTCGTGCAGCGAGAGCATCGGCCGCGACAGGCCCAGGTGGCGCAGCAGGCGGCCACTGTGGCGGGTATCCTCGGCGGCGATCACGGCCACCTCCCCCAGCACCCGGGCGGCCCGGGGGCTCAGGTCGTCCAGATTCCCAATCGGCGTGGCGACCACGTACAATGAACCGGTAAGCGTATCGGACATCTCGGCTCCCTGGGATGCTCTCGCACATGGGGACAAGGAAGGATTCATGAAGATCTCGTTTCGCGGCCCGCTGGCCGCCGCGCTCACCGCGCTGCTGCTTGCGGGCTGCAGCTTCCAGCCGGGCATCATCGAGCGACAGCCCGACGGAGATCCACAGCGCCTGCTGCAGCAGGCCGAGCAGCAGGAGCCCGGCCAGGCGGCGCAGTCCCGCCTGGAAGCGGCCGACATCCTAGCACGCCAGGGCAACCGCACCCAGGCACTGGAGGTCGCCAAGGAGATCGACGACAGCCGGCTGGAGCGCCAGGCACGGACACGCTGGGCCCTGCTGCTCTCGGAGCTGGGCGAGGCCGAGGGGGACCCCTGGGCGGTGATCCAGGCCGGGCAGCTGCTCGACGAGGTCGACCTGCCTCGCGAGGCCTCCCTGACCCTGCGTGAACGCCTGGGCATGGCCCTGGCCGAGGTCGACGAGCCCCGCGCCGCCGCCCGGGCCCTGATCCAGGTCCAGGCGGAGACCGAGCGCGAGGACCTCAACGACCCGATCTGGGACCAGCTCTCGCGGCTAGACGGCGGGTCACTGGCCACCCTGAGCGACGAGGGCGGCGACCTGGTGCAGGGATGGGTCGCCCTGGCCGAGCTGGTGCGCTCCAGCGGCGGCGACATCCAGCGGCTCTTTGCGCGACTGGATGACTGGCGCGAGCGCCATCGTGGCCACCCGGCGGCCCGACGCCTGCCCGGCGAGATCACCGCCCTGGGTGAGCTGCGCGGCCAGGAGGTCAACCACATCGCGGTCTTCCTCCCCGAGTCCGGACCGCTCGCCGGCATTGCCGGGGCGATCCGCGAGGGGATTCGCACCCACCACCTCGAGGGCGTCGACAGCGGCGCCCGCCTGAGCTTCCTCGACAGCAGCCATGGCGATCTGGAGGCGCTCTACCGGGAGGCCAGCGAGAGCGGCGCCCAGGTGGTGATCGGCCCGCTGGACAAGGATGCCGTCAGCGAGCTCGAGCAGCGCGAGCGGGTGCCGCTGCCGACCCTGGCGCTCAACTACGGCCGCGGGGACCGCAACCGGGCCCTCGGGCTCTTCCAGTACGGCCTGTCCGCCGAGGACGAGGCCCGCCAGGCGGCCCATCGCGCCTGGGTCGACGGCCACCGCCTGGCCTCACTGCTGGTCCCGGACAACGACTGGGGACGCCGCGTCGGCGAGGCCTTCTGGAAAGCCTGGCGCGACCAGGGAGGCGAGGTCGCCAATGCGGTGCGCTACAACCCCGAGTCCTCGGCCACCGAGAGCGCACGCCGGGCCGTGACCAACCCCCAGCCGGACATGCTGTTCCTGCTGGCCCTGCCGGACTATGCCCGCCAGGTACCGCCGACCCTGGACTACTACGACAGCGGCGATCTGCCGATCTATGCCACCTCCCACCTCTTCGAGGGCCGCCTGCAGCCCCGCCTGGATCACGACCTGGACGACGTGCTGTTCGCCGATATCCCCTGGCAGATCCCCGATGCGGCCGTGGGCGGCGTCGAGGCCCTGCCCTTCCTCGACAGCTATCGCCGGCTGCGCGAGGAGTCCGACCCCGCCATGTTCCGGCTGATGGCCATGGGCGTGGATGCCTACGAGCTGGCCCGGCGCCTGCCTCAGCTGCAGGCCATCAGCGGCAGCGAGCTGTTCGGGGCCACCGGCACCCTGAGCCCCGGCGACGACGGCCGGATCCAGCGCCGCCTGCCCTGGGCACGCTTTCTCAATGGCGTGCCCCAGCCCGTGCTGATCCCCGGCGTGTTCGGCGATGAACGGGCCCCGTGACGCCCGCGCCCGCGGCGGCGCCATCGAGCAGCTCGCCGCACGCTGGCTGACGGCACGCGGCCTTTCGCTGGAGGCCAGCAACCAGCATGCCAAGGGCGGCGAGATCGACCTGGTGATGCGTGATGGCGAGGTGCTGGTGTTCGTCGAGGTCCGCCACCGCGCCGACCACCGCCACGGGCACCCGCTGGAGACCGTCACCACCACCAAGCAGCGCCGCCTGATCCGGGCGGCGCGTTTTTATCTCCAGCGCAACGGGCTATCATGTCCCTGCCGCTTCGATGTGCTGGCCGTGACCGGCACGCCCCCCGACCTCGAGATCGAGTGGGTGGCGGATGCCTTCGAAGCGTCCTGACCGCTCAAGCCCATCTGCGAAAAGGACCAGGAACCCCGCATGGATTTCCAGCAGCGCATTCTCGGCCACTTCAATGCCAGCATCGACACCAAGACCTATGCCAGTGAGGTGCTGCCGCCCTTCATCGAGGTGGCCAGCCAGATGATGGTCCAGTGCCTGGTCAACGAGGGCAAGATCCTGGCCTGTGGCAACGGCGGCAGCGCCGGCGACAGCCAGCATTTCTCCTCGGAGCTGCTCAACCGGTTCGAGCGGGAGCGCCCCAGCCTGCCGGCCCTGGCGCTGACCACCGACACCTCGACCCTGACCTCGATCGCCAACGACTACAGCTACAACGAGGTCTTCTCCAAGCAGATCCGCGCCCTGGGTCAGCCCGGTGACATCCTGCTGGCGATCTCCACCAGCGGCAATTCCGCCAACGTCATCCAGGCCATCCAGGCCGCCCACGACCGTGACATGACGGTGGTGGCCCTGACCGGCCGGGACGGCGGCGACATGGCCTCGCTGCTGGGCCAGGACGACTGCGAGATCCGCGTGCCGGCGACGTCCACGGCACGCATCCAGGAGGTCCACCTGCTGGCGATACACTGCCTGTGCGACCTGATCGACGAACAACTCTTCGGTACAAGCGAGTGACCCCCATGACCAGGAAGTCCCTTCTCACGCCCCTGCTGCTCATTCTCGGCCTCGGCCTCGCCGGCTGCACCACCGTGACCGGCGTCACTACCCCCGGCACCATCGACGAGAACTACGGGGAGCGCACCTTCGGCACCCAGGTCGAGGACGAGAGCATCGAGACCAAAATCGGCCACAACCTGGGCCGCACCGATGCCCGGCTGGGCGATGCGCGCATCAATGTCGACAGCTTCAGTGGCGTGGTCCTGCTCACCGGCCAGGTACCCAGCGAGGAGCTCCAGGCGAAGGCCGAGGAGGTCGCCGGCAAGGTGCGCAACGTGCGCGAGGTGCACAACGAGCTCTCCGTCGCCGCCAACCTGCCGGCCGGCCAGCGTCTCGCCGACACCTGGCTGCGCACCCGTATCCGCACCAGCCTGGCCGCCAACGAGGAGATCGATTCGGGTCGCATCCGCGTGGTCACCGAGAACAACAGCGTCTACCTGATGGGCATCGTCACCCGCAACGAGGCGGAGCGCATCGTCCAGGCCGTCTCCAACGTCGGCGGCATGCAGCGCATCGTCAAGGTGTTCGACTACCTGGACTGAACGCCCTCCCGGAACGCGAAACGGC
>NZ_JASCQQ010000031.1:0-7417 GCF_030012485.1 Halomonas rhizosphaerae
TGTGGCCTGCCGTTTCGCGTCGATGACCCGCCTGCGCAGGGCGCGGCAAACTGATCACCTGCGAATCACTTGATGACCCGCAGCGAGGGACGCCCCTTGCGCGGCGGCGCCTCGTCGCCATGCTCCTCTTCCTGCGGGGTGTCATCGGCGCTCTCCACCTCATTGAGGTGGGACTCCTTCTCCTCCGCCTCGTCGGCCTCGGCCGGAATCACCGGCTCATGACCGAACACCATGCCCACACCGTTCTCTCGGGCATAGATCGCGATCAGTGCCTCGATGGGCACCATCACCTGCATGGGACGCCCGCCGAAACGGGCCGAAAAGCTCACCGCCTCGTTCTCCATGGCGAAGTCACGCACGGCGGTGGGCGCCAGGTTCAGCACGATCTGGCCATTCTGGACGAACTGTCGTGGGACCTCGACGCCCGCCTGCTCGGCATCGACGACGATGTAGGGGGTCAGGTCATTGTCCAGCAGCCACTGGTAAAGGGCCCTGGCAATATAGGGACGGCTCGATTGCATCGCTTGGCCCTCCGGGGTCGGGGACCCGGTCTGCACCGGGTCGAAGTTCAGGGGCGCATCTCGCGTTCGCTTTCGCTGAGGGCTGCCTTGAAGCCGTCGCGGTCGAACAGGCGCTCCATGTAGCTCATCAACGGCTTGACCTGCTTCTCGGGCAGCTCGATGCCCAGTACCGGCAGCCGCCAGAGGATCGGGGCCAGGCAGCAGTCCACCAGGGTGAACTCATCGCTCATGAAGTAGGGCATGTCCTCGAAGATCGGCGAGATGCCGACCAGGCTCTCGCGCAGCTCCTTGCGGGCCTTCTCGGCGTCCTTCTTCGCGCCGCGCTGGATCTGCTCGACCAGCGGACACCACTCGCGTTCGATGCGGTGCATCCACAGGCGGCTCTTGGCACGCGCCACGGGATAGACGGGCAGCAGCGGCGGGTGCGGAAAGCGCTCGTCGAGGTACTCCATCATCACCTTGGACTCGTAGAGCACCAGGTCGCGGTCGAGCAGCGTGGGCACGCTGTTGTAGGGGTTGAGGTCGGCGAGTTCCTCGGGGTGCTGCTCGTCGGTCACCTCGACGATATCGACGGCCACGCCCTTCTCGGCGAGCACGATTCGCACACGATGACTGTAATGGTCATCCCCTCCGGAGTAGAAGATCATCGACGACCGCTTGGCCACTACACCCATGTAACAATCCTCGCATCAGTTCGTGCCGAGATGATAACACGACCGGCCCCGCCTTGAGGGCCATCGTGCTGCCCGGTATCGGGCAGAGACCACGAGGGGCGCATGGTCCTCGACCATGCGCCCCCGTGGATGTCCGTCGCTGACGGATCAGTGGACGTCGCGCCAGTACTCGCGCTTGAGCAGGTAGGAGATGACCCCGAAGATGAAGATGAAGATCAGCACCTTCGGCCCCAGCGACTGCGCCTGCAGCTTGGACGGCTCACCCACGTAGGCGAGGAAGTTGGTGAGGTCGTAGACCGCCTCCTCGAACTCCTCCGGCTCCATCTCGCCGGGCTGGGTGATCTGAAGCGTCTCGCAGGACTGGTACTTGCCGGTCAGGGGGTCGAGCTCGGCCCCGTCGACCGGCTGGTCCGTCTCGGCACAGACCTTCTCCTGCACCCCCTGCAGCGGTTCCAGCACGTTGGGCATGGCCACCAGCGGGAAGACCGCGTTGTTGACGCCGGTACCGGTGCTGGGGTCCTTGTAGAAGCTCAGCAGGTAGGAGTAGATCCAGTCGGTGCCGCGCAGGCGCGACTCGAGGGTCAGGTCGGGCGGCGGCGCACCGAACCATGCCTCGCCGTCTTCCTCGCTCATGGCGATGTGCATCTGGTCGTTGAAGGCCAGGTCGGAGGAGAAGATCAGGTTCTCCTCGACCAGCTCCTGGGGGATGTCCAGGTCCTCGGCGGCACGTGCGAAGCGCTGGTGCTCCAGGGAGTGACACCCCATGCAGTAGTTGACGTAGAGCTTCATGCCGTTCTGCAGCGAGGCCTTGTCGTCGAGGTCGGGGTCCATGGAGTACGGCACGCTCGGACCTACCGCAGCCATCGCCGTGACGGGCACCAGCGCGAAGAGCAGTGCGAACAGTTGCTTTTTCATTAGCCAGTCACCCTTTCCGGAACGGGTTTGGTCTTCTCCAGCCGGGTATAGAACGGCATCAGCAGGAAGAAGGCGAAGTAGATGACGGTGCACACCTGGGACAGGATGGTGCGCCCCTCGGTGACCGGCAGTACCCCGAGCACGCCCAGGATCACGAAGCTGATCGCGAACAGCGCCAGCATCGTCTTGGACATCCAGCCCTTGTAGCGCATCGAGCGCACCGGGCTGCGGTCGAGCCAGGGCAGCACGAAGAGCACCGCGATGGCCGCGCCCATGCAGATCACGCCGAGGAACTTGGCGTCGAGTCCGAACAGCGAGAAGGTGATCGCGCGCAGGATCGCGTAGAAGGGGGTGAAGTACCATACCGGCGCGATGTGGTCGGGCGTCTTCAGCGGGTCGGCCGGCTCGAAGTTGGGCTTCTCGAGGAAGTAGCCCCCACCCTCCGGGAAGTAGAAGATCACCACGCAGAAGACGAACAGGAACACCGCCACGCCGACGAGGTCCTTCACCGTGTAATACGGATGGAAGGGGATACCGTCCAGCGGCTTGCCGCTCTCGTCCTTTTTCTTCTTGATGTCGATGCCGTCGGGGTTGTTGGAGCCGACTTCATGAAGGGCGATGATGTGCAGGACCACCAGCGCCAGGATCACGATCGGCAGCGCCACCACGTGCAGGGCGAAGAAGCGGTTGAGGGTGATCCCGGAGATCAGGAAGTCACCGCGGATCCACTGTGTCAGGTCGGGCCCGATGACCGGGATCGCCGAGAACAGCGAGATGATGACCTGGGCGCCCCAGTAGGACATCTGGCCCCAGGGCAGCAGGTAGCCCATGAACGCCTCGGCCATCAACGCCAGGTAGATGGCCATGCCGAAGATCCACACCAGCTCGCGGGGCGCCTTGTAGGAGCCGTAGAGCAGGCCGCGGAACATGTGCAGGTAGACGACCACGAAGAAGGCCGTCGCACCGGTGGAGTGCATGTAGCGGATCAGCCAGCCGTACTCCACGTCACGCATGATGTACTCCACCGAGGCGAAGGCGCCCTCGGCGGAGGGGTTGTAGCTCATGGTCAGCCAGACACCGGTGAGGATCTGGTTGACCAGTACCAGCAGCGCCAGGGAGCCGAAGAAGTACCAGAAGTTGAAGTTCTTCGGCGCGTAGTACTTCGCCATGTGGTCCTGCCACATCTGGGTGGCCGGGAAGCGGTCATCGACCCAGCGCATCACCCCGCGCTCCGCCTTGACTTTGTTCGGGTTACCCATCAGGCAGTCTCCTCATCTTCGCCGACCGTGATCAGCTCATCGCTGTCGAAGCGGTAGGGCGGGACTTCGAGGTTGGTCGGTGCCGGCACGTTGCGGAATACCCGACCGGCCAGATCGAAGCGCGAGCCGTGGCAGGGGCAGAAGAAGCCGCCCGGCCAGTCATCGGTCCCCACACCCTCGGCATCGGGCTCGGGGCGATAGAGCGGCGAGCAGCCCAGGTGGGTGCAGATGCCGACGATCACGCCGATCTCCGGCTTGATGGAGCGCAGCGGGCCCTCGATGTAGGCGGGCTGCTGGGGTTCTTCGGAATCCGGGTCGGCCAGGCGCGAGGTATCGAAGCCCTCGGTGCGCTCGATCATCTCCGGCGTGCGGTTGATGATCCATACCGGCTTGCCGCGCCATTCGACGGTCATGCGCTGCCCGGATTCGAGCTTTGACACGTCGGCCTGGACGGGGGCTCCCGCCGCTCTTGCCCTGGCACTAGGCTGCCAGGAAGCCACAAAGGGGACCGCAACCCCGACGGCACCCACCGCACCCACGACGGTGGTGGCACCTACGAGGAAACGGCGCCGACCCTTGTTTACGCCGTTATCTGCCATTTTCAGGTTTCTCCCATCAGCTTACCCGTTGTTCCATCACGGGCAGTGAATCCCCCGCGACCACGGATACCAAATGCAGTCTATGGTAAAAAATCGTGTCGCCCCGCACAAGGAAAGGTTCCCTGAGCAAGCGGGAAACCTGACGACAAATTCTTGATCCAGAACAAAAAACGCCCAGGTCACTGGACCTGGGCGTTTTCGTGCGGCAATACGAGGCGTATCAGCGCTTGGAGAACTGCGGGCGGCGACGCGCCTTGCGCAGGCCGACCTTCTTGCGCTCGACCTGACGGGCGTCACGGGTGACGTAGCCCGCTTCGCGCAGCTGGCCGCGGAAGTCCTCGTTGTAGTCCATCAGGGCCCGGGTGATGCCGTGACGGATGGCGCCGGCCTGGGCCGAACCACCGCCACCCTTGACGGTGACGTAGACGTCGAACTGGCCGAGGGTGTCGGTCAGCTCCAGCGGCTGGCGAACCACCATGCGACCGGTGACGCGGCCGAAGTACTGGTCCAGCTCACGGCTGTTGACGGTGATCTTGCCGGTGCCCGGCTTCAGGAAGACGCGGGCGGTAGAGGTCTTGCGGCGCCCGGTACCGTAATACTGCTGTGTCATGGCGAAGACTCCCTCAGAGGTTCAGTTCTTGCGGCTGCTGGGCAGCGTGCGGATGCTCGGTGCCGGCGTAGACCTTGAGCTTCGAGTACATGGCACGACCCAGGGGACCCTTCGGCAGCATGCCCTTGACGGCGGACTCGATGACACGCTCCGGTGCGTGGGCGATCATCTTCTCGAAATTCAGGGAGCGCAGGCCACCCGGATAGCCGGTATGGCGGTAGTAGGTCTTGGCGCTGGCCTTGTTGCCGGTGACATGGACCTTCTCGGCATTGATCACGACGATGTAGTCGCCGGTATCCACATGCGGGGTGTATTCCGGCTTGTGCTTGCCGCGCAGGCGGCGAGCGATCTCGGTGGCCAGGCGGCCGAGCGTCTTGTCCGCAGCGTCGACGACGAACCAGTCGCGCTGGACGGACTGCGGTTTGGCAGTGAACGTCTTCATGGATGAATCACCATTTGATGTATTGGGTTCTGCCGCCGGGCGTCCGGCATGGAACCATCCCTATTCTTCTTGGTTGCCTGCTCCCGGAGGTGCGGCAACAGTCGAGCGAGCGCGCATTCTACACGAGCCTGCCCCCTCAGGAAAAGGGGGCAGCATCGCCTTCATGGCTTGTGGGGCAGCGCCAGGTAGTCGTGGGACTGCATCTCCTGCAGCCGCGACAGGGTGCGCTGGAACTCGAACTCCAGGCGCCCACCGCGGTAGAGCTGCTCGGCCGGCACCTCGGCGGACATCAGCAGCTTGACGCCCCGGTCGTAGAACTCGTCGACCATGTTGATGAAGCGTCTGGCTTGATCATCTGTCGACCCACTCATGCGGGTCACGTTGGAGACCAGCACGCTGTGGAACTCGCGGGCCAACTCGATGTAGTCGTTCTGGCTGCGCGGCCCGCCGCACAGCTCGGTGAACTCGAACCACACCACGTCGTCATGCAGCCGGCGGGCATGAAGCACCCGGCGGTTGATCTCGATCGGCGCCCCCTCCTCACCCTCGTGGCCGGCGATCTCGCGGAAGCTGCGGGCCAGCTCGGCCTCGGCCTCGTCGTCCAGCGGGGCATGGAAGATCTCGGCGCGCTCCAGGGCGCGCAGCCGGTAGTCGATCCCCGAGTCCACGTTGACCACCTCGCAGTGACGCTCGAGCAGCTCGATGGCCGGCAGGAAGCGAGCCCGCTGCAGGCCCTCCTTGTAGAGCTCCCCCGGGACGATGTTCGAGGTCGCCACCAGCACTACGCCGTGCGCGAAGAGCGACTCGAGCAGGTTAGCCAGGATCATGGCATCGGTGATGTCCTTGACGAAGAACTCGTCGAAGCAGATCACCCGAGCCTCGGCGGCGAACTTGGCGGCGATCAGCGTCAGCGGATTTCGCTCGCCCTTGTAGTGCTCCAGCTCGTTGTGCACCCGCTGCATGAAGCGGTGGAAGTGGGTGCGCATCTTCTCGGGAAAGGGCAGCGTCTCGAAGAAGGTATCCATGAGGTAGGTCTTGCCGCGCCCCACCCCACCCCAGAAGTAGAGCCCGTGGATCGCGGGCAGTGCCGGCTCGGGTGACGCCTCGTGCTCACGCCGGCCGAACAGGCCGGCCACCCGCGACTTGAGCCCGCCACCGCGCTTCGGCGGCACCACCCGGGAGGGCGGCGTGGCCACCAGCTCGTCGTAGAGACGCTGCAGGTGCTTCACCGCCTGCAGCTGGGCGGCGTCGGGCTGGAAGCCGTTGCGCTCGAGATCCGCCCGGTAGCGGGTCATCGGCGTCTCGGGGTGCCGGGCGTCGCGGGAAGCCGTAGGGGGGTGCGTCTCGCTCATGGGGATTCCTGAGGGCCTGTACTCGGGACGTTCGCGGAGAGGCATTATACGCATCCCGACCCCACTTGGCATCGCCGGCCACCGCGTTGACCCGGCGCACTGCGTCACCCCTATAATGGGCACCCGGATCTCATCCGGCCGGATGATGACCCCCGCGGCTCGCGCGGCATGTCGCCCAACGCTCCAGGGAGAAAGCACAACGTGGACGAGACCAACATCAACTGGGTGCTGGCCATCGCCTGCCTGCTGGCCGGCATCGGTATCGGGGCACTGGGCTACCACCTGCTCAATGCCAGCGCCGGCAACACCCAGCGCCTGCGCCAGCGTCTCGCCGAGCGCGAGCGGGAGCTGGCGGAACTCAAGGATGGCATGGGCGACAGCCTCGAACGTATCGCCCGGCTCGCCGAGAGCCTGCACCGCGAAAGCCAGGGCCTCGAGCAGGAAGCCGAAGAGGCCAGAGACCGCCTGGGCGCCCGCTCGCTGCGCCGCCAGGCCCTGGACGCCGTCGCGCCTGCCCCCACCGCGACCCCGACCAAGACCACGACGGAACCCGCCGTGCCCCGGGATTACGCCGACGGCAACCGCGGCACCCTCTCGGAGGACTTCGGCCTCAAGAACGGCGAGGAGGCCGCCACCCCCCAGCCGCCGCGCTACTGACCCCCTCCCGCGCCCCGCTGCATGTGCCGCGGCGCGGCACATGCCTGGCGCTCAAGCGGGGTTGTCGATGTCGACGAAGCGATGCTCGAGACCGAACTCGGCCGCGAGCCGCTCGCCCAGGGCCTGGACCCCGTAGCGCTCGGTGGCGTGGTGACCCGCGGCCAGGTAGTGGATGCCCATCTCGCGGGCCAGGTGGGTGGTGCGTTCGGAGATCTCGCCCGAGATGAAGGCATCGGCCCCGGCCTCCCGGGCGCCGGCGATCATGTCCTGGGCCCCGCCGGTGCACCAGGCGACACGGCGGATCTCGCTGCCCCCCGGCGCCTCGATCAGCAGCGGCTCGCGCCCCAGGCACGCCTCGACGTCGCGGGCCAGGCCTGCGGCGTCGAGG
>NZ_JASCQQ010000032.1:0-170561 GCF_030012485.1 Halomonas rhizosphaerae
GGCCGAGCTCGGCGTTGTTGCCGAGCTCGGGGTGGGCATCCAGCGGCAGGTGATAGGCCAGCAGGTTGATGTCGTGGGCCAGCAGCGTCGCCAGGCGCCGGCGCTTGATGCCGGTGATGGTGACCGGCTCGTTCTTCCAGAAGTAGCCGTGATGCACCAGCACGAGGTCGGCCTGCCAGGCCACGGCCTCGTCGAGCAGCGCCTGGCAGGCGGTCACCCCGGTCATGACCCGGGTGACACGCTCGCTGCCGGCCACCTGCAGGCCGTTCACGGTGTAGTCCCTGAAGCATTCGGGTTGCAGCAGTCGGTCGCAGGTGGCGACCAGGTCGTCACGATTCGTCATGCAGCCTCCGGGCGCGGTCGCGTTGGCAATGTTACAATCCGCACAGTGTAACCAGCGGGAGGATACCCCGCGACCAGGCACCGCCGACAAGGACCCCCGCTGCATGAGACGCTCCCTGCTCCCCTACCTCTGGCCCGTCCTGATCGGTGTGCTGGCGGCCATCGTGCTGCTCAATGCCTTCCCCCAGCTGATCGGCCGGCCGCCCCCCCCGCCGACGGCTCCCGCCACGCCGGCACTGGTGCAGTCAGACGACGAGGCCAGCTCACGCGAGGCCCCGGAGGTGCGCCAGGCCGAGCCCCTCACGCGCCGGCAGGGGCCGGCCAGCTATGCACAGGCGGTGGAGCGGGCCGCGCCGGCGGTCGTCAACATCTACTCCACCCGGGTGGTCGAGCGGGAGGAGCACCCGCTGATGTCGGACCCCTTCTTCCGCCAGTTCTTCGGTGACGAGTTGCCGAGCCGCCAGCGCATGCTCTCCAGCCTCGGCTCCGGGGTCATCGTCAGTGACGATGGCTACGTGCTGACCAACCACCACGTGATCCGCGGGGCCGACCAGATCCAGGTCGCCCTGCGCGACGGTCGCGAGACCCTGGCCGAGGTAATCGGCACCGACCCCGAGAGCGACCTTGCCGTGCTGCGCATCGACCTGGAATCGCTGCCGGTGATCGAGCTGACCGACACCACCCGGGTCGCCGTGGGCGACGTCTCGCTGGCCATCGGCAACCCCTTCGGCGTGGGCCAGACGGTGACCATGGGCATCATCAGCGCCACCGGGCGCAGCCACCTCGGGCTCAATGCCTACGAGGATTTCATCCAGACCGATGCCGCCATCAACCCCGGCAACTCGGGAGGGGCGCTGGTCAACGCCGAGGGCGCCCTGGTCGGCATCAACACCGCCATCTTCTCGCGCTCCGGCGGCTCCCAGGGCATCGGCTTCGCGATCCCCGCCAACCTGGCCCGCAACATCCTCGAGGAGCTGGTCACCCGTGGGCGCGTCATCCGCGGCTGGATGGGCATCGAGGCCCAGGAGCTCAACCAGGAGCTGGCCGCCTCCTTCGGCCTGCAGGCACCGACCGGGGTGATCATCGCCGGCGTGGTGCCGGACGGCCCCGCCGATCGTGCGGGCCTGCAGCCCGGCGACGTGCTGCTGGAGGTCGACGGCAAGCCGGTGCTCGACCCTCGACGCACCATGAGCGACATCGCCGCGGTGGCACCCGGTACCCGCCTGCCGCTGACGGTGGTGCGTGGCGGCGAGCGCCGGGAGGTGACGATCGAGCTCGGCGAGCGCCCGACCCCGGAGTCGCGCCGCCCCGACGGGGAGTGACGCCCCCGACGACGAGGGCCCCGCCGGTCGGCGGGGCCCTCTGCTGTCATGCGGCATGCCATGCATCACCCCGCTCACCGGGGCGTCACGCCTTGAGACGATACTCGGCCGAGCGGGCGTGGGCGGTGAGCGACTCGCCTCGCGCCAACGTGGAGGCGATCTTGCCGAGTTCCCCGGCGCCTTCCGCCGAGCAGTGGATGATCGAGGAGCGCTTCTGGAAGTCGTAGACCCCCAGCGGCGAGGAGAAGCGCGCCGTCCCCGAGGTGGGCAGCACGTGGTTGGGGCCGGCGCAGTAGTCACCCAGCGCCTCGGCGGTATAGCGTCCCATGAAGATGGCCCCGGCATGGCGCACCTGGGGCAGCCAGCCCTCGGGATTGGCCACCGAGAGCTCCAGGTGCTCAGGGGCGATGCGATTGATCAGCCCTACCGCCTCGTCACGATCCCGGCAGTGGATCAGTGCGCCGCGACGGGCCAGCGACTCGCGCACGATGGGGGCACGCTCCAGGGTCGGCAGCAGCCGCGCAATCGACGCCTCCACCGCCTGCAGGTGCGCGAGGTCCCAACTCACCAGCACCGCCTGGGCATCCTCGTCGTGCTCAGCCTGGGAGAAGAGGTCCATGGCCAGCCAGTCCGGGTCGGTTCCGCCGTCCGAGACCACCAGGATCTCCGAGGGACCGGCGATCATGTCGATCCCCACCTGGCCGAACACCGCCCGCTTGGCGGTGGCCACGTAGATGTTCCCCGGACCGACGACCTTGTCCACCCGTGGCACCGTCTCGGTGCCGAAGGCCAGGGCCGCCACCGCCTGGGCACCGCCGATGGTGAAGACATGGTCGACGCCGGCGAGGTAGGCGGCGGCCAGTACCAGCTCGTTGAGGATGCCATCGGGGGTCGGCACCACCATGACGATCTCGCGCACGCCGGCCACATGGGCGGGAATGGCGTTCATCAGCACCGAGGAGGGATAGGCCGCCTTGCCACCCGGCACGTAGATGCCCGCGCGATCCAGGGGCGTGACCTGCTGGCCCAGCACGGTACCGTCGGCCTCGGTGTAGTGCCAGGAGGCCGGTTTCTGGCGCTCGTGATAGGCGCGGATGCGCTCGGCGGCGCTCGACAGGGCCTCGCGCTGCTCCGCCGGCAGACCCTCGAAGGCCTGGCGCAGCCGTCCCTCGCTCAGGGTCAGCTCGGCCATGGACGTCACGGCGAGCCGGTCGAAGCGGTTCGAGTACTCGACCAGCGCGGCATCGCCCCGGGCCTTGACGGCGGCGAGGATCTCGTCGACGCGCTGCTGGACCGCGGCATCGGAGACCCCCTCCCAGGCCAGCAGGTCGGCCAGGTGGCGATCGAAGTCGGCCTGCGAGGTGGACAGCCGCGCGATGTCGACGCCGTCGGTGGGGGTTTGGCTCATGGCAGTGGCTTCCTCTCGAAACGGGATTCGTCGTCTGTGAGACTGCCGCGGCGCCTGGCCGCGGGCAAGGCAGGCCTGGCTATGGGGCCGACACGGCGAGGCTATCGCGACGCACGGCCACCGCCTCGCGCAGGCGCGCGATGAGCGGTTTCAGGCGGTCGTGCTTCATGGTCATGGCCGCCTTGTTGACCACCAGCCGGGTGCTGATCGGGGCGATCAGCTCCCGCGGCTCCATGCCGTTGGCCCGCAGGGTGTTGCCGGTATCGACGATGTCGACGATCTCGTCGGCAAGGTTCATCAGCGGGGCCAGTTCCATGGCACCGTAGAGCTTGATCACCTCGGCCTGGATCCCCTGCTCGGCGTAGTAGCGGCGCGCCACGTTGACGAACTTGGTGGCCACCCGCCGCCGGGCCCGGGCCGGCTCGGCCCCGGTGATGCCGGCGGTCATCAGCCTGCAGCGGGCGATCTCCAGGTCGAGGGGCTCGTAGAGACCCTCGACGCCGTGCTCGAGCAGCACGTCCTTGCCGGCCACGCCGAGATCCGCCGCCCCGAGCTGCACATAGGTCGGCACGTCCGTGGCCCGGATCACCACCAGCTTGACGTCCGGCAGGTTGGTATCGAACAGCAGCTTGCGGCTCTTGCCCAGGTCCTCCACCGGGGCGATGCCGGCATCGGCCAGCAGCGGCAGGGTCTCGTCGAGAATGCGGCCCTTGGAGAGGGCCAGAATCAGTTGCTTGCTCATGGTCTCGCCTGTTGGTCGACTCAGCCGGGGATGCGCCTGATGCGCGCGCCCAGCAGCTGCAGTTTTTCCTCGATGCACTCGTAGCCGCGGTCAATATGGTAGATCCGGTCGACCAGGGTCTCGCCCTCGGCCATCATCGCCGCGATCACCAGCGAGGCGGAGGCACGCAGGTCGGTGGCCATCACCGGTGCTCCGGAGAGGGTCTCGACCCCGGTGATCACCGCGGTGTTGCCTTCCAGCGCGATGTCGGCCCCCATGCGATTGAGCTCCTGCACGTGCATGAAGCGGTTCTCGAAGATGGTCTCCACCACCCGGGCGGTGCCCTCGGCCACCGCGTTCATCGCCACGAACTGGGCCTGCATGTCGGTGGGGAAGGCCGGATACGGCGCGGTGCGCACGTTGACCGCCTTCGGCCGCCTGCCCCGCATGTCGAGCTCGATCCAGCCCTCGCCGGTGGTGATGGTGGCCCCCGCCTCCTCGAGCTTGGCCAGCACCGCATCCAGGATGTCGGCGCGGGTGTTGCGCACCCGCACCCGCCCCCGGGAGAGCGCCGCCGCCACCAGGAAGGTGCCGGTCTCGATGCGATCGGGCATGACGTCATGGTAGGCGCCGTGCAGCCGCTCGACGCCCTCGACGACGATGGTGTCAGTGCCCTGGCCGCGGATCCTGGCGCCCATCTTGTTCAGGCACTCGGCCAGGTCGACCACCTCGGGTTCCCGGGCGGCGTTCTCCAGCACCGTGGTGCCGTCCGCCAGGGTTGCCGCCATCAGCAGGTTCTCGGTGCCGGTCACGGTGACGGTATCGAAGAAGATGGTGGCACCGTGCAGCCGACCATCGACCCGTGCCCGGATGTAGCCGGCCTCGACGCTGATCTCGGCCCCCATGGCCTCGAGGCCGCGGATGTGCAGGTCCACCGGGCGCGAGCCGATGGCACAGCCGCCGGGCAGCGAGACGTCCGCATGGCCGAAGTGGGCCAGCAGCGGACCGAGCACCAGGATCGAGGCGCGCATCTTCTTGACCAGCTCGTAGGGCGCGTGACAGTCGGTGACCTGGGAGCCGTCGAGCTGGATGCACATCCTATCGCCCATCACGGGCTCGACGCCCATGTGACCGAGCAGCTCGAGGGTGGTGGTGATGTCCTGGAGGTGCGGCAGATTGCCGATGGTCACCGGCTCGTCGGCCAGCAGGGTCGCGCAGAGGATCGGCAGGGCGGCATTCTTGGCACCGCTGGCCCAGACCTCACCGTCGACGGGGCCGTTGCCGGTAATGATCAGCTTGTCCATGAAAGGTCGACCCTCAGGCCCCCTGGTTGTCGGTGGCGGCCTGCCACTGCTGCGGGGTGTAGGTCTTGATGCTCACCGCATGCAGGGCGCCGGAGGCGATCTCCTCGGACAGGGCACCGTAGATCATCTGCTGGCGCTTGACCGGCGAGAGCCCCTCGAAGACCTCACCCACGGCCACCACCTGGAAGTTGCAGCCTTCGCCCTGGATATGGAACTCGCAGCCGTCGAGTCGGCTCTCGAGCAGCGCCTTCACTTCGCTCGGTTGCATGGCACCGGCACTCCTGTGGTTCGTCGATTCGTCGGGGACACGCTGCCGGGTCCACGACGTGGCCCCGGCAGCGGGGATCTCATGGCACGACATGGTAAAGAAAAGCACCGCGCTTGGCGATGGGGAGGGAGGCAGGCTCAGGCGGCGACCGGCTCGGCGAGGGGCAACAGGGTGTCGAGCCCGGCGACCCGGGTCAGGCGTTCGAGGGGGGCCGAGAGCCGCACGGCGGCCACCTCGACACCGGCATCGCGGGCCTGGCGGGTCCACTCCAGCAGCACGCTGAGCGCGGCGCTGCTGACCCGGCCGACGCCGCTCAGGTCGAAGACCACCTCGCTGCCGGCCGGCCGGTCGGCCAGCCAGGCACTGCCGGCCTCGGCCATCGCCGAGGCCACCTCGAAGCCGACCTCACCGGTCACCGCCAGCCCGCCGTCGACGGAGGCCAGGCAGGAACTGCGCTGCTCCAGCAGCACGCTCATGCGTCGCCGCCCTCCTCCAACTCCTCGACGGCGAGTTCGGGCGACCAGCCGTCGATGACCGCATCGTAGTCGCGATTGTGGTCGCGCATCGCCTGGTCGAACTGGTTACGGAAGGTCAGCCCCAGGTTGATGCCGTTGACGATCACATTGACCACCTTCCACTGGTCCCCGGAGAGGCGCAGCGAATAGCTGACGGGATAGACGGTGCCGTCGTTGGCCACCACCTCCATGGCCACGCTGGCCTGGTCCTCGTAGCGCGAGGCCTGCTGGTTGTCGAGCACCCGGATCTCGCGATAGTCGAAGGTGACCAGCCCCTTGGTGTAGGTATCGATCAACGTCTTGCGAAAGGTATCGACGAAGCGGGACCGCTGCTGCGGCGTGGCGTTACCGAAGTAGCGCCCCATCACGCTGGCCCCGATGTAGCGGAAGTCGGCCACGTCCTCGAGGCTGTCGTCGACGATCGCCTCGAGCTCGCCGAGGTTGTCGGCGAAGTAGTCCTCGCGCCCCTCGATGCGTGTCATCAGCTCGTCGATGCTGGCGCGGATCATCTGCTCGGGACGCTGGTCGGGCTCGGCAGCCATCAGCGGCAGCGCCATCAGCAGCAGGCCGAGCCCGGCGAAAAGCACGCGAAGGTTCAATATCTTCATCTCGTTCACTCCTTGACCATGCTGGACACGAACTGCTGGATAAGTTCCTCCAGCACCAGGGCAGATTGGGTATCACGCAGGGTATCGCCGTCGGCGAGGGCCTCGGGCGCCCCGCCGACCGAGATCCCGATATACTGCTCCCCCAGCAGACCCGCGGTGAGGATGGCGGCGGTGCTGTCCTCGGGCAGCTGGCCTTCCAGCTGGCCATCGAGCTCCATCACCACCCGCGCATCGTACCAGTCGGTGTCCAGCTCGATGGCCTCGACCCGCCCCACGGTGACACCGGCCATGGTGACCCGCGCCCGCGGCTTGAGGCCGCCGATGTTGGCGAAGTTGGCTTCCAGTCGGAAGGTCTCGCTGGGCAGGGTCAGGCTCAGGCCACTGACCTTCAGCCCCAGGAACACCAGGCCCAGAATACCGGCCAGCATGAACAGGCCGACCCCGAGCTCCATCGTCTTGCTGCGCTTCATCCGTTTGCTCCGAACATCAGGAAAGCTCTCCGAACATCAGGGCGGTGAGCACGAAATCCAGGCCCAGTACCGCCAGAGAGGAATAGACCACCGTCCGGGTGGTGGCACGCGAGATGCCTTCCGAGGTGGGGATCAGGTCATAGCCCTGGAACACCGCGATCCAGGTCACCACCAGGGCGAACACCAGGCTCTTGATCAGGCCGTTGCCCACGTCGTCGATGAACTCGACGCTGGCCTGCATGTTGCCCCAGTAGGAGCCCTCGAAGACGCCGAGCCAGTCGACGCCGACCAGCTGGCCGCCCCATATGCCCACCACGCTGAAACCGATGGTCAGCAACGGCAGGGCGACGAAGCCGGCCCAGAGTCGCGGGGCCACGATGCGACGCAGCGGATCGACGCCGATCATCTCCATGCTGGTCAGCTGCTCGGTGGCCTTCATCAGGCCGATCTCGGCGGTCAGGGCAGAGCCGGCGCGGCCGGCGAACAGCAGCGCCGCCACCACCGGCCCCAGCTCGCGCAGCAGCGAGAGGGCCACCATCTGCCCCAGCGCCTGCTCGGCCCCGAAGTCGACCAGAATCGTGTAGCCCTGCAGGGCCAGCACCATGCCGATGAACAGCCCCGAGACCAGCACGATGGCCAGCGACATCACGCCGACGAAGTGCATCTGCCGCACCCAGAGGTAGAGGCCCTCGCGGGACGGCATCCCCACCACCGACTGGCCGAGGAAGATCCCGGCCCGGCCCAGCGATTCCATCAGGTCGCAGCCACGCCGTCCCAGGTGTCGGATCCGGTCGATCATCGCGGTCCCCCGCTGCCCAGGATATCGGCATGGAAATCCATCGCCGGGTAATGAAAAGGCACCGGCCCGTCGGGCTCGCCATGCATGAACTGGCTGACCCGGGGGTCGAGGTCCGCGTCGAGGCTCGCCGGCGTGCCATGGGCCATCACCTGGCCATCGGCGATGACGTAGACATAGTCGGCGATGGACAGGGTCTCCTTGATGTCATGGGAGACCACCACCGCCGTCAGCCCCAGGGCCTCATTGAGACGCTTGATCAGCTGCACCAGCACGCCCATGGAGATGGGGTCCTGCCCCGCGAAGGGCTCGTCGTAGAGGATCAGCTCCGGGTCCAGGGCGATGGCGCGCGCAAGCGCCACCCGGCGCGCCATGCCGCCGGAGAGCTCCGAGGGCATCAGCTCCCGGGCCCCGCGCAGCCCGACGGCCTGCAGCTTCATCAGCACCACGTCACGGATCATCGCCTCGGGCAGGTCGGTATGCACCCGCAGCGGGAAGGCCACGTTCTCGTAGACATCGAGGTCGGAAAACAGCGCCCCGCTCTGGAACAGCATTCCCATGCGCCGGCGCAACACGAACAGCGCCTTGCGCGACAGCGCATGGACATCCTGGCCATCGATGCGCACCCGCCCCGCATCGGGAGTCAGCTGGCCGCCGATCATCTTGAGCAGGGTGGTCTTGCCGGTACCGCTGGGGCCCATGATGGCCGTGATCCTGCCGCGGGGGATGACCAGGTCGACGCCGCTGAAGATGTCCATCTCGCCGCGCGAGAAGTGCAGGCTCTCCACTTCCACGAAGGGGGAGTCCGTCATCGCTTCACCATCCTCGAAAATATTATCGAACATCGTATCCTAACCATGCCCCGCGGCGCCAGCGTCCTCGCGTCTTGCACCCCCAGGGTTCGGCATGTTCAATGTGCGCCCTCCACACACCGTCCCGGACCGCGCCATGCTCCTCCCCCTGCTGATCGTCATGCTCGGCTTCGTCGGCCTGCTGTGGAGTGCCGACCGTTTCGTCGGCGCGGCCGCGGCCACCGCCTGGCAGGCCGGCATGAGCACCCTGCTGGTGGGGATGACCGTTGTCTCGCTGGGCACCTCGGCACCGGAGATCGTGGTCTCGGTGATGGCCTCGCTGGATGGCGTGCCGGACCTCGCCATCGGCAACGCGCTGGGCTCCAACATCGCCAACATCGCCCTGGTGCTGGGCGTGACGGCGCTGGTGGTGCCGATCCCGGTGCGCTTCTCCATGGTGCGTCGCGAGCTGCCGCTGCTGCTCGGCGCCACCGGCCTGGCCGGCTACGCCCTGGCCAACGGCCACCTCGACCGGCTCGACGGCCTGCTGCTGCTGGTGCTGCTGGCCTTCAGCCTGTGGTGGCTGTTCCGCGCGGACACCCCCGACGACGAGAGTGCCGGCGAGGTTCCCGGCATGCCGCTGGGCCAGGCCCTGGGCTGGCTGGTGGCCACCCTGGTGATCATGGTGGCCAGCTCCCGCGCCCTGGTGTGGGGTGCCAGCGAACTGGCTCGGGGACTCGGCGTCAGCGAACTGGTGATCGGGCTGACCGTGGTGGCCATCGGCACCAGCCTGCCGGAACTGGCGGCCTGCGTGGCCAGCGCGCTCAAGCGCCACCACGACCTGGCCATCGGCAACGTCATCGGCTCCAACCTCTTCAACATGCTGACCGTGCTTCCGGTGCCGGCGCTGCTGGCCCCGGGCGCCACGGACCCCGCCGCGGCCGGTCGCGACTACCCGGTGATGCTGCTGCTGACCCTGGCCCTGGGGGCGCTGCTGCTGTGGAACCGCCACGGCCACCTGGGGCGCCTGCCGGGGGGCCTGCTGGTGCTCGGCTATGCCGGCTACCTGGCCTGGCTCGGCAGCGCCGGTTCCTCCGCCGTCGGCTGATCCCCTTGAGTGAAACCCCACAACGGGCAACAATCACCGCCATGACCAATGATGCTCCCTCAGCCGCCGGCACATCCCTCCTGCGCGAGAGTGCCCGCCGCACCCTGGAACTGGAACAGCAGGCCATCGCCGCCCTGGCAGGACGCCTCGACGACGCCTTCGACCACGCCTGCGAGCTGATCCTCGCCTGTCGCGGACGCGTGGTGGTCACCGGCATGGGCAAGTCGGGCCATGTCGCCGGCAAGATCGCCGCCACCCTGGCCAGCACCGGCACCCCGGCCTTCTTCGTGCATCCCGGCGAGGCCAGCCATGGCGACCTGGGCATGATCACCCCCGGCGATGTGGTGCTGGCCCTCTCCAATTCCGGCGAGACCGCCGAGGTCACCGCCCTGCTGCCCCTGCTCAAGCGCATGGGCACGCCGCTGATCAGCATGACCGGCCGACCGGGCTCGACCCTGGCGCGACACGCCGAGGCCCACCTGGATGCCGGGGTCGAGCGCGAGGCCTGCCCGCTGGACCTGGCCCCGACCTCGTCCACCACCGCCGCCCTGGCGCTCGGCGACGCCCTGGCCGTGGCGCTGCTCGAGTCGCGCGGCTTCACCGCCGAGGAGTTCGCCCTCTCCCATCCCGGCGGCAGCCTCGGCAAGCGCCTGCTGCTGCGGGTCGCCGACCTGATGCACGAGGGGCCCCGGCTGCCCAGCATCGCCCTGGGCAGCCCGCTGCGAGATGCCCTGCTGGAGATCACCCGCCAGGGGCTGGGCTTCACCTGCGTGGTCGACGCCGACGGTCGCCTGGCCGGGGTCTACACCGACGGCGACCTGCGCCGTACCCTCGACCAGCACAGCGACCTCTCCGGCCTGCTCGTCGACGATGTCATGACCCGCCCCGGCAAGCGGGTCGCCCCCGACACCCTGGCCGCCGAGGCGGTGCGCATCATGGAGGACAACCGCATCTCGGCGCTGGCCGTGGTCGATGCCGACGGCCACCCGGTCGGCGCCCTGCACATGCATGACCTGCTCGCCAGCGGCGTCATCTGACGCCCTGTACGCCCACCTCGCCCCCCCGACTGCTGGAGACACCATGAGCCTCGATTCCCCCCTGCTCGACAGCCAACTCGTCGATCGCCTGCGCCGCGTCCGCCTGCTCGCCCTGGACGTGGACGGCGTGCTCACCGACGGTCGCCTCTACTTCCAGGCCGATGGCGTCGAGATCAAGGCCTTCCACACCCACGATGGCCATGGCATCAAGCTGGCGCAACGGGCCGGCATCGTGGTGGCCTTCATCACCGGACGCGATTCGCCGATGGTCAGCCGGCGCGCCGCCGCGCTGGGCGTCAAGCATGTCTTCCAGGGAGCCGAGAAGAAGCTCACCGTGCTGCGCGAGCTCTGTAGCCGCCTGGGCCTGGAGCTCGAGCAGGTCGCCTACTGCGGTGACGACATGCCCGACGTGGCGCCCATCCGGCGCGCCGGGGTCGGCATCAGCGTGCCCGGCGCGCCGGCCTATATCCGCAAGCATGCCGACTGGGTCACCGAGTCTGAGGGCGGCCATGGCGCCGTGCGCGAGATCTGCGACACCCTGCTCCAGGCCCAGGGCCACTGGGATGCGGTGCTCGACACCTACCTGCACGGCACGACCTGAGCCATGCGCCTGCCGCGCCCCGGCTTTCGCACCGGCCTGTTCCTGCTGCTGCTCGCCCTGGGCGGCGGACTGGCACTGCTCGACCTGCGCGATGCCCCGCTCCCCGGCCCCGTGCCGGGGGACGAGGCCGGCGAGCCGGACTACTACCTGGAGGACGCCCGGCTGACCCGTTTCGATGCCCGGGGACACCCCCACCAGCGGCTCGACACGCCGCGCCTGACCCACACCCCGCATGACGACGTCACTCGCCTGGAGCGGCCACGAGGACGCCTGCTGGACGACTCGGGTCGTGTCTGGCTGGCCAGTGGCGACCGCGGCACCCTGGGCGCCGGCGGCAACCCGCTGACCCTCTCCGGCGACGCGCGCCTCCTGGCCCCCGCCGAGCGCTGGCAGCTCGACACCGAGGTGCTCCACTTCGACGCCGACAGCGGCCATGCCTGGAGCGACACCCCGGCCCTGCTGCGCCAGCCACCCCAGCGGATGCGTGGCGAGCGCTTCGACGCCTGGATCCATGACAACCGTGCCCGGCTGACCGACAATGTGCGCGGCCACCATCCACCCGACACCCGCGAGGACCCCGAGTCATGACGCGTCCCCCCTTCGCCCCCCTGCTGACCCTCGGCGTCATCGGCCTGCTGCTGGGCAGTACCCCGGCCCTGGCCCTGGAGGGCGATGCCAGTGCCCCGATCGAGGTGGAGGCCGACCGCCTCGACCTCGACGACCGTGCCGGCACCGCCGTCTACACCGGCGACGTGGACATCCGCCAGGGCAGCATGCAGCTGACCGGCGCCCGGGTGGAGATCCAGCGCAACGACCAGGGCCAGCTCACCCGCGCCACCGCCACCGGCGAACGCGCCTACATCGAGCAACAGCCCGCCCCGGACGAGCCCCTGGTCCGCGGCTGGGGGCGCACCATCATCTACCACGTCGCCGAGCGGCGGATCGAGCTGATCGACCGGGCCGAGCTGCACCAGGGCAGCGACACCTTCGACGGCGGCTACCTGGAATACTTCCTCGACCGTCGGGTGGTCCAGGCCCGCTCGGATGCCGAGGGCGTCGATGACCGCCAGCGCGTGCGCATGACGCTGGAACCCGAGCAGCAGGACGGCCAGTGATGAAGACCCTGAGCGCCCTCCACCTGGCCAAGAGCTACAAGCGCCGCCGGGTGGTGCAAGACATCAGCCTCTCCATCGAGCAGGGCCGGATCGTCGGGCTGCTCGGCCCCAACGGCGCCGGCAAGACCACCTCGTTCTACATGATCGTCGGACTGGTGCGCGCCGACGCCGGGGAAGTCCATATCGACGACCTCGACCTCTCCACGGCGGCCATGCACGAGCGGGCACGGGCCGGCATCGGCTACCTGCCCCAGGAGGCCTCGATCTTCCGCAAGCTGTCGGTCGCCGACAACATCATGGCGATCCTCGAGACCCGCAAGGACCTCGACCGCGCCGGGCGCCGGGCCCGGCTCGAGCAGCTGCTCGAGGACTTCCACGTGACGCATATCCGCGACAACCTCGGGATGAGCCTCTCCGGGGGGGAGCGCCGGAGGGTCGAGATCGCCAGGGCCTTGGCAACGGAACCCGCCTTCATCCTGCTCGACGAGCCCTTCGCCGGGGTCGACCCCATCTCGGTGGGCGAGATCAAGGGCATCATCCGCCAGCTCAAGGCCCGCGACATCGGCGTACTGATCACCGACCACAACGTCCGGGAGACCCTCGACATCTGCGACACCGCCTACATCGTCGGCGATGGGCGCATCATCGCCGAGGGCGATGCCGAGGCGATCCTCGCCAACCAGCGGGTCCGCGAGGTCTACCTGGGCGAGGACTTTCGTCTCTGACCGCAATCAACTGATATGCTTGTCGTTATTCCGCGACGGCATGAAGATTGCGGATGGCACGATTGTTGCAGATTTTGTGCTTGCAAGCCTCCCGACCAGCGGCTAGGGTTGGGGTTTTCGGCGAGTCGAGGGCACTCCTCTCATGGCCATGAAGGCGTCCCTGCAGCTGCGCGTCGGCACCCAGCTGACCATGACCCCCCAACTGCAGCAGGCCATCGCGCTGCTGCAGCTCTCGACCCTGGACCTGCGCCAGGAGATCCAGCAAGCACTGGAGTCCAACCCCATGCTGGAGGTCGAGGATGACTTCGGCGAGCAGGCGGTGAGCGAAGCGCCCGACGAGGAGTGGGCCAGCGAGATCCCCGACGAGCTCAGCACCGACAGCGACTGGTCCGACACCTACCAGGACCTCGGCACCGCGCCCGCCGGCGGCAGTGGCGAGGGCCCGGACTTCGAGCGCCAGGCCTCGGGCCAGAGCCTCCAGGGGCACCTGGCCTGGCAGCTGGCCATGACCGACCTTGACGCACGCCAGCAACGCATCGCCGAGAGCCTGATCGACGGCGTCAACGGCGACGGCTACCTGACCCAGCCCCTGGAGGAGATCCGCGACGGCCTCCGAGCGCAGGGCCTCGAGGGCCTCAAGACCCGCGAGGTCGAGCAGGTGCTGTTGCGCCTGCAGCAGTTCGAGCCCACGGGGGTCTTCGCCCGGGACCTGCGCGAGTGCCTGATGCTGCAGCTGGCCACCCTGCCCGACGACACCCCGCTGTTGCCGCAGGCCCGCCGCCTGGTCCGCCAGTTCCTCGAGGCGCTCGCCGGCGACGACCGCCGCCTGCTCAAGCGACGGCTCGGCCTCGACGACGACGCCCTGGACACGGTGATCGAGCTGGTGCGTTCGCTGGACCCGCGCCCCGGCAGCGGCTTCACCGACAGTGACGGCGCCTATGTCATCCCCGACCTCATCGCCCGCCACACCCGCGATGGCTGGCAGGTGGAACTCAACCCGGAGGCGATGCCGCGGCTGCGCATCCAGCCCGACTATGCCGCCCTGATACGACGGGCGGACAAGAGCGAGGACAACCAGTTCCTCAAGGACCACCTGCAGGAGGCGCGCTGGCTGATGAAGAGCCTGTCCAGCCGCAACGACACCCTGCTGCGGGTGGGCCGCGAGATCATGGTGCGCCAGCTCGACTTCCTGGAGCACGGCGAGGAGGCGATGAAACCGCTGATCCTGGCCGACATCGCCCAGGTCGTGGAGATGCACGAGTCGACCATCTCGCGGGTCACCACCCAGAAGTTCATCCACACGCCGCGCGGGATGTTCGAGCTCAAGTACTTCTTCTCCAGCCAGGTGGGGGGCAGCGGCGAGGGCGACGCCCACTCCAGCACCGCCATCCGGGCACGCATCCGCAAGCTGATCCAGGACGAGCCCCCTCGCAAGCCCCTCTCCGACAGCAAGTTGGTCACCCTGCTCGATGAGGCCGGCATCAGCGTCGCGCGACGCACCGTCGCGAAGTACCGCGAAGCGATGGGCATCCCCTCCTCCAGCGAACGCAAGCGGCTGCGTTGAAGGCCTCTCGCTGGCGCTCCCGCGGCCCCCGGACTTCTTCCTCCCACACGGACGCAAGCGGTTGAAATGACGCCGGTCATGCGCCTCTCGAATCCCCTCGTCCGAGGGGGTATGCAGGACAGCAAAAAGGGTTACAATCGACCCATAACCCGACAGAGCAAGGAGCGTGTCATGCAAGTCAACATCACCGGCCATCATGTGGAACTGACCGACGCCCTGCGTGACTATGTGCAAGAAAAGCTCGCCCGCGTGGAGCGCCACTACGACAACATCACCAACGTGCAGGTCACCCTCTCCGTGGAGAAGGAGCGCCAGCAGGCGGCCTGCACCCTGCATGCTGCCGGTGCCGATCTCCATGCCGAGGCCATGGAGAACGACATGTATGCCGCCATAGATGCCCTGGCCGACAAGCTCGACCGCCAGCTGGTCAAGCACAAGGAAAAGGCCCAGGCCCGCGCCCAGGGCGCTGGCGCCCGCTGATTTCGTCATGACACTGGACGCCATCCTGCCCCCCGAGCGCACCCTCTTCGATGTGCCGGGGGGGAGCAAGAAACGGGTGCTGGAGTTCTTCAGCACCTTCATCGCCCAGAACACCCCGAGTCTCGACAGTCAGGAGGTCTTCAGCCGTCTGATCGGGCGCGAGCGACTGGGCAGTACCGGTATCGGCAACGGGGTCGCCATTCCCCATGCCCGCAACCCTCACTGCAAGGCCCCCATCGCCGGTTTCCTCAAGCTGGCGGAGCCGGTGGACTTCGACGCCATCGACGGCGAGCCGGTCGACCTGGTGTTCGTGCTGCTGGTGCCGGAGGAAGCCGACGAGGCTCATCTGGCCCTGCTCGGCCAGGTCGCCGGGGTGATGAACGATGCCGATACCCGTGCCCGGCTGCGTCACAGCACCAGCCAGCGCGAACTCCATGAGCGCCTCACGGAGGCGATCCGACGACAGGCCCCGGCCGGCTGATCCTTCCCCCTCGGGCCTGCCCGGCCATCCCACGACCAGGAGACCCGCATGCAGCTTGTGATCATCAGTGGCCGGTCAGGCTCCGGCAAGTCGATCGCGCTGCAGGCGCTGGAAGACCTGGGCTACTACGCCATCGACAACCTGCCGGCCATGCTGCTCGGTGCGCTCGTCGATGAACTGCAGGATGACCGCTCGCTGCGCTCCTCGATCGCCGTCAGCATCGATGCCCGCAACCTGCCCGCCGCCCTCGAGCGCTTTCCCGAGCTGCTCGAGGAACTGCGTGGCCGCCGGGTCGACTGCCAGGTGGTCTACCTGACCACCGACGCGCGCATTCTCCTCGAGCGCTACTCCCATACCCGCCGCCGACACCCCCTGACCCGCGGCAGCGACATGACCCTCGCCGAGGCGATCGATACCGAGGAGCAGTCTCTCTCCGAGATCCGCGACCTCGCCGACCTGGTGATCGACACCACGCGGCTCTCGGTGCACGAGCTCCGGGGGCGCATCACCGATCAGGTCGCCGGCCACCGGGCCGAGCGGATGACCCTGACCGTGGAATCCTTCGGCTTCAAGCGCGGGGTGCCACTGGACGCGGACATCGTCTTCGATGCCCGCTGCCTGCCCAACCCCTACTGGGATCCGGCGCTGCGCGATGCCACGGGACGCGATCCCAGCATCATCGCCTTCCTCGACGGCTACCCGATCGTTGCCGAGATGCTCGACGACATCCTCGCCTGGGTGGAGCGCTGGCTGCCACACTACCAGGCCAGTCAGCGCAGCTACCTCACCGTGGCCATCGGCTGCACCGGCGGCCAGCACCGCTCGGTCTACCTGGCCGAACGCCTGGCCGACCGGCTGGCGAACCGGCACGACGGGGTGCGGCTACGCCATCGTGAACTGGGGGTGCAGATCACCCTCCCCGCCGGCCAGGAGATGGCCGAGGACAACCCCGCCCAGGAAGGAACCTGACGCGTGCCGAGTCGCAAGCTGACCCTGACCAATCGGCGCGGCCTGCATGCCCGCGCCGCTACCAAGCTGGTGCAGTGCTGCCAGCCCTTCGACGCCCGGGTCACCGTGTGCCGCGGTGACCAGCAGGCCGACGCCGGCAACATCATGTCGCTGCTGATCCTGGCCGCCCCCTGCGGCACCGAGCTCGAGGTCTGCACCGAAGGGGAGGACGCCGAGGCGGCCCTCGAGGCGATCACGCGGCTCTTCGAGGCCCGCTTCGACGAGGACGGCTGAGGCCGTCAGCCCCCCGCCACCATCAACTCGTCGACCAGCCAGCTGCCGGTATGGATGCTGCCACGGGTATCGGTATCATCCCCGACGCCGACGAGGCCCTGGAACATCGTTTCCAGGTTACCGGCGATGGTGAACTCCTCCACCGGATGCCGGATCTCGCCGTCCTCGACCCAGAAGCCGGCGGCGCCACGGGAGTAGTCGCCGGTCACGCCGTTGACCCCCTGCCCCATCAGCTCGGTGACCAGCACGCCGCGGCCCATGCGGGCGAGCAGTGCCTCGCGGCTCTCCAGCGGCGCGGTGATGCGCAGGTTGCGCGCGCCCCCGGCATTGCCGGTGGTCTCGAGGCCCAGCCGCCGGGCACTGTAGGCCGAGAGCATGTAGCTGGCCAGGCGACCGTCGCGAACGAAGACATTGTCGCGGGTCTGCACCCCGTCGCCGTCGAACGGCGAGCTCGCCATGGCGCCGACTTCCATGGGCCGCTCGCCGAGGCTGAACCACTCCGGGAAGAGAGGGGTGTTCAGTCGGTCGCACAGAAAGGAGGCCTCTCGATAGAGGGCGCCCCCGGCAATTGCCCCCATCAGGTGGCCGACCAGGCCAGCGGCGAGGGTCGGATCGAAGAGCACCGGCATCCGCCCGGTGGCCGGTCGCCGGGCACCGAGTCGCCGCAAGGTGCGGCGCGCGGCACTCTCGCCCACCGCCTCGGCAGCGGCCAGGTCACCGGGTGCACGGGCGCTGGTGTAGTCGTAGTCCCGCTGCATGCCGTTCTCGTCCTCGGCAATCAGCATGCAGGAGAGCGAGTGGCGGCTGCCGCATTGGCTACCCAGGAAACCATGGCTGTTGGCGTAGGCGTGCACTCCCTCGCCGCTGGAGAGGCTGGCCCCGTCGGAGCTCTTGATGCCCGCCATGACCCGACCGGCCGACTCGCAGCGCAGCGCCAGATCGGTGGCCTCATCGATGGAGAGCGGCCAGGGATGGTGGACGTCGAGGTCGGGCAGCTCGGTGGCCATCAGTCGCGCGTCGGCCAGGCCCGAGGCCGGATCCTCGCCGGTGTGACGGGCGATCGCCAGGGCCTTCTCGACCACGGCACGCACCGAGGCCTCGCCGGCGTCGCTGGAGGAGGCGCTGCCCTTGCGCTGCCCCACATAGACGGTCACGGCGATCCCCTGGTCCCGGGACAGCTCGACCGTCTCCACCTCGCCCTCGCGGACACTGACGCCGACGCCCTGGTCGACGCTGGCCCCCACCTCGCAGGCATCGGCCCCCAGCCCACGGGCCAGGTCCAGGGCCATCCGGGCGCGACTCTCCAGCAGGGTCTGCTGCGCGGCGGCATCGAAAGCCTGTGTCATGAACGTCTCTCCTCACTCGGCCGGCCATCGGGCCGGCCCTGTCGATGGTGCATTGTCCAGCCCCGTGCCGCGGGCTGATATACTGGTGCGCAATTCGATCCCGACTGACGTGGAACCAGCATGACCCAGGATGACCTCTCCCCGGCCGACGAGCGGCCCAGCAAGTCCCAGCTCAAGCGCGAGATGCAGGCCCTGCAGCAGCTCGGCGAACAGATCATCGCCATGAGCGATGCCCAGCGCGCCCGCTTCCCGCTCTCCGACGACCTGCTGCGAGCCATCGAGGAGACGGGGCGCATCAAGGCCCGCGAGGCCCGCCGGCGCCACATGCAGTACGTCGGCAAGCTGATGCGCGGCGAGGACCTCGACGGCATCCAGGCGGTGTTCGACGAGATCGAGAACGAGACGCTGCGTCGTGACCATGCCTTCCACCGCCTGGAGGCGTGGCGCGACCGGCTGGTCGCCGAAGGCGACGAGGCCGTGGAGGCCTTCGTCAGCGAGTTTCCCGCGGTCGACCGCCAGGCCCTGCGCCAGCTGATCCGCAATGCCCGCCGCGAGCGGGACCAGGGGAAACCGCCAACCAACGCCCGCCGGCTGTTCCGGCTGATCCGCGACACCGCGGGCCTCTAGAGCCGGAAGCCGGAAGAGCGCTGCTTGCGGCTGGAAGCCGGCAGATACCGAGCCTTGACGGCTCTGGAACCTTCCAGCTTCCGGCTTCAAGCTTCCCGCTTATGACTGGGTGCCGCCCACGGTCAGCTCGTCGAGCTTCAGCGTGGGCTGGCCCACGCCCACCGGCACGCCCTGCCCCTCCTTGCCGCAGACGCCGATACCGGTGTCGAGTTCCATGTCGTGGCCGATCATCGAGACTCGGCCCATGGCCTCGGGGCCGTTGCCGATCAGGGTCGCCCCCTTCACCGGCGCGGTGATCCTGCCGTCCTCGATCAGGTAGGCTTCGCTGGCCGAGAAGACAAACTTGCCGGAGGTGATGTCCACCTGGCCGCCGCCGAAGCTCACCGCATAGAGGCCCCGCGACACGCTCTTCAGGATATCCGCGGGGGCGTCGCTGCCGGCGCGCATGTAGGTGTTGGTCATGCGCGGCATCGGCAGGTGGGCGAAGGACTCGCGCCGTGCGTTGCCGGTCGGCGCCATGCCCATCAGCCGGGCATTGAGCTTGTCCTGCATGTAGCCGGTCAGGATGCCGTCCTCGATCAGGGTGGTGCTCTGGCCCGGGGTCCCTTCGTCGTCGACGGAGAGCGAGCCGCGCCGGTCGACCAGGGTGGCATCGTCGACCACGGTGACGCCGCGCGAGGCGACCTGCTGGCCGATTCGCCCGGCGAAGGCCGAGCTGCCCTTGCGATTGAAGTCACCCTCCAACCCATGGCCCACCGCTTCGTGGAGCAGGATGCCCGGCCAGCCTGGGGCCAGTACCACCGGCATCTGGCCGGCCGGCGCCTCGACGGCCTCCAGGTTGACCAGTGCCTGCCTCACCGCTTCCCTGGCATAGCGCTCGGCGACGTTATCGTCGCGCAGCCGCACCATCGCGAAGCGGCCGCCACCGCCGGCGCTGCCCCGCTCGCGGCGCCCGTTGCGCACCGCGATCACGCTGACGTTGAAGCGCACCAGCGGGCGGATGTCCGCCGCCAGGGTGCCGTCGCTGGCACGCACCAGCACGACCTCGTGGACCCCCGTGAGCGAGGCGCTCACCTGGGATACCGAGGGGTCCGCCGCCCGGGCCACCCGGTCGGCGAGCTTGAGCATGGCGATCTTGTCCTCGGCAGAGAGGCCGGTGAGCGGGTCGACGCCAGCATAGCGGGCCTGGCTGGCCATGGCCACGCCCGGCGCCACCGCCAGCCGCTCGCCGCGGCGCACGATGCCGGCGGCGGTGCGTCCGGTCTCGGCCAGGGCATCGGCGGTGATCTGGTTGGAGTAGGCAAAGCCGGTCTTCTCGCCGGCCAGGGCGCGCACCCCGACGCCACCGTCGATGTTGTAGCTGGCTTCCTTGACCTCGCCGTCCTCGAGCACCCAGCCCTCGTGCCAGCTGCGCTGGAAATAGAGGTCGGCATAGTCGATGCCCGGGCCCATGGCGTGGCCGAGCCCGTCATCCAGGGCCGCGAGGTCGAGGCCGCCGGGCGTCAGCAGGACAGCGCTGGCCTCGTCGAGCATGGCGTGAGTCTGTGATGTCATTCGGCACTTTCCAGAGAGATCCGCGGTGAGGTCCAGGGGCCCTGCACGCGGTAGTGGATTCGGGTCACGCGGTCGATGGCTTCTCCGAACAGCTTGTCGGCGAGGAACAGGGCACCGCCGACCACCGGGGCGCCGGCCAGTACCGCCGCCAGCGGGAGATTGCTGCTCACCGGCACTGTGACGGCCAGGCGCTGGTCGAGTTCCCGACGCGCCAGGTCGACGCTGCCGTCCAGGGTGAAGCGGGTCGCCGGCCCCTCGATCTCCACCGGACCGCGGGTTTCCAGCACTCCACCATACAGGGTAGCGGCACCGGTGACACGATCGAAGGCGGTTCCCTGGCCGGTGACATCGGAGAAGTCGAGCCTCAGCCGGCGCAGCAGGTTGTCGACGTTGAGCAGGCCGACGACCCGCGCGGAGGGCGACTCGATGTTGACGAAACGCCCATCGCGAAGCGCCATCTCGAGACTGCCGCGGGAGCGTGCCAGGGCAAACTGCCAGGGGGCCCCCGGCCAGGCCAGTTGGCTCGTCACCCGGGTCTCGGCGCTGCGCACGGCGACCGGCTGGCCCAGCACCGCCAGGGCAGTGCCGAGGTCCCGGCCGTCCAGGTCGAGCCGCGCCCGGGTCAGGCTGTCCCCGGCCCCGCTCGCCTCCCACACCAGGTTGCCATGGGCGCTGATCTCCCCCAGCGTCAGGCCCAGGGGATCGACCACCAGCCGGTCGGCCGCCGACCGCCAGCGTCCGTTGAAGGGGCCGAGGCGCTGACCCTGCCAGGCGATCTCGGCGACCCGCAGCCGCCCGTCGGGCACGGCCTCCAGGCCCTCCGGCAAGGGGGTCGCCTCGGGCGGCACATCGAGTTCGTCCAGCAGCTGGCCACTGCCGCTGTCCGGCGGCACCAGGGCGTCCAGCAACAATCGCTCCAGCACGATATCCAGGGGGGCTTCGAGGGCGGGTCGATACGACAAGTGGCCGGTGGCCAGGCTACCGTCCAGGTCCAGCTCCCAGCCCCCGCTGCGCGCACCGCCCTCCACGACCAGCGACCCCAGGCAGCGTGACTGCACTTGCAGGCAATCGGTCTCGAAGACCAGCGACGAGAGGACTGCCGGGGCGGCACTATCTCCCTGACCGCGGCCGCCCCGGGCGACCAGCGGCGACAGGGCCCGGGCCCAGTCGGCCACCGGCAGGCGCGGCTGGTAGGCCTCGACGCGCCAGCCGGGCCCCCGGGGCCAGGCGTCCGGCTGCCGCCCCAGCCATGCCTGCCCTTGCCCGGAGGCGCCATCGTCGAGCTCGCGCCAGCGCAGACCCAGCCGATCGCCCAGGCGGCCATCCAGGCGCCCCCCGGTCAGGTCGAAGGTCAGCCGCAGGGGCAGGCGTGCCTCGCGGCGCTTGCCCAGCGGGTCCGGCAGGGCGATGGCCAGCCCCTCCAGGCCACTGTCGAGGCGCAGCGAGGCGCCCTCGTCGCCGATCGCCAGGCGGCCCTGCCAGGGCAGCTGGCCCTCGATCAGGCCGCCGAGGCCCGACATGCCGCTCCACTCGGCGATGGCCTGGGCCTCGGCCGTGCCGGCCAGGTCGAGCCCGCCGGCCAGGGTGTCGATATCGCTGCTCACGGGCCCGCCCAGCAGCCGCCCGGCCAGGCGCCCCTCCAGGCCGCCCTCCTCGCCGCGCTGATGCCAGGCGAGGGGCCCCTGGAGGTCACGGAACGTCAGCTCCAGGGGGTCATGGACCAGCCTGGCAAAGTCCGCCTCGGTGGCGATGTCCAGTTCCAGGGAGCCGGGCTCGCCCAGGGTCAGGGCCAGGTCCAGGGTACCGGACGCCCGGCCCTCGCCCTGCCACTCCTCCACTGCCGCCATGCCCTCCACGGGCAGCGCCAGCAGGTAGCGGCGCAGCGCCTCGGCGGAGGCATCGAGCCCGCCGCTCACCTCGAGCCGCTCGTCCGCCAGGCGGACCTCGCCGCCGCGCGCCTCGACCCCCAGGCTCTCGGCGCGGTCCACTTCCGCCGTCAGGGTCCCGTCGGCCATCCGCAGCCGACCGCCGACCCCCTCGAGGGCCGGCCAGCCGGGCGCGAAGGAGAGGCGCCCCTCCTCCACCTCCAGGGCCAGTTGCAGGACCGGCTCGACCTTCACGCCCTCACGACTCAAGGGCACATGGAGGCGCAGCGAGCCTTCGGGCACCCGGCCGGCGACCCCGTCGACCAGCCAGTCGGTGAGCTCCGGCCCCAGCACGCCCACCGGCAGCCAATCGACAAGGGGGGTCTCGATGGCGTCCACGTCGTGCAGGTCGAGCTGGAGACCGAAGCCGCCGCGCTGGCCACCCCCCACCGAGAGCCCGAAGCCTCCCTCGACCCGGGCCCCGTTCCAGTCGACCTCGAGCTCGCGCCCGCTGACGAAGCTGCGGGGGCCATCGTAGGCCCAGTCGATCACGCCGCTGGCGCGGGAGAGTGCCATCGGTGGGCCGAACACTCGCGGAAAGTGCAGCTGGCTGTCGCGCCCGGCGAACTCGACGTGGCCCCTGAGGTCCCGCGAGGTCACCCAGACATCCAGGGGGCCGCCCCCGGGAGCTTGCTGCCAGGGGGACACCGCCACCTCGCTGGCAGACGCCCGAGCGACCCAGTCGCCGCCCTCCCGGCCCAGTCCCAGGCCGCTGACCCGTCCGCGCGGGTCCAGGCTGTCGATCACCCGTGCCAGGGCCTCGGGCAGCGGCAGCCGGTCGCGCCAGGCGGCCAGGGCGCCGAGGTCGAACTCGCTGGTGTTGAGCCACCAGCCATCGTCACGGCTGCGGGCATGCCAGTAGCGAGGCACGGCCGGCCCCGTGGCCGCTGCGTCGCCATCCCCCTCGGGACGGGCCCAGTCGGCACTGCGCGCATCGCCCTCGAGCCAGGCCTGCCAGCCCGACGCCTCGCGCAGCCACTGGCCCCGGGCCGACACCCGATTGAGCACGATGGCAGGGGATGACGCCTCGTCGTCGGTGGACTCGGGCTGGGCCAGCGCCAGCAGGGGGGCCTCGACGTCGAGGCGCAGGTCGGCCAGGCGGCCGGCATGCCAGCGGCCCCAGAGACGCGCCTCGCCGCTGGCGGCCTCCAGGCGCAGGGCATCGCCATAGCCCAGCACCTCGGACAGCCCCAGCAGGCTGTCGAGCCGCATCTCGGCCTGCAGGGCCGCGCTGAAGTCGCGCAGCCCGGACGGCCCGGGGACCAGTTCCATCACCGCCCGGATGGCCTGCTCCCGCTGCCCTTCCACCAGCACCTCGCCCTCCAGGTGGGTACGGCGCGCATCCCCCGTCATCACCAATCGGGGCGCCTTGAGCACGGCACGCTTCTTGCGCCCATGCAGCACCAGGCTGACCTCCTCGACCCAGGCGCTCTGGCGCAGCAGCATGCCGACCCAGAAGTCGAGGCGCTCGAGGTCGAAGGTGGTCTCGGGGACCAGTTCGGGGGGAAGCTCCGCGGGGGCCGGCCAGTGCCAGCGTCCGGCCTGGTCCTGGTAGAGGTGCACGGTCACGCCCTGCACCCGGGCATCGGCCACCAGGGGCACGCCGGCGGCCAGGCTGCCGAGGCTGTCCAGGTGCAACTGTGCCTGCTCCACCTCGAGCAGCGGGACATGTCCCAGCCCTTCCCGGGAGCGGATCTGCAGGCCGTCGATCGCCAGGTGCGGGTCATAGCGTTGCAGGCCGGCCGTCAGCTCGTCCAGCTCCACCACCGCATTGAAGCGCGCTGAGAGCATGCGCTCCAGTCGCGGGGCCTGCGTCTCGAGCAGCACCGGCAGCAGGCGCAGCACCAGGACCAGCACCGCCAGCAGCGCCAGCAACAGCGCCACCAGGGTCAATAGCCAGCGAGCGACGAGGCGGGTCAGGGACATGGGCTCACATCAGCACGATGTCGTACTGCTCCTGGGAGTAGTGGGTCTCCACCTGGAAGCGGATCGGCTTGCCGATGAACTCCTCCAGGTCGGCCACCGCGGCGGACTCCTCGTCGAGCAGGCGATCCACCACCGCCTGGGAGGCCAGCACGGCATAGGTCTCGGCGCTGTAGGCCCGGTCCTCGCGCAGGATCTCGCGGAAGATCTCGTAGCAGACCGATTCCGGGGTCTTGAGGGTGCCGCGCCCCGCGCAGGTCGGACAGGGCTCGCACAGCGTCTGCTCCAGGCTCTCCCGGGTGCGCTTGCGGGTCAGCTGGACGAGGCCCAGTTCGGTGACGCCGGTGCACTTGGTCTTGGCGTGATCGCGTTCCAGCGACTTCTCGAGCATGCGCAGCACCTGGCGCTGGTGCTCCGGGTCGTCCATGTCGATGAAGTCGATGATGATGATGCCGCCGAGGTTGCGCAGCCGCAGCTGGCGGGCGATGGCGGTGGCGGCCTCGAGGTTGGTCTTGAAGATCGTCTCCTCGAGGTTTCGATGGCCCACGTAGCCGCCGGTGTTGACGTCGATGGTGGTCATCGCCTCGGTGGGATCGATGACGAGATACCCGCCCGACTTGAGCTGTACCTTGCGCCCCAGCGCCTTCTGGATCTCGTCCTCGACGCTGAACAGATCGAAGATCGGCCGCTCGCCGGCATAGTGCTCGATGCGCTCCACCGCCGCGGGCATGAACTCCTGGGCAAACTCGATCAACTTCACGTAGTTTTCCCGGGAGTCGATGCGCACCTTCTCGATGTCGTCGCGCATCACGTCACGCAGGGTGCGCATGAACAGCGGCAGGTCGTCGTAGACCACGCTGGGGGCCGGCGCGGTCACCTTGCGCTCGCTGACCCGCCGCCACAGGCGCAGCAGGAAGTGCATGTCGGCGGCGAGCTCCTCGACGCCGACGCCCTCGGCGGCGGTGCGCACGATGAAGCCGCCGGTCACCTCCAGCTGCTGGTCGGCACCGGCCGCCTCGACCAGACCGCGCAGCCGCTCGCGCTCCATCTCGTCCTCGATGCGCTGTGAGACCCCGTGGTGGGGGGAATCGGGCATGTAGACCAGGTAGCGCGAGGGCACCGAGAGGTGGGTGGTCAGCCGCGCCCCCTTGGAACCGATCGGGTCCTTGGTCACCTGCACCACCAGGGCCTGGCCCTCGTGGAGCAGCTGGGCGATGGAGACCTGCTCGTCGGCCGGCGTACCGGGGGGCATCACCTCGTGGGCGTGGATGAAGGCGGCGCGGTCGAGGCCGATGTCGACGAAGGCGGCCTGCATGCCCGGCAGCACGCGTACCACCTTGCCCTTGTAGATGTTGCCGACGATGCCGCGGCGCCGGGCCCGCTCGATGAAGGCCTCCTGCAGCACGCCGTTCTCCACCACGGCGACACGGGTTTCCATCGGCGTCAGGTTGATGAGTACTTCACCGCTCATGCGGAAATCCTTGTCCAGAAAAGTCTGCGGCCATTATGACATAGGCCCGATCGGCAGCGCCCCGTTCCAGAGCGGCACGCCCTGCCGGGCCAGCAGCTCGGCGGTCTCGAAGAGCGGCAGCCCCACCACCGCCGAGTGGCTGCCCTCGATGTGCTCGACGAACACCGCCGCCAGGCCCTGGATGGCATAGCCGCCGGCCTTGTCCGCCGGTTCCCCGGTGGCCCAGTAGGCGGCAAGCTCCGCATCGCTGATCGGGCGCAGGAAGACGCGGGTGGTCACGCAGGCCGCCAGCAGCCCGGCGGGGCCCGTGACCGCTACCCCGGTGAGCACCTCGTGGGCACGACCGGAAAGCCCTCGCAGCATGGCCGCGGCCTGCTCGTGCCCCGCCGGTTTGCCGAGGATCGCGCCATCACACACCACGGCGGTATCCGATCCCAGGGCGGGGAGCGCGGATAAGCGGGCACCGGCCAGCGCCTTCTCGCGGGCCAGGCGGAGCACATAGTCGTGCGCCGCCTCGCCGGATCTCGGCGTCTCGTCGATATCCACGGGACGCACCTCCACCGCCACGCCGATCGCGGCGAGCAGGTCGCGGCGGCGTGGCGAGGCAGAGGCCAGGCACAGCTCGGGATCAGGGGTCATGACGGCTCCGGGGCGGGTCAGTCGCGGGCGAGGCGGCGTCCCAGCGCCTCGAACAGGGTGGTCAGCCAGGGCCAGAGCACCGCCCCGATCAGCGCGGAGAGCAGGAAGGAGAGGTGCATCGAGGCGGGCCCGAAGAGGGTTCTTAGCCACTGCTCGGCCAGCTGGACCATGCCCAGCAGTACGAAGATCAGCACCGCCTGCTGGACCAGCGAATAGGCCCGGAAGCGCGCATAGACCAGGGCGCAGAGGAAGGCCAGCAGCGACAGCAGCAGGGCATTCTGTCCCAGCGGCGCACCCTCGATGAGATCCACCAGCAGGCCCAGCACGAAGCCGTGGAAGACACCGACCCGCAGCGGCTCGCGCATGCACCAGTAGATCAGCATCAGGCCCAGCCAGTCGGGACGCCACACCTGCCAGCCATCGGCCAGCGGCATCACCTGCAGGCACAGGGCCAGCAGCAGGGTCACCCAGATCCACAGCAAGTTGGCAGGCGGGGATGTGGCCATCAGGGCGTCTCCTCGTCGGACGCCGCCGTGCCGATGCGACGGGCCGCCTCGAGGGCCGGGGCAGCCAGTTCGCCTTCGGGGGGCGCGGCGGGCGGGTCGGGCGGAAACAGCAGCAGGAAGTGCCGCGAGCGCTGAAGCTGGGCCACCGGCGCGGCGGTGACCCGGGCGAAGGGCTGGCCCGGGTCGTGGACCACCTCCGATACCCTGGCCACCGGGTAGCCCGGCGGGAAGCGCCCGCCCAGCCCCGAGGTGGTCAGCAGGTCGCCCTCGCGGATATCGGCCGTGTCGGGCACATGCGTGACGTTGAGGGCATCGTAGCTGCCCGCCCCCTGGAGGACGAAGCGCAACCCGTTGCGATTGACCTGCACCGGCAGGGCATGGCTCGCATCGGCCAGCAGCAGCACCCGACTGGAATAGGCCGAGGTGGCGGTGATCTGGCCGACCAGTCCCGAGGCATCCAGCACCGGCTGGCCGACGTAGACGCCATCCCGGCGACCGCGGTCGATCACCATCTGGTGGGTGAAGGGATCGGGGTCCAGCGACAGCAGCTCGGCGGTGATGTAGGGCATGTCACGCTGGCGGGTGGCCGCGAGCAGTTCCCGCAGCCTCACGTTCTCGGCGGTCAGGCTCGCCATGCGCTGCACGCGGTGGGACAGCGTCAGGATCTGCTCGCGCAGGCGACGATTCTCGTCCACCAGGGCCCGCTGGTCGGAGAGTGCCAGCGAGGCCCAGTTGAGGACGTCACTGGGCAGGCTGACCAGCCACTGGATGGGCGCCACCAGGGTGGAGAGCTGGGCCCGCACGGGCTCCATGCGGGTGAAGCGCGTATCGGCGAACATCAGCGCCGAGGCCAGGATCACGCACAGCAGCATGCGATAGCCCGGCAGCGGTCCATGCGAGAACAGCGGCTTGATAGGGCGTCCCCCCGAGTCAGTCGCTGGACAGCAGCTCGAAGGTGTGCTGGTCGATCATCTCCAGGGCCTTGCCACCGCCGCGGGCCACGCAGGTCAGTGGGTCCTCGGCGACGATCACCGGTAGCCCGGTCTCCTCGGCGATCAGCTTGTCGAGGTCGCGCAGCAGCGCCCCGCCGCCGGTCAGCACCAGGCCGCGCTCGGCGATGTCCGAGGCGAGCTCGGGCGGCGACTGCTCGAGGGCGCTCTTCACCGCGGCGACGATGGAGCCGAGGGTCTCCTGGAGGGCGTCGAGGATCTCGTGGGAGTTGAGGGTGAAGCTGCGCGGGATGCCCTCGGCCAGGTTGCGGCCGCGCACGTCGATCTCGCGCAGCTCGCCGCCCGGATAGGCGCAGCCGATCTCCTCCTTGATGCGCTCGGCGGTGGCCTCGCCGATCAGGCTGCCGTAGTGGCGGCGCACGTAGGCGATGATCGCCTCGTCGAAGCGGTCACCGCCGACGCGGATGGATTCCGAGTAGACCACGCCGTTGAGCGAGATGATGGCGATCTCGCTGGTGCCGCCACCGATGTCGACGACCATCGAGCCCTGGGCCTCCTCCACCGGCAAGCCGGCACCGATGGCGGCCGCCATGGGCTCCTCGATCAGGAACACCTCGCGGGCCCCGGCGCCCTCGGCGGACTCCTTGATGGCCCGGCGCTCGACCTGGGTCGACATGCAGGGCACGCAGACCAGCACGCGGGGGCTCGGCGTCAGGAAAGTGCTCTGGTGCACCTTGCGGATGAAGTACTGCAGCATCTGCTCGGTGACGGTGAAGTCGGCGATCACGCCATCCTTCATCGGGCGGATGGCGGTGATGTTGCCGGGGGTCCGACCCAGCATGCGCTTGGCGTCGGCCCCCACCGCGGCCACGCTGCGCATGTTGCCGGACTGGCGAATCGCCACGACCGATGGCTCATCGAGCACGATGCCGCGACCGCGGACATAAATCAGCGTATTGGCCGTCCCCAGATCGATCGATAGATCGCTGGAAAACAGCCCCCTCAAGCGTTTGAACATGGAGTCGTTACCTAGTGCAGTCCGGGAACCCTGTGCGGACGCAAACGGTATCACCGCGGCCTACCGGCAGCAAGCAAAGTCCCGCGGCGCGCGGCATTCCCGGACCTGCCAGCGAGGCGGCGGATGTGGTACCTTCTGCGGTCATTTCCCAGACCCCACTGCCTGTCGAGGACATCCGATCATGGCGCTTGAACACGCAGACGTTCTCAGGGCCGCCCACCTGGCCCGGCTCGGCCTGGACGACGACGAGGCCGCCCACTACCTGGACGACCTGGGACGCATCCTGGCGATGGTCGACCAGCTCCAGACCCTGGACACCGAGGGGGTCGACCCGCTGGCTCACCCCCTGGAGACCACCCAGCGGCTGCGCGCCGACGAGGTCACCGAGACCGACCAGCGCGACCGCTTCCAGCGCTGTGCCCCGGCGGTGGAACAGGGCCTCTACCTGGTCCCGCGGGTCGTCGAATGACCCGCGCCACTCCCATCCGTTTCCGGCAAGCCATCACGGAGCCCAGGGCCCATGCATGACAAGACTCTGACGGAACTCGCCGCCGGCCTCGCCGCCGGCGAGTTCTCCAGCCGCGAGCTCACCCAGGCACTGCTCGCGCGCATCGACCGCCTCGACGGCGACCTCAACAGCTTCATTTCGGTGACCGCCGAGCAGGCCCTGGCCGCCGCCGACCGGGCCGATGCCACGCGCGCCGCCGGCGACGCGGGCCCGCTGACCGGCGTGCCCCTGGCGCTCAAGGACATCTTCTGCACCCAGGGCGTCAAGACCAGTGCCGGCTCACGGATGCTCGACAACTTCATCGCCCCCTATGACGCCACCGTGGTCGAGAAGCTCAGGGCCGCCGGCACCGTGAGCCTGGGCAAGACCAACATGGACGAGTTCGCCATGGGCTCCTCCAACGAGAACAGCTTCTTCGGCCCGGTGCGGAACCCCTGGGACCGGGACGCCGTGCCGGGCGGCAGCTCCGGCGGCAGCGCCGCCGCCGTGGCCGCCGGCCTGGTGCCCGCCGCCATGGGCACCGACACCGGCGGCTCGATCCGCCAGCCGGCCGCCTTCTGCGGCATCACCGGCTTGAAGCCCACCTATGGGCGGGTCTCGCGCTACGGCATCATCGCCTACGCCTCGAGCCTCGACCAGGCCGGCCCCATGGCCCGCACCGCCGAGGACTGCGCCCGACTGCTCGGCGCCATCGCCGGCCATGACCTGCGCGACTCCACCAGCGTGGCCCGCGGGGTGCCCGACTACACCGAGGAGCTCGACGCCCCCCTGGCGGGGCTGAAGATCGGCCTGCCTCGGGAGTACTTCGGAGACGGGCTCGACCCCGAGGTGGAGGGGGCCGTGCGCGAGGCGATCCGCGTTTACGAGTCGCTGGGCGCCACGGTGCGCGAGGTCAGTCTGCCGCACACCCACTACGCCATCCCGGCCTACTACGTCATCGCCCCGGCGGAGGCCTCCTCCAACCTGTCGCGCTACGACGGGGTGCGCTTCGGCCACCGCTGCGACGCCCCCGCCGACCTCACCGACCTCTACAAGCGCTCGCGAGCCGAGGGCTTCGGCGAGGAGGTCAAGCGACGCATCCTGATGGGCACCCACACCCTCTCCGAGGGCTTCTTCGATGCCTATTACAAGAAGGCACAGCAGGTGCGCCGGCTGATCCGCCAGGACTTTCTCGACGCCTTCGACGAGGTCGATGTGCTGATGGGGCCTGCCTCGCCGACCCCGGCCTTCGACCTGGGCGCCAGGAAGGACCCGGTCTCGATGTACCTGCAGGACATCTACACCATCGCCATCAACCTGGCGGGCATCCCCGGCATCAGCGTGCCGGCCGGCTTCGTGGGCCATCGCCCGGTAGGCCTGCAGATACTGGGCACCCACTTCGCCGAGGCGCGACTGCTCAACGTCGCCCACCAGTTCCAGCAGGCCACCGACTGGCACCTGCGTCGCCCCGCGCTTGCCGAGGAGACCCTCTGATGCAATGGGAAACCGTGATCGGGCTGGAGGTCCACGTCCAGCTCGCCACCAAGTCGAAGATCTTCTCCGGCGCCTCCACCGCCTTCGGCGCCGAGCCCAACAGCCAGGCGTGCGCCGTGGACCTTGGGCTCCCCGGCGTGCTGCCGGTGCTCAACGAGGCCGCGGTGGCCATGGCCGTGCAGTTCGGGCTGGGGATCCACGCCGAGATTCCCGAGGTCTCGGTGTTCGACCGCAAGAACTACTTCTACCCCGACTTGCCCAAGGGCTACCAGACCAGCCAGATGTATCATCCTATCGTCGGCCCAGGCGAGGTGGAGATCACCCTGGAGGACGGCGAGACCAAGCGCATCCGCGTGCACCATGCGCACCTGGAGGAGGATGCCGGCAAGTCGCTGCACGAGGACTTCCACGGCATGACCGGCATCGACCTCAACCGCGCCGGTACCCCGCTGCTGGAAATCGTCTCCGAGCCGGACATGCGCTCGGCCAAGGAGGCCGCGGCCTACCTCAAGGCCATCCACTCCATCGTGACGTATCTCGGGATCTCAGACGGCAACATGGCCGAGGGCTCGATGCGCTGCGACGTCAACGTCTCGGTGCGTCCCAGGGGGCAGGCGAGCTTCGGCACCCGCGCCGAGATCAAGAACGTCAACTCCTTCCGCTTCGTCGAGCGCGCCATCGCCTTCGAGGTGGAGCGCCAGATCGAGCTGCTCGAGGACGGCGGCGAGGTGGTCCAGGAGACCCGCCTGTTCGACCCCGAGCGTGACGAGACCCGCAGCATGCGCACCAAGGAGCAGGCCAACGACTACCGCTACTTTCCCTGCCCCGACCTGCTGCCGGTGGAGCTCGACCGGGCCTACGTCGACCACCTGCGCGACAACCTGCCGGAGCTGCCCGCCGACAAGCGCGCCCGCTTCCAGGAGGCGCTGGGCCTCTCCGCCTACGACGCCGGGGTGCTCTCGGCGAGCCGCGAGATGGCCGAGTACTTCGAGGCGGTCAAGGAGGTGTGTGGCGATGCCAAGCTGGCCGCCAACTGGGTACAGGGCGAGCTCTCCGGCGCCCTGAACCGCGAGGGCCTGCCGATCCAGGACAGCCCGGTCTCGGCGATCCAGCTCGGCGAGCTGGTCAGTCGGGTGATGGATGACACCATCAACGGCAAGGCCGCAAAACAGGTCTTCCAGGCACTGTGGAACGGCGAGGGCGACAGTGCCGACGAGGTGATCGAGGCCAAGGGGCTCAAGCAGGTCACCGATACCGGCGCCATCGAGGCGATGATCGACCAGGTGATCGCGGACAGCCCCGCCCAGGTGGCGCAATACCGGGATGCCGAGCCCGACAAGCGCGGCAAGATGATCGGCTACTTCGTCGGCCAGGTGATGAAGGCCTCGCGGGGCACCGCCAACCCCCAGCAGGTGAATGCCCTGCTGAAAGAGAAGCTCGACGCGCTGTGCTGATCCCGCGCTGAGGGAAGGAGAACCGGATGTCGGATGATGTCGGTGCACGACTGCGCGCCCTGCGCACCCTGAAGGGCATTTCCCAGCGCGAGCTGGCCAAGCGCTGCGGGGTCACCCACTCCAGCCTGTCGCTGATCGAGCAGGGCAAGGTGAGCCCCTCGGTCAGTTCGCTGAAGAAGATCCTCGACGCCATTCCCATGAGCGTCGGGGACTTCTTCACCATGGACCTGGAGAACGGCCGACGGGTGTTCTACTCGGCCGAGGAGCTGGCCGACGTGGGCTCCGGCGACGTCATCTACAAGCTGGTGGGGGCCGACCGCCGCGATCGCGCCCTGGCCTTCATGATCGAGACCTATCCGCCCGGGGCCGACACCGGCCGCGAGATGATCGCCCACCAGGGCGAGGAGGCCGGCGTGGTGCTGGAGGGCGAGATCGAGATCACCATCGGCGCCGACGCCCGGGTGCTGGGCCCCGGCGAGGCCTACTACTTCGAGACCAACGTCCCCCACCGCTTCCGCAACCCCGGCCGCGAGCCCTGCCGCCTGGTCAGCTGCGCGACCCCGGCGCGGACCTTCTGACCCGTCCCTCAGGACGACTTGAGCTTCTCGATCTCCTCGCGCAATGCCTCCGCCTCCTCGGTCAGGGAGGCGTTGGCGCGCATGTCGCCGTTGCGGGCGGCCAGCATGGCCTGCTCGAGCTTCTGCTCGTAGGCCTTCTGCAGCTTCTTCGACGGGTCGCTCTTGAAGAGTCCGAACATGGCGCTGTCTCCTGCCGGGGAATGTCCTTACAGGCTACTCGCCCCGGAGGTAAAAGGCTATGCACAAGCTGTACAGTTATTATTATCAGTACAAAGACAAGGCCGGCACTCGGGTGCCGGCCTCTACGCTTTCATACAGTGGAGCGCGGGTCAGGTGGCGAGCGACATCCAGACGCTCTTGAGGTCGGAGTACTCCTCCAGGGAGTGGTGGGACTTGTCGCGGCCGTTGCCGGACTGCTTGACCCCGCCGAAGGGCATGGTCTGGTCCCCGCCGGCCCAGTTGTTGACGAACACCTGGCCCGAGGCCAGCCGACGCGTCACACGCATGATGCGGTCGATATCCTGGCTCCACAGGCCCGCGGCCAGGCCGAAGTCGCTGTCGTTGGCCAGGGCGATGGCCTCCTCCTCGCTGTCGAAGCCGAACACCGAGAGCACCGGGCCGAAGACCTCCTCGCGGCCGATGGCCATCGCCGGGGTCACGCCGTCGAACACCGTGGGAGGGATGAACAGCCCCTTGCCCTCCAGCGCCTGGCCCCCGGTACGCAACCGGGCGCCCTCCTCCACTCCGCGGCGGATGTAGTCGAGGATCCGGCGGTACTGGGCCTCGTCGACGATCGCCCCCATGAAGCTCTCGGGGTCGAGCGGGTCGCCGGGCTGCATCGTCTCGGCGGCGGCCAGCACCTTCTCGACGAAGGCCTCGCGGATCGAGTTCTCCACCAGCAGGCGGGAACCGGCGATGCACACCTCGCCCTGGTTGTGGAAGATCGCCTCGGCGGCATGACGGGCGACCCTGTCCAGGTCCCTGCAGTCGGCGAAGACCAGATTGGGGCTCTTGCCGCCGCACTCCAGGTAGAGGCGCTTGAGGTTGGACTGGCCGGCATACTGCATCAGCTGCTTGCCCACCCCGGTGGAGCCGGTGAAGGCCAGGCAGTCGACCTGCATGGAGAGCGCCAGCGCCTTGCCGACGGTGTGGCCGAAGCCCGGCAGCACCTGGAAGACGCCGCGGGGCAGCCCCGCCTCACGGGCCAGCTGGGCCAGGCGCAGCGCCGAGAGCGGTGACTTCTCCGAGGGCTTCAAGATGACACTGTTGCCGGCGGCCAGCGCCGGGGCGATCTTCCAGGCGGTCATCATCAGCGGGAAGTTCCAGGGCACGATGGAGGCCACCACGCCCAGCGGCTCGCGCAGTACCAGCGCCAGGGTCTCCTCCCCGGTAGGGGCCACCTCGCCGTAGAGCTTGTCGATGCACTCCGCCTGGTAGCGGATGCAGCCGATGGCCCCGGCCATGTCGCCCAGCGAGCTGCCCACCGGCTTGCCCATGTCCAGGGTGTCGAGCAGCGCCAGCTCGTGCTTGTTGGCCTCCATCAGGTCGGCCAGGCGCAGCAGCACCTTCTTGCGCCGCCCCGGCGCCAGGCGCGACCAAGCGCCGCCGTCGAAGGCCGCCCGGGCATGGCCCACGGCCAGCTCGGCGTCGGCGGCGTCGCAGCTGGCGACCCGGGCCAGGCGCTCGCCGGTGGCGGGATTGAGGGTCTCGAAGGTCTCGCCGCTGACGGCCTCGACGAAGGTGTCGTCGATAAAGGCGCGGGCCTCCAGGCCCGGCGTCACGGCATCGGCCAGGGCCTGCCAGTCTGCCAGCGTCTTGGGGGGTACGGGACGGCTCATGCGGGTCTCTCCTCGGGTTGCGGTTCGTCGGCGGCCCTCGGCACCAGGCACCGGGCGGTCTCGTCCAGCGCCTCGCGGGCCAGGGTCACCAGGTCATCGATCTGCTCGCGGGTGATCACCAGGGGCGGGGCGATGATCATCGTATCACCCACCGAGCGCATCACCAGGCCACGGCGGAAGCTGATGTCGCGGCACAGGTTGCCAGCGGCGAGGGCCTTGTCGAAGCGCTCGCCGCTGGCCGGGTCGATGAGCTCCAGGGCCCCCATCAGCCCCAGCGAGCGGGCCTCGCCGACGAGGGGATGGTCGGCGAGCGTGGCCCAGCGGCGCGCCAGGTAGGGCCCCAGCTCGTCGCGGACCCGCTCGACCACGCCTTCGGCCTCCATGAGCTCCAGGTTCTTCAGCGCCACCGCGGCGCACACCGGGTGGCCGGAGTAGGTGAAGCCGTGGAAGAACTCGCCACCCTCCTGGATCAGGGTGTCGGCGACCCGATCGCCGACCAGCACCCCGCCGATGGGCAGGTAGCCGGAGGAGAGCCCCTTGGCGATGGGCATCAGGTCGGGGGCGAGATCATAGTGAACGCTGCCGAACCACTCGCCCAGGCGGCCGAAGCCGCAGATCACCTCGTCCACCACCAGCAGGATGTCGTAGCGCGAGAGAACCTCCTTGACCGCCGGCCAGTAACTCGCCGGCGGCATGATGGCGCCGCCGGCGCCCTGCACCGGCTCGGCGATGAAGGCCGCGACGGTCTCCTCGCCGAGCTCCAGGATCTTCTCCTCGATGGCCGCGGCGCACTGGCGACCGAAGGCCTCGGGATCCTGATCGCGCACATCGCCGAACCGCCCCTCTCCAAACCAGTAGGGCTGACGCACATGGGTGATGCCCGGCACGCAGGGGCCGCCCTGGTCGTGCATCGGCGCCATGCCACCCAGGCTCATGCCGGCGACGGTGGAGCCGTGGTAGCCGTTCTCGCGGCCGATCACCCAATGCTTCTCCGGCTTGCCCTTGAGTGTCCAGTAGCGGCGCACCATGCGCAGCACGGTGTCGTTGGCCTCGGAGCCGGAGCCGGTGAAGAAGACGTGGTTGAGGTGTGCCGGCGCCAGGGCGCAGAGCTTCTCGGCGAGCCTCACCGCCGGTGGGTGCGTGGTCTTGAAGAAGTTGTTGTAGTAGGGCAGCCGGCGCATCTGCTCGGTGGCGGCCGTCACCAACTCCACGCGCCCGTAGCCCAGGTTGACGCACCACAGGCCCGCCATGCCGTCGAGGAGCCGATTGCCCTCGGCGTCGTGGATGTAGACCCCCTCGGCGCGTTCGATGATGCGGCTGCCCTCCTCGCCCAATGCCTTGAAGTCGGTGAAGGGGTGCAGGTGGTGGGCACGGTCCAGTGCCTGAAGCGAATGGGACATGATGGCTCTCCGGGTCGAGGCGATGGCCTCAGGCGTCGACGGCGGGTGACGGGATGCGGGCACCGCGATGGGCCTGGCAGGCCGCGGCGAAGGCCCGGAACAGGGCGTCATAGAGCGGGTGCTCGCGGGGCTTCCATTCGGGGTGCCACTGCACCGCCAGGGTGAAACCCGGTGCACCCGCGACCGAGATCGCCTCGACGAGCCCGTCCTGGGCCAGGGCCTCGGCGACGAGCCCCGGCCCCAGCTCGGCGATGCCCTGCTGGTGCAGGGAGTTGACCCGGGACGCCGGCTCGGGATGGAGCGCGGCGAGCCGCCCGCCGGGCACCAGCGAGATGTCGTGGCTCGGGGCATACTTCGCCTCGCGGTCGCCTTCCGGCTCACGGTGGTCGAGCATACCCGGCACCCGCTGCACCGCCTGGTGCAGGGTGCCGCCGAAGGCCACGTTGAGCTCCTGGAAGCCGCGGCAGATGCCCAGCAGCGGAAGCCCCAGGTCCAGGGCGGCGGGAATCCAGCCCAGCGCCGCGGCATCGCGATGGGGGTCATCCCGGGTGTTCTCCGGGGCCCGTTCGGCACCGTAACGCTGCGGCTCGACGTTGGTGTAGCTGCCGGTGAGCAGAAGGCCGTCGAGCGACGCCAGCAGCTCGCTCTCCACCGCGTCCTCCCACACCGGCAGGATCACCGGCGCCAGGCCATAGTCGCGCAGGGTGGAGAGGTACTTGTCGGTGACCATGTGCGCGGGGTGGCCTTCCACCTCGCGCCGGCAGGCGATCACGCCTACCAGGGGTCGGGTGCGCATGGCGGTCTCCTCGAAACACGCGTGATGATTGTTATGCTTTGCTCAACATATATCCGTTGATTAACCTTGCCAACCCCCATCGACACCCCGTCACCATAGATATCCATCAGGTGACTGTAATAATAGGATAAAATTGACATGGAAACGTCCGAAAGGTCGCCGACGCCTGGCGAAATACGTAAAAGATTTGACAACATGAGTGTGTGCTTCAAAGATGACAGCCATCGAACAATGACCCCAAGCCGATAGGTGGCCCCATGTCCTCCCCTGCCGATGAAGCCCGCGACTTCCTCGACCGCCATCCCGACGTGGACAGCGTCGACCTGCTGATCAGCGACCTGAACGGCGTGCTGCGCGGCAAGCGCATCCCCCGCGACAACCTCGAGAAGGCCTTCCGTGACGGGGTCAACCTGCCGGCCTCGGTTTTCGCCCTGGATATCCTGGGCAATACCATCGAGGCCACGGGCCTGGGCCTCTCGATCGGCGACAGCGACCGGGTCTGCCGCCCAGTGGCGGGCAGCCTGATGCCGAGCCCCTGGCTACGCGAGGCCCGCCAGGCGCAGCTGCTGATGACCATGACCGAGGCCGACGGGGCGCCCTTCTTCGCCGACCCCCGCCAGGTGCTCGCCCGGGTGCTGGAGCGCTTCCGTCGCGACGGGCTGACGCCGGTGGTGGCCGTGGAGATGGAGTTCAGCCTCGTCGACCGCCGCCGGGACGCCCTGGGCATGGTCCAGCCGCCCTGCTCGCCGGCGACCGGCGAGCGCGCCGCCCAGAGCCAGCTCTATTCGATCAACGAGCTCGACGAGTATGCCGAGCTGCTCGAGGAGATCCATGCCGCCGCCCGGACCCAGCGGCTGCCGCTGGACACCGCCCTCAAGGAGTGCGCCCCGGGACAGTTCGAGATCAACCTGATCCACTGCGATGATGCCCTGGCGGCCTGCGACAGCGCGGTGCTGCTCAAGCGCCTGATCAAGGGCGTGGCCCTGCACCATGGTTTCGAGGCCACCTTCATGGCCAAGCCCTATGGCCAGGAAGCCGGCAACGGCACCCACGTCCATATCAGCCTGCTCGACGAAGCCGGGAACAACGTCTTCGCGGCCGAGGACGACGCCCCGCTCGGCACGCCGCTGATGCAGCACGCCGTGGCCGGGCTGCTCGAGCTGATGCCGGCCTCCATGGCGCTCTTCGCCCCCAACCTCAACTCCTTCCGCCGCTTCCAGCCCGGGCTCTATGTGCCGATGGCCCCGACCTGGGGCTACGACAACCGCTCGGTGGCGCTGCGCATCCCCTCGGGACCCAACGCGGCGCGGCGCATCGAGCACCGGGTGGCCGGCGCCGACGTCAACCCCTACCTGCTGCTGGCGACCCTGCTCGGCGCCATCGACCACGGGCTGCAGCAGCGGCTGACGCCGCCGCCGGCCATCACCGGCAACGCCTATGACCAGGCCGCGCCCAGCCTGACCAACAGCTGGTGCCAGGCCCTGGACCTGCTGGAGCAGAGCGAGCCCCTGGCCGAGGCGCTGGGCGCGGACTTCCTCGCGGTCTTCCTGGCCAACCGCCGAGCCGAGCGGGACCAGGCCATGCAGGCCGTCAGCAAGCTCGAGTACGACTGGTACCTGCGCCACGTGTGACCTCGGGCGCCCGGGACTCCATGGGCGCCGGCAGAGCGTTGTCGCGCCGTCACGACACCGATCGCGCGACGCGGCAGGCCTACTCGAGCAGGCGCATTCCCTGTTCGATATCGGCGGCAATGGCGTTGCAGAAGCCCTCCCTGTCGCCCCGGGACAGGGCATGGGTCACGTCGCGATGATGGTCATCGGCGATGCGTGATGCGCCCCAGCGAGTGCCGATCTGTCGCATGCTGGGCCCGTACTGCAGCCAGAGGAGCTCGACCAGGGGCAGCAGCACCCGGGAGCGGCTGCGTCGATAGATCAGGAAGTGGAAGCGATGGTTGCCACGCATGTACGCCTGCATATCGCCGGCCTCGATGGCCGCATTGATCCGGGCATCGATGCCCTCGAGCTCAACCAGGTCCGCGGCGGTCAGCCGGGGGAAGGCCTGGCGGGAGACTTCGGTCTCGAGGCTCTTGCGCGCAAACAGCACCTCGTGAAAGCGCTCGCGGTTCAGTTCGGGGACCCGGATCTTGCGGCTGTCGGAGAAGACCAGTGCCCCCTCCGTCACCAGCCAGCGCACGGCCTCACGGGCGGGCATCGCGCTGGTACCGTACTCGGTGGCGATACGGCGTATCGAGATCAGGTCTCCCGGCGCAAAATCCCCCTCGCAAAGCCTCGTCCGCAGCTCCCGATGCAGCCGGGTGGCGGCGGTATCCGGCGAGAACCCTTCGCCCTGTGTCTGTTGCTCCATCGGCTTGCCATGTCGTCGTCATACACCCCGCCAGCATACCCCAAACTGGCGCCACTGCGGCTCCGCCCCGCACCGGGTTGCCACTCTCGCAAGGCCCTGCTAGTGTGATCACACGTATGTGATCACATCTTGCAGCGAGCATTTTCATGACCCAATCGCGCCCCCCTTCCTACTACTCCGCGTCCGTCATCAGGGAGTCCGATTACCCCGTCCTCGAGGGCCATCACCGGGTCGACGTCGCCATCGTGGGTGGCGGCTTCACGGGCGTGGCCACGGCCGTCGAGCTGAGCGAGCGGGGCTATCGGGTGGCGGTGATCGAGGCGAACAAGATCGGCTGGGGGGCCAGTGGACGCAACGGCGGCCAGGTCACCGGCAGCCTGTCCGGCGAGGATGTCATGCGCCGCCAAATGCGGCGCACCCTCGGCGATGAGGCTGCCGATTTCGTCTGGGACCTGCGCTGGCGCGGCCAGCGCATCATTCGCGAACGTGTCGAGAAATACGCCATTCCCTGCGACCTCAAGCACGGGCATCTCCAGGCGGCCTACCAGCCAAGCCATCTGAAGGCACTGCGGCGGGACTACGAGGCCTCCCAGTCCCACTGGATCGGCGAACATGTCCATTGGCTGGACAAGGCAGGGGTCGAAGACGTGCTCGGCACGCGGCTCTACCACGGCGCCCTCCGCAACGACTACAACATGCATCTGCATCCCCTGAACCTCTGCCTCGGCGAGGCCCGGGCGGCAGCAAGCCTGGGGGCCAGGATCTTCGAAGCGTCACCCGTCGTGGAGGTGGTGCACGGTGAATCCCCGGCCGTCATCGGCGAGCATGGCCGCGTCGAGGCCGATAGCGTGATCCTGGCCGGCAACGCCTACCACCACCTCGAGCGCCGGCGGCTCGGCGGCAGGCTCTTCCCCGCCTCGCTCGGCATCGTCACGACCGCCCCGCTGGACGAGGCCACCGCCATCGCGATCAACCCCCAGGACCTGGCCGTCTACGATACCCGCTTCGTGCTGGACTATTACCGCCTCACCGCCGACCGGCGGCTGCTCTTCGGTGGCGGCGCCAACTACTCGGGCAGGACGTCAGCCGACATCGCCGCCGAGCTGCGCCCGCGGCTGGAGCATACCTTCCCACAGCTCGAGGGCGTGGCGCTCGACTTCCAGTGGCAGGGACTCGCCGGAATCGTGATCAACCGCGTGCCGATGCTCGGCAAGCTCTCCCCCCACGTCTACTACGCCCAGGGCTACTCCGGGCACGGCATCGCCACCTCGCACCTCGTCGGCGAGATCCTTGCCGAGGCGGTCGATGGCAGCAGGCGGGAGTTCGATGCCTTCGCCAATGTCCGTCACTGGCGAGTCCCGTTCAGCGACCGTCTCGGCAACACCCTGCTGGCCGCCGGCATGTGGTACTACCAGCTGCTGGAACGCCTGCGCTGACCCACCCTACCACCCTCACACAATGACAAGATCGAGGAGGTCTCCATGGAAGCCAACGACAAGCTGATCAAGCAGGGCGCCCGCCCGTGGCACCGCTGGATGGTCATGATATTGCTCGCTATCGCATTGGCCGCCGTCGTCAGCGCCGTGGTCGGCACCAGCGGTGCCGACGCCATCGACGGGCCGTTGATCCTGGTCCCGACGGGACTCGTTCTGCTGCTTGCGCTGTTGTCCAGGCGTGCGCTTGAACCGCTGGTGTTCGGTGCCTTCGCCGGTACCCTGATGATGGATCCCACGAATGCGCTGAGCAGCCTCTCCGAGAGCCTGATGAGCGTGATGACTGACGAGGATGTCGCCTGGGTCATTATGGTCTGCGGCCTGATGGGCAGCATCATCGCCCTGCTGCTGAAATCGGGCTCGTCCCAGGCCTTCGCCCGGGCCATGATGCGCTACACGACCGACAAGCCCCGCGCCCTGATGGGCTGCTGGTTCATGGGGATCGTGCTGTTCGTCGACGACTACCTCAACTCGCTGGCCGTGGGCACCTCGATGCGCAGGATCACGGACCACTTCAAGACATCGCGCGAGATGCTGGCCTACGTCATCGACTCCACCGCGGCACCGATCAGCGTCCTGATCCCCATTTCCACCTGGGCGGTATTCTTCGGCGCCCTGATCGAGAAGAACGGCGTCGCCGCGGACGGCCAGGGCGTGATGACCTATATCCAGGCCATCCCCTTCATGTTCTACCCGTGGATTGCCGTGGCCATGGTGCCGCTGGTCATCTACGGCAAGATCCCGCTGATCGGGCCGATGAAAACGGCGGAACGTCGCGCCGAACGACACGGGCAATGCGTGCCCGCGGGGGCCGAGCACATCGACGAGGACATTGGCCACCTCGAGGCGGATGCCAGTCACAAGGGAAGCGTCTGGTCCTTCCTGCTGCCCATGGCCTCCCTGGCCTTCTTCACCTGGTGGTTCGACCTGGATTTCCTGATGGGCATCTTCATCACCCTGGCCGGGATGATCGTGACCTTCATCGCCCTGAAGAAGCTGTCCGCCAGCGAGACCTTCGACAATATCGTCGAGGGCTTCAAGTCGATGATCGATGCCCTGGCGGTGCTGGTGGCGGCCTTCCTGTTCAATGAGGTCAATACGGCACTGGGCCTCAACGAGTACATCATCACCACCGTGGAACCGCTGATCTCCGCCGAGCTGTTGCCCTTCATCATCTTCAGCATCATGGGCTTCGTCTCCTTCGCCACCGGCTCGAACTGGGGCGTGTTCGTGATCATCCTGCCCATCGTCGCCACCCTGGGGCACAACCTGGGCGCCGACATGACGCTGGTGATCGGGGCCACCCTGTCGGCCAGCACCTTCGGCAGCCACGCCTGCTTCTATTCGGATGCCACGGTGCTGACCTCCCAGGCCAGCGGGTGCACTCCCTTCCAGCATGCCTTCACCCAGCTGCCCTATGCGGCACTGGCGGGCATCCTGGCCGCCGGCGCCTACCTGGTACTGGGCTACCTGTGAACGACGAGGTCTCGCCTTGACCGGCGACACGTCCGAGACACCTGCCCCCAACGACAGCGCCCCGGCCATCACTGGCCGGGGCGCTGTCTTTCATGACGCGATGAAGCTCGCTCAGCCACCTTGCGAGGAGACGGCATTCCACTGCGGCTGCCCCTCCTCGAGCAGTACCCGGTCGCCCTCGGGCGGGCTGTCCAGGCGGCTGGTCTCGACCATCTCGCCGTGGCGCCAGGTGACCTCGTAGCCCTCGGTCTCCTGACGGGTGTCGACCACGGTACGGCACTCCTGGCGGGTGGTGGTGCGCGGCTGGGACTGTGCCGCCTGGGCATGCTGGCGCGCCTCAACGCGCTCCTGGACCTCCCGGCCGGCCAGGCCGCCGCCGATGGCACCGGCCACCGTGGCGATCTTCTTGCCGCTGCCGCCGCCGACCTGGTTGCCGAGCAGGCCGCCGACGATGGCCCCGGCGGCGGTGCCTACCACGCGGTGGGGATCACGGCTGGCGCCCTGTCCCGACGGTGCCTCCGGCTGCGACTGCACGACCACGTCCTCGCACACCTCGCGTGGGGTCTCCACGGTGCGCGTCAGGGTCTCGACGTTGGTGATCTCGGCGTACTCGGGGCCGCGCTGCTGGTCCTGGATCTGCCAGGCCCCGAAGGCCAGACCGCCCAGCCCCAGCACGGCCAGGGTGGAACCCACCACGATCGACTTGCTCATCTTTCACCTCCTGAAGGGCGCGGGACGCCACTTGCTGAAACACCATCGGACTCCAGGCGTGCGTGACTCATGACGGCTTGGGGCGATGAGAGGGGTAGCGCAGTCCGGCGCCATCCCACGCGGCCCAGTATAGGACGATGCGCCCTGTCGGAGTGACGAAGGAGCCGGCTTCCACATTCTCTCCCTACGCGTCGTCTGATGGAGACAGTCGCGGCGGTCAGGCCAGGGGCTCGCCGGCGGAGGTGACGAGGTGGGCATTCGCTTCATCTCTCGCTGGCCGCTCGGGCATCAGATCCTGACGCGCCTCCAGCCAGCCGCGGGTAGCCGCGACCCGGTTGAAGGTAAAGACGTGCAGGCCGGCGAAACCGGCAGCGGGATCGCCCAGGCCCGGTCCAAGCCCCTCCAGCAGGGCATCGGGGCAGTAGGACGAGGGCCTCAGCAGTCGTGCCAGCCAGCCCGACTGGCCGCGTAGGGCGCGCACCGAAGGCCCTAGGCCCAGGCGCAGGGCGATGGCCAGCAGTCGCCTGGGCTCCATCACTCCGGGGATGCCGGCATGGAACGGCAGGGGCAGGCCGAGCCGCTGCTGCCGCTCACGCCAGGCCAGCAGCGGCGTCGCCTCGAAGCACAGCTGGGTGACGGCGTAGTCGGCCAGCGCCGCCTTGGCCTCGAGGTCGCGCTGCAGTGCCGTCGCCTCGATGCGGTGATGCCCCTCCGGATAGGCGGGCACGCCGAGACGCGCCGGCCGCAGCTCAAGCCCGGTCATGGCCTCGAGCAGCGCCCGGCCGTGGGGATAGGCCCCCACCGGGCGTTCGGCATCCCCGCCCACCACGAAGGCATCGTCGATGCCCAGCGCTGCGAGACGTCTCAGCAACTGCTCCAGGTGGGCGCGGTCGCGCACCAGCCGGGCGGCGAGGTGCGGCACCACCCGAACGCCCATCCCGACCAGCCACTCGCTGGCCTCCAGGGTGCGCTCGAGGCCGTGGCGCGGCGAGCAGGTCACGGTGACCATGGCGCCATGCGGCAGGTCCCGGGCCGCCTCCTGCATGCCCGCGATGGGTAGCAGCTCGTAGCGGGTCGCCGTCATCGTCCTCACCCCTTGGGAATTTCCTTGGAGGGATCGTGAAAGGGCTTCTCCACCACCCTGGCTTCCTGCAGGCCGGTATTGGCCTCGATGCGTAGCGCCGTGCCCAACTCGGCGTATTCGACCGGCACCATGGCGTAGCCGATGTTTCGCTCCTGGCGCGGCGAGCGGGTGGCTGAGGTCACCTTGCCGATACGCTCGCCGTCTGCATCGAACACGGGGAAGACATCGATCATCGAGCCGTCGGTGAAGTAGCCCACGCTGGGGCCGTCGATCTCCACCCCCACCAGCTTGCGTGTCACCCCCTCGGCCTTGATGCGCTCCAGGGCGGCACGGCCGATGAAGTCGTCGTCGCCGCGCAGATCGACCATCCAGTCGTAGCCCATGCCCACCTCGAAGGGGTTGGTGTCGTACCAGATATCGCAGCCGAAGGCGAGGATGCCGCCCTCGATGCGGCGGATGTGGCAGGGGCCGATCACCTGCATGCCGTGGGGCCGGCCGGCCTCGAAGACCCGCTGCCAGAGCGCCTCGCCGAAGCGACTGGCCTCGCGCAGGTAGATCTCGTAGCCGATCTCGCCGGAGTAGCCGGTGCGCGAGATCACCACCGACATGCCGTCGAGCTCGGCCTCCATCAGGTGGTAGTAGGGCATGCCCAGCACCGCCTCGCCGAACAGGTCCACCATCACCGCCTTGGCCTTCGGTCCCTGGACCTGCACCGGCGCCACGTCCACTTCCTGGAGGGTCACGTCGAGCCCGGCATTGACCGCCAGCCCCCGGCACCACAGCAGGATGTCGCTGTCGGCCAGCGAGAGCCAGAAGCGGTTCTCCTCGATGCGCAGCAACACCGGGTCGTTGAGGATGCCGCCGTCGGGAGCGGTGACAAAGACGTACTTGCACTGCCCCACCTGGCAGTGGCGCATGTCGCGGGGGACCAGCCGCTGGGTGAAGGCGAAGGCGTCGGGCCCGCTGATCTCGATCTGGCGCTCGACGCCGACGTCCCACAGGGTCACGCCCTGCACCAGGGCCCAGTACTCGTCAACCGGGTCGGTGTAGAGGCGTGGATGGTAGTGGTGGTTGTAGACGCTGTACTTGCGCACCCCGTGCCGCCGCGAGGCGTAGAAGAACGGTGACTTGCGGATGCGCGGATAGAGCAGGATCTCCGGCGCCGATGGGGTGTTCTGAGTGCTCTGGATGCTCTCGATGGCCTGGGACATGACCGCCTCCTCGAGTGTCGCTGTGGCGGGGACCGACGCCCGCCGGCCGCCCTTGACTTCGACACTAGCCCCTGGGCCGACCGCCCATCTCGCTGTGGGCGTCGAGCTCTTTGGCGTGGGCGACAGGGCCGGCCGCGGCCTGTCGCCGCCAGGCAAGGGGGCGTCGCCGCGGGACAGCGTGCCTCTCGGGGCCTGCCTTATCCTGCGGGGAAACCCTCGGACTGAGGAGGACGATCATGGCGGCACTCCCCTCACAGGCAGACGCGGTGATCATCGGCCTGGGCGGCATCGTCGGCGCCTCGGTGGCTCATCACCTGATCGAGCAGGGCTGGACGAACCTGGTGGGCCTCGAGAAATCCGCCATCCCGTCGGACATCGGCTCCACTGCTCACGCCTCCGACTTCTGCTTCATGATCTCCCACGACCGGCTCTCCTGCTACACGACCACCTATAGCCAGCGCTTCTACGAGGCGCTCGGCCACTACCACAAGGTCGGCGGCCTGGAGATCGCCCGGGTCGGCGACGAGGCGCGGCTGGCCGAGCTCCAGCGCAAGGTCGCCTCGGGCAAGGCGTTCGGCACCAACGTGCGCATGGTGGACGCCGACGAGGTGGTGGCACGCTTCCCGCTGCTCGACCGCGACCGGGTGCTGGGCGGCATGTGGGATCCCGACGCCGGCCTGGTGATCCCGCGCTCCCAGCGGGTGGCCGGCGAACTGATCGAACGCGCCGTGACGGGCGGCCGGCTGCGCGCCTTCGCCGAGACCCCGGCGCTGGATATCGACGTCCGGGACGGCCGGGTATGCGGCGTCGAGACGCCCAGGGGCTACGTTGCCACCCCGCGGGTGATCGTCACCTCGGGCATCTGGGGCCCGATCCCCGCCGCCATGGGCGGGGCGGCCCTGCCGCTGATGCCGGTGGAGCATCCGCTGCTGTTCTTCGGCCCCTTCGACACCTTCGCCGGCACCGGCAAGGAGATCGGCTATCCGCTGCTGCGCGACCAGGGCAACTCCGCCTACATGCGCGATACCGGCGACCCGACCAGCACCGAGGGCGGCCAGCTGGAGTGGGGCTACTACGAGTCCCGCGAACCGCGGCTGGTGGCCCCTCGCGCCATCCTCGAGCGCGACCGGGCGCGCCTCTCGCCCTCCATGCGCGACCTGGAGCTGGACCAGGTGGCCGAGGCCTTCGAGCGGGCCATCGACCTCGCCCCCGTTCTCGGCGAGCTGGGCTGGGACGAGAAACACTCCTTCAACGGCCTGCTCTCGGTCACCTCGGACGGCGGCTCCCTGGTGGGCGAGTCGCCCGAGACCCGCGGCCTGTGGTTCTGCGAGGCCGTCTGGGTCAAGGACGGCCCCGGCATGGGCAAGCTACTGGCCGACTGGCTGACCCACGGCCGCGCCGAGCCCGACCCCTGCGGCATCGACATCGCGCGCTTCTACCCGGTGCAGAAGACGCCCCATCACGTCCAGGGCCGCTGCCGGGAGATCGCCCGCAAGATCTACGACCCGCCGGTGCACCCCCGCGAACCCTTCGAGAGCGGCCGCGACCTGCGCCGCGGTCCCTTCTGGCCGCGCGAGAAGGAGCTCGGCGGCTTCTTCATGGAGGCCGCCGGCTGGGAGCGCGCCCACGGCTACGCCGCCAACGAGGCACTGCTGGAGCGCTATGCCGAGCACGTGCCCGAGCGCCCGGCGGAGTGGGACGCCCGCCACTTCTGGCGGGTGTCCAATGCCGAGCACCTGGCGCTCTCCGACGACGTGGGCATGATCAACCTCTCCCACTTCGCCATCTACGACATCTCGGGCCGCGATGCCGAGGCGCTGCTGGAGTGGCTCTCGGTGGCCCGGGTGGGCGGCGACACCCCCGTCGGCAAGGGGGTCTATACCCACTTCCTCGATGCCGCCGGCGGCATCCACTCGGATCTCACCATCGTGCGCCTGGCCACGGACGCCTGGCGGGTGATCTGCGGCGGCGACACCGGCCACCGCGACCTGATGTGGATCACCCGCCGCGCCGAGGCGGCCGGGCTGACCCGCTGGCACCTGGAGGATCGCAGCGACGCCCTGGCCACCCTGGGCCTGTGGGGCCCCAACGCCCGGCGCACCCTGCAGGCCCTGGCCGACGACCCCGAGGGCCTGGACGACGCCCGCTTCCCCTTCGCCACCGCCCGCGAGATCCGCGTGCAGGGATTGCCGGTGTGGGCCTTCCGCATCTCCTATGTCGGCGAGCAGGGCTGGGAGCTCTATGTGCCCTTCAGCTACGGCCTGGCGCTCTGGGACCGACTGTATGACGCCGGGGTGACGCCGGTGGGCATCGAGACCTACGCCAACAGCCGCCGCCTGGAGAAGAGCCTGCGGCTGCAGAACGTCGACCTGCTCACCGACTACAACCTCGTCGAAGCGGGCCTGGCGCGGCCGAGGGTCAAGGCCGCGGAGTTCCACGGCAAGGCGGCCTACCTGGAACAGCGAGGCCGCGAGCGCCAGCCGGCCACGCTCTGCACCCTGGTCATGGAGTCGCATCACGACGCCGCCGGCACCCCGCGCTTCCCGGTCGGCCAGTCGCCGCTGCTCGACCCCGAGAGCGGCGAGGTGCCGGTGGACGCCCTGGGCCGGCGCTCCTACGTGACCAGCATCGCCTATGGCCCCTCGCTCGGGCGCAACATCGCCCTGGCCTACCTGCCCGCTGGCTACGCCGAGGAGGGGCGACCCCTGCTGCTGGAGTACTTCGCCGAGCACTTCCCGATGCGGGTGGCGGCCGTCGGCTATCGGGCCCTCTATGATCCGGAGAACGCCCGGCCGCGAGGCTGAGGCCTCAGCTCCCCGGCACCCGGTCGTCCGGCGTTTCCAGCTCGGCCTGACGCTGCTGCCGGCGCTTGCGCTCGCCGCTCGGCGAGTGGCCGAAGTGGTCGTGGTAGCACTTGGTGAAGTGGGGCGGCGAGACGAAGCCGCAGGCCAGTGCCACCTCGGTGATCGGCATCCGTGTCTGCTGCAGCAGCAGACGCGCCCGAGCCAGGCGCAGCTCAAGGTAGTACTTGAGCGGCGAACAGCCCACGTAGCGCTGGAAGAGGCGCTCCAGCTGGCGCCGCGACAGGCCGGCATAACTGGCCAGCTCGTCAAGGGCCAAGGGCTCCTGGAGGTTGGCCTCCATCAGGGTGGCCACCTCCTCCAGCTTGGGATGGCTGTGGCCCAGGCGCACCCTCAGCGGGCTGCGCTGGCGGTCGCCCACGCCGCGGATGCGCTCGTGGATGAACTCCTCGGCGATCGCCTCGGCCAGTGCCAGCCCCTGCTGGCGGCCGATCAGGTTGAGCATCATGTCCAGGGGGGCGATGCCGCCCGAGCAGGTGTAGCGGTCGCGATCCATGACGAAGAGCTGGGAGGTGAAGGTCACCTCGGGGAAGCGTCGCGCCTCGTGGAGGCTGCCGATATGCTCCCAGTGCAGGGTGCAGCGATAGCCGTCGAGTAGCCCCGCCCGGGCCAGCACATAGCCCCCGGTGCACACGGCGCCCAGGGGGATGCGCCGTTCGGCCAGGCGCCTGAGCCAGGTGAGCGTCGCGCGATCGCAGTGCGCCTGCACATCCACCCCGCCGCACACCAGCAGCAGGTCGAGTTGCAGCATGGGCTCCAGCGCCTGATCCACCGCCGTGGGCAGGCCGCTGCTCGCCTTCACCGCGGCGCCATCGCGGCTCACCAGGTGCCAGGTATAGAGGGCACGGTCGGCCAGATGGTTGGCCATGCGCAGCGGCTCCAGCGCCGCGGAGAAGGCGAGCTGCGAGAACCCGGACAGCAGCAGGAAGCCGATGTCATAGTGGTCCTTCGCCGGTACGGGAACCTCCATCATGCCTCCTTCCCCTCGCCGGCGCACGGTCGCGGCGACGTTGTCATCAGGGATAGCCCATCCCTTCGACCGTCGGCAAGGCCGGAGTGGCGGGCCGGGTGTCGCTGCGCCCAAGGCCGCTGACGTCGGCAGGCAAAAGCGTCGCGCTAGGCGCACGATACTGAACGGAACGCGACGCATGACCCGCCAACGTCCAAGAGGAGAGACGCTGATGGCCCCCCAAGCGACCGAACTGGCCCCGTCCCGACCCGCCGACAACCTGAGCATCGCCCGCGCGGTGCGTCTCTGGCCCATCGAGGAAATCGCCCACCGCCTGGGCCTGCCCGGCGAGGGGGTGGAGCCCTACGGCCGTGGCATCGCCAAGCTCGACCTGGCGGCCATGATGCCCCTGGCCGAGCGCCCGCGGGGGCGGTACGTGGTGGTCACCTCGATGACCCCCACCCCGACCGGCGAGGGCAAGACCACCACCGCCATTGGCCTGGTGCAGGGCCTGCAGCGCCTCGGCCACACCGCCAGTGTGGCCCTGCGCCAGCCCTCCATGGGCCCCACCCTGGGCCTGAAGGGGGGCGCCACCGGCGGCGGCTACAGTCAGGTGCTGCCCATGGAGCGCATCAACCTGCACCTCACCGGCGACATCCATGCGGTAGGGGCGGCCCACAACCTGCTGGCGGCCATGGTCGACAATCACCTGCACCATCGCCTGGAGCCCGAGTTGGATCCCCGCGAGGTGCGCTGGCAGCGCGTCATCGATCTCAACGACCGCGCCCTGCGGCACCTGGTCCTGGGCCTCGGCGGACGCGGCGACGGGATCCCCCGCCAGGGCGGCTTCGAGATCACCGCCGCCTCCGAGGTGATGGCGGTGCTGGCGCTGGCCGACTCCCTGGCCGACCTGCGCCGACGCCTGGGCCGGCTGATCGTGGGGCTGGACCGCGACGGCGAGCCGGTCACCGCCGAGCAGATCGGCGCCGCCGGCGCCATGACGGTGCTGCTCAAGGAGGCGCTCAAGCCCAACCTGCTGCAGACCCTGGAACATGGCCCGGCGCTGATCCATGCCGGCCCCTTCGGCAACATCGCCCACGGCAACTCATCGATCGTCGCCGACCGCATCGGCCTGCACGCCGGCGACTTCCTGGTCACCGAGGCGGGCTTCGGTGCCGACATGGGCGCCGAGCGCTTCTTCAACATCAAGTGCCGGGCCTCGGGCCTCGTCCCGGACGCCGCAGTGCTGGTGGTCACGGTACGCGCCCTGAAGTACCACAGCGGCCGTCACCGAGTGGTGCCCGGCCAGCCGCTGCCCGCCTCGCTGCTGGGGGAGTCCCCCGACGAGGTCCGGGAAGGCGGGGCCAACCTGCTCAAGCAGATCGACAACGTGCGTGCCCACGGCCTCACGCCCGTGGTGGCGATCAACGCCTTCCCCGGAGACCATGCCAGCGAGCATGCCGCCATCCGCGAGCTATGCGCCTCGGTGGGCGTGCGCACCGAGGTCTCCACCCATGTGCGCGACGGCGGCGAGGGCGCCCTGGGCCTGGCACAGGCCCTGGTCGAGACGATAGACGAGGCCGACGAGGCCGGGAGCGGCTTCCGCTTCCTCTACCCCGCCGAGATGGCGCTGGCGGAGAAGATCGAGCGCATCGCCACACGCCTCTACGGCGCCGAGGGGGTCGACTTCGCCCCGGGGGTCCGCGAGCGACTGGAGACCTGGCAGCACCAGGGATACGGGACGTTTCCGGTGTGCATCGCCAAGACGCACATGTCGCTCTCCCACGATGCCAGCCGGCTCGGTGCCCCGACCGGCTGGCGACTGCCGGTGCGCGAGGTGCGCCTCTCCGCCGGCGCCGGCTTCGTCTATGCCCTGGCCGGCGACATCCGCACAATGCCCGGGTTTGGCGCCTCGCCGGCCGCCACGCGGCTCGATATCGACGACGAGGGCAACACTGTCGGGCTTTACTGACTTTCAGATGCCCAGGCGGTCTCGGGTCTGGTAGTACCAGGCGCCGATGGCCGACAGCGGCACCCGCAGCAGGCGGCCGCCGGGAAACGGCAGGTGGGGCAAGCCGGCGAAGGCATCGAAGCGTTCCTCGCGGCCCGTCATCACCTCGGCGATCAGCCGCCCGGCCAGGTGGGTACAGGTGACGCCGTGCCCCGAGTAGCCCTGGGCATAGTAGACGTTGTCGTTGACCACCCCGAACTGCGGCAGGCGGTTGAGCGTCATCAGGAAGGTGCCGCTCCAGGCATAGTCCACCTTGACGTCGTCGAGCGACGGGAAGGTCGTGAGCATCTTGGGCCGAATGACGCCCGCGATGTCGGCCGGGTCGCTGCCGCCGTAGTTGACGCCACCGCCATAAAGCAGCCGGTTGTCGGCGGTGAGGCGGAAGTAGTCCAGCAGGTAGTTGCAGTCCTCCACCGCCAGGCCGTTGGGGATGAGGGCGCGGGCCCGCGCCTCGCCCAGCGGCTCGGTGGTGACGATCTGGGTGCCACAGGGCATCGACTTCCCCTCGATCTCGGGCAGCACGCCCTTGAGGTAGGCATTGCCGGCCATCACCACCCGATCGGCCCGCACGCGGCCGCCGGCGGTGCGCACCACCACCGGTTCGCCGTGCTCCACGCCGGTGACCGGCGAATACTCGAAGATGCGCCCGCCCAGCGACTCGATGGCGGCCGCCTGGCCCAACACCAGGTTGAGCGGGTGCAGGTGGCCGCCGCCATGGTCCACCAGGGCGCCGGTGTAGCGCTCGGTGTTGACCTCGCGCTTCACGGCCTCCCCCTCCAGCAGCTCGAGCTCCCGATAGCCGTAGCGCTCCCAGAGCGCCTTGTGCTCGCGCAGCCCGTGCATCTGCCTGGCGTTGCAGGCGGCGAAGAGGTTGCCGTCCTTGAGGTCGCAGTCGATGGCGTAGCGCTCGACCCGCTCGCGGATGATGCGGTTGCCCTCGAAGGCCATGTCGCCCAGGGCGCGGGCAGTATCGGCGCCGTACTTCTCCTCGATGACGTCCATGTCGCGACTGTAGCTGTTGACGATCTGGCCGCCGTTGCGACCCGAGGCGCCATAGCCGACCCTTACCGCCTCCAGCACCACCACCGAGAAGCCGCGCTCGGCCAGGTGCAGGGCGGCGGAGATGCCGGTAAACCCCGCCCCCACCACACAGATGTCACAGCCCACCTCGCCCTCGAGGGCGGCACGCTCGGGCGCGGCGTTGGCGGTGGCAGCGTACCAGGACGCGGCGTGATCGCGCTCGAATGGAACAGACATGGAACCCCCTGTTGGCAATTTTATTCAACATCAACACCCCATGTTAGGCGGAGTATCCCGACAATGGCAATGAACCGCCATGGGATAATCACCAGAAAAAAAGGCCGCCGGAGGGGGTTCCCCCTCCGGCGGCACCGGGGCACGGGGTGCCGGGATCAGCGACTGCGTGCCTCGCTCCACAACTCCTGGAGCAGCTCAAGCTCCTCGCCGCTCACCGAGGGGGTGAAATGCAGCCGCTCTCGGGCGGCGGCATCCGGCATCACCGGCGGTTCGCGCAGGGCATCATCGACGAGCGGCAGCGCCGCCTCATTGGGAGTGGTGTAGAAGTTGTAGTCGGCCAGTCGGGCGGCCACCTCTGGGCGCAGCAGGTACTCGATGAAGGCCCTGGCGGCATCCGGGTTCGGGGCGCGTGCCGGGATCGCCAGGACGTCCACCCAGCGCTGGGAGCCCTCCTCGGGAATGAAGAAGCCCAGCTTGCCGTAGGTCTCGGGGTCCTCGGCACGCTTGCCGGCCAGGTCGCCGTTGTAGGCGATGCCGGCATGGATCACCCCGTTGGCCACCTGCTCGATGGCCGCCGTGGCATCCACGAAGCCGACGAAGTTGTCCCGCTGGCGGGTCTCGATCACCCCCCGGGCCGCCGCCACCCAGGGTTTCTCGCCGACGCAGTCGAAGCCCTGGCCCTGGAAGGCGCAGAGGGTCCCGAAGGTGAACTGGGCATCGCCCTTGAGCAGCGCGAAGGGATAGTCGGCGTTGACCTCGGGGTCGTAGAGCAGCCCCCAGCTGGGCTCGGGCGCCGGCCAGGTCTCGCGGTTGTAGACCATCCCTGTCACCCCCCACAGGTAGGGCACGGTGTAGTCACCCTCGGGGTCGTAGCTCGGCGCGCGGAACTCCGCGAGGATATTGTCGTGCCCCTCGAGCCCCTCGCCCTCGGCGGCCAGCGGCTGGATCAGGCCGGCGTCGATCAGCCGCGGCACGAAGTAGTCCGAGGGCACGATCAGGTCGTACTGGGCATCCCCCCCGGCGGTGAGCTTGGAGAAGAGCTCGGCGTTCGAGTTGTAGTAGTTCTGCACCACCTCGATGCCCGTTTCCGTCTCGAAGTCGTCGATGATCGCCGGGTCCATGTAGTCCGACCAGTTGAACAGTCGGAGCTTGCCCTCCTCGGCCGTCGCCGCCAGGCTGACGGCCATCAGGCCCAGGCCCGCCAGCCGGGCCCACTGTCGCAGCAGCATGTCGTCCCCTCCCTGATGGATAACGTTGGTGTGGGGCCGGTGCCCCTCAGCGCACTATACCCGCAACAGCAGGTGCTCGCGTTCCCAGGAGCTGATGACCTGGAAGTAGGCGCGATGCTCGGCGCGCTTGACCGCCAGGTAGCTGTGGATGAAGCGCTCGCCGAGGATATCGGCCAGAGGCTGGCAGTCGTGCAGCAGATCCAGGGCCGGGCCGATGTCGTCGGGCAGCTTGTTGCCGCCGGACCAGGCGGACCCCACCATCGGCGGTCGCGGCTCGAGGCGTCCCATCAGGCCCAGATAGCCGCAGGCCAGCGACGCCGCCATCACCAGGTAGGGATTGGCATCCGCACCCGCCAGGCGGTTCTCGACCCGCGTCGCTTCGGGGGGAGAGACCGGCACACGCAGCCCCACGGTGCGGTTGTCCATCCCCCACTCCACGTTGATCGGTGCCGAACCGCTGGTCTCGGTGCGCATCAGCCGGCGATAGGAGTTGACGTTGGGCGCCAGCAGCAGCATCACCGAGGGCAGGTAGCGCTGCAGGCCACCGAGGAAGTGGTGGAACAGCTTGCTGGGCCGGCCGTCCGCGTCGGCGAAGACGTTGTGGCCGTCCTTGGCGTCGAGCAGGCTCTGGTGGATGTGCATCGAGCTGCCCGGCTCGTTGGCCATGGGCTTGGCCATGAAGGTGGCATACATGCCGTGGCGCAGCGCGGTCTCGCGCAGGGTGCGCTTGAACATCACCACCTGGTCGGCCAGGCAGAGGGGATCGCCGTGCTGGAAGTTGACCTCCATCTGGCCGGCGCCCTCCTCGTGGATCAGGGTGTCGAGGTCCAGGTTCATGGCCTCGCAGTAGTCGTACATCTCCTCGAACAGCGGGTCGAACTCGTTGACCGCATCGATGGAGAACGACTGGCGGCTGCTCTCCTGGCGGCCGGTGCGGCCGATGGGCGGCTCCAGGGGATAGTCGGAGTCGGTATTGGTCTTGACCAGGTAGAATTCCACCTCCGGGGCGATCACCGGTGTCCAGCCGCGGGCGGCGTAGAGCTCCAGCACCCGCTTGAGCACGTAGCGCGGTGCCAGCTCCACCGGCTCGCCGGTGAGGTAGAAGCAGTCATGGATGATCTGCGCCGTAGGGTCCTCGGCCCAGGGCACCAGGTAGACGGCGTTCGCGTCGGGCACCAGCTCCATGTCCCGTTCGGCGGGATTCCAGAAGCGGATGTCCTCGTCGTCGGGATAGCCGCCGGTGACGGTCTGGATGAAGATCGAGTCGGGCAGCCGCGGACGGCCGCCGTTGAGGTACTTGCCGGCGGGCATGATCTTGCCCTTGAGGATGCCGGTCAGGTCGCTGACCAGGCACTCGACCTCGGTGATGCCGTGATTCTGGAACCAGTCGTTGAGGAGCGGCTGCTCCTGTCGGTTACTCATGGGGAATTTCCTTGCTCGGGATGGCGAGCCCCCGGCCCGATGCCGGGGGCCCTGCGCTCAGCGAGACTGGACCTCGGACCAGAGCTGCTGGAAGGTCTGCAGGGCGTCGCCTTCCAGGCTGGGGGTGAAACGCAGTCGCTCCATGTCCGCCTCGCTGGGCTGGACGGGCGGCTCGGTCAGCACCGCGTCCAGGTGGGGCTCGGCGGCCGCATTGGGGCTGGCGTAGTAGTTGTAGTTGGAGAGCTGGGCGCCGACCTCGGCATCGAGGATGAAGTCGATGAACTTGTGGGCCATGTCGGGGTTGGGGGCCTCGGAGGGGATCAGCATCGCATCCACCCACATCTCGGCGCCCTCGTCGGGGATCATGAAGTCCAGGGTCTCGAAGGTTTCCGGGTCCTCGTCCTTGAAGAAGAGGTAGTCGCCGTTGTAGGAGAGCCCCACGTGGGTGACGCCGCGGGCCAGCTGCTGCAGCGCCGGCGTGCCGTCGGAGAAGCCGCTGAAGGTGTCGCGCCCCTTGGTGTCGATCAGCAGCCGGGCGGCCTCCTTCCAGGCGTTCATGTCGGTGCAGTCATAGCCGTGGCCCAGGAAGGCGCAGGCGCCGCCCATGCTGACCTGGCCGTCGCCCATCAGGGCGAAGGGATGGTCGGGATTGACCTCGGGGTCGAACAGCAGCGACCAGCTCTTGGGCGCATCCGGAAAGGTCTCGGTGTTGTAGACGATGCCGGTGGTGCCCCACTGATAGGGCGCGCTGTACTCGGCCCCCGGGTCGTAGGCCGGGTCCTGGAACTGCTCCATGACGTTGTCGAGGTTGTCGAGCTTCGACTTGTCGAGCTTCTGCACCAGGCCGGTCTGGATCAGCCGCGGCACATAGTAATTGGACGGCACGATGATGTCGTACTGCGAGACCCCGCCGGCATTGAGCTTGGCGAACATCTCGGGCAGCGAGTTGAAGTAGTTCTGCACGACGTCGACGTCGTACTTCTCCTCGAAGGCCTCGATGATCTCGGGGTCCATGTACTCGGTCCAGTTGAACAGATAGAGCTTGTTCTCCTGGGCCTGGACGCTGCCGGCCAGCAGCGCGGCGCCGACGGACAGGGCAAGTGCGGTCTTGTTGATTGTCATCTCGGACTCTCCTCGTTTCCCCTAGGGAAGGGTTGGCCGGCTCATGCCTGCCGGCGACGGCTGAACACCAGGCTGATGATGGCGGCGATGGCCACCGCACCGATCATCAGTGTGGCGATGGCGTTGATCTCTGGCGATACCCCCTTCTTGATCGCCCCCCAGATGTAGATGGGCAGGGTCGCGCTCTCCGGTCCCGCGGTGAAGAAGCTGATCACGAAGTCATCCACCGACAGCGTAAAAGAGAGGAAGAAGGCCGAGATCAACGCGGGTTTGATGGTCGGGAGCATGAAGTGCACGACCCGCTTGGTCGGCGAGGCATAGAGGTCCTTGGCGGCCTCGAAGAGCGTCGGGTCCAGGCCCACGAAGCGCGAGTAGACGATCAGCGCCACGAAGGGGATCTGGAAGGTGACGTGGGCGATGATCATGGTCACCAGGCCCGGCTGCAGCAGCCCGGTGAGGCGATGGATCTGCACGAAGAAGGCCATCTCCGAGATGCCGAAGACGATGTCCGGCAGCACGATGGGCAGGTAGATCAGCACGATCAGCCAGCCCAGCTTGCGGTGCCGATGGCGATACATGCCGTAGCCGATCAGGCAGCCGATCCCCAGCGCGATCACCGAGGAGGTGATGGCCAGGATCATGCTGTTGGCGAAGGCCGAGAGGATCTCCTCGTTGCCCATCAGGCGGCCATACCAGCGCAGCGAGATGCCGGTGAAGGTGGCCGCACTGTTGGAGGCATTGAAGGAGAACAGCACCACCACGGCGAGCGGCAGGTAGAGGAAGGCCAGGGTGAACCACCAGAAGCCGGTCAGGCCGCGCTTGAGCGTGCGCTTTCTCATATCACCACCTCCTCGCCGCCACCCAGGCGCCTGCCGATGCGACGCATGGCGTACAGCCCGATGAAGGTGGCGATCAGCATCAGGATCGCGCCGGCCGCCCCCAGCGGCCAGTTGGCCCCGCCGGCGAACTGGTTGGCCACCAGGTTGCCGAGCATCATGCCCTTGCCGCCGCCGAGCAGTTCGGGGATCACGTACATGCCGAAGGCGGGGATCGCCACCAGCACGATGCCGGCCAAGAGCCCTGGCAGGGTCTGGGGGAAGACGGCGTGCCAGAAGGCGCGCACCGGCGAGGCGAAGAGGTCCTGGGCGGCCTCCACCTGGGCGGTGTCGAGCTTCTCGAAGGCGGCGTAGAGCGGCAGCACCATGAACGGCAGGAAGTTGTAGACCAGGCCCAGGGTGACCGCGAAGTTCGAGGGGTAGAGCCCCATGTTGGCGCTGATCAGGCCCAGCGCCTCGGCGAGCTCGGAGAGCGGGGTGCCCGGCGCCAGCAGGTTCATCCAGCCGAAGGTGCGGATCACCTGGTTGGTCCAGCTCGGCACCACCACCAGCAGCAGCATGATCGGCCGCCATTTGGCGCGGCAGGTGCTGATGTAGTAGGCGATGGGGTAGGCGACAATCACCACCAGCCCGGTGGAGACCAGCGTCTGCCACAGGGAGCGCAACAGGGTGTAGAGGTTACCGGGGCTCCAGCCCAGGAAGCCGAAACCGGCCAGGCGCCGGAACGACTCCAGCGACAGCGGCAACTCCGGCAGGCCATAGGAGCCGTTGGTCATGAAGGCCACGCTCATCAGGTAGGCGCTGGGCAGCACCAGGAAGATCACGATCCAGGTCGCCCCGGGGGCCACGGTGAACAGCAGGTGCCGTGCCTCGCGCACCATACCGCGGCTGCGGGCGGAGGGCATTACGCCGGTGTAGGCCATGTGCGTCTCCTCACTCGCTCAGGGTGACCAGGTCTTCGGGGGCCACCGCTACCGTGACCCGGTCCCCCACCTCGGGCAGGTGCCGGCCGCGGTTGTTGAGGGTCGCCTGCAGGGTGCTGGTCCCGATCTCGAGGCGATACTCGGCATGGCTGCCGCGGTAGAGCCGCTCGCTCACCACGGCCGGCAGGTGGTTGTCGCCCGCCACCTCACCGGGCAGCAGGTCCAGGGTCTCGGGACGGATCAGCAGCAGCCCGCCCTCCCCCGGGTTCTCGGCGGTGAGCTCGCCGATCGGCGTGGTCAGACGCGCCCCCTGGCGGGCGGTGACCGGATAGAGATTGTCGTGGCCCATGAAGCGGGCGACGAAGGCGTTGGCCGGGCGCTCGTAGACCTCTCGGGGCGGGCCCACCTGCTGGATCACCCCGCCGTTGAGCACGGCGATGCGGTCGGACATCACCATGGCCTCCTGCTGATCATGGGTGACGAACACGAAGGTCATGCCCAGGCGCTTCTGGACCCGCAAGAGCTCCACCTGCAGCTGGCTGCGCAGGCCGGCGTCCAGTGCCGAGAGCGGCTCGTCGAGCAGCAGCACGTCGGGCTCGTTGACCAGGGCGCGGGCCAGGGCGATTCGCTGGCGCTGGCCACCGGAGAGCTGGTCGACGCGGCGGTCCACCAGATCGCCTAGCTTGATGAACTCGGCGATCTTCGCCACCCGGGCCTCGCGCTCCTCCGGGGGCATGCCGCGCATCTTGAGCCCGAAGGCCAGGTTCTCGCGCACCGAGAGGTGGGGGAAGAGCGCATAGGACTGGAAGACGGTATTGACGCTGCGCTTGTGGGGCGGCACCTCGGTGATGTCCTTGCCGCCGATCGCCAGGCGGCCGTCGTCGGCCTCCTCGAGGCCGGCGAGGATGCGCAGCAGGGTGGTCTTGCCGCAGCCCGAGGGGCCGAGCAGGGTAAAGAATTCGCCGGCCTCGATGGTGAGGTCGACGCCGTCCAGCGCCACGGTGTCGCGGCCGAAGCGCTTGTGCAGGCCCCGCATCTCGATGGAGGAGGCCTCGCGGGCCGCCTCGCCCTGCGTCGCCTCCCCGGCCGGTCGCGTGCCCGGTGACTCGATGGCTTCCGCCGTGATGGTGTCGCTCATGGGGGTGCCCTCTCGGTTCTCGATGGCCCGGTTCATAGCCGGTCCCGCAGTTTGTAGAAGTTGGTGGCCAGCACCAGCAGCGGCTTGCGCAACGCTCGCCCGCCCGGGAAGTGACGATGGGGCATGGCGGCAAAGACGTCGAAGCGTTCGCTCTGGCCGGCGATGGCCTCGGCCAGCAGCTTGCCGGCCAGCCCCGACAGGGCCATGCCATGCCCGGAGTAGCCCTGGGCGTAGTAGACGTTGCTGCCCAGCCGGCCGAAGTCCGGCGCTCGATCGAGGGTGATGGCCACGTCCCCGCCCCAGCGGTAGTCGATGCGCACGCCCTTGAGCACCGGAAAGATCCGCGCGATCTTGGCATCCATGCGCGCCTCGAGGCCCCGCGGTTCACGGCCATCGTAGCTGACCTCGCCGCCATAGATCAGGCGCCGGTCGGCGGAGAGCCGATAGTAGTCGAGCACGAAGTTGGCATCGGACAGGGCATCATTGCGGGGCAGTACCCGGGCCGCCCGCTCGGCCGAGAGCGGCTCGGTGGCGATCATGTAGTTGGCGGCGCGCATGATGCGACCGGAGAGTTCGGGCATCAGGCCTGCCTGGTAGGCGTTGGTGCCCAGCACCACGAAGTCGGCGGTGACTCGGCCGCTGGCGGTGATCACGCTGGCCGGCTGGCCGTGGCGGACCTCCACGGCGGCACTTCGCTCGTGAATCGCCACTCCGGCGTGGCGGGCCGCCCGGGCCAGGCCCAGCGTATAGTTGAGGGGGTGCAGGTGGCCGCCCTCGGCATCATGCAGGGCCGCCGGGTAGGCATCGGTCACCACGTGCTCGCGCAGAGCCTCCCCCTGGAGCATGGTGAGCGCCGGGTAGCCGTAGTCGCGCGCCATGCGCTCGCGGAACGCCTCTAGCTCGCGCACGTGGCGCTGCTTGACCGCGGCATGCAGGTAGCCCCAGGCCAGCTCGGAGGGGATCGCGTGTCGCTCGACCAACTCGGCGGTCAGCCGCACCGCCTCGCGGCTCATCTCCCAGATATCCCGGGCCCGCTCCCGGCCCAGGGCCTTCTCCACGGTGGTGATGTCGGTGCCCAGCCCTGGAAGGATCTGGCCCCCGCTGCGCCCGGAGGCGCCGTGCCCGATCTCCCCGGCCTCCAGCAGCACCACCGAGTATCCCCGCTCGGCCAGGTGCAGTGCCGCCGAGCAGCCGGTGATCCCGCCGCCGACCACGCAGACATTGGCCCGCACCTCGCCCTCGAGCGGGGGACAGTCACCGAGCTCGACGGCGATGGAATCGCGATACCAGGAGGCGGGCGGCGCCAGCGGTGGCGGGGTCGTCATGCGGGACACCTGTCTGTGATGCGCGGTGCGCTGGTTGTTGTTGGATCACCCGCCCGGTGAAAGCGCCCGGACAGGCCACCTCAGTTTGACACCAGCACCGCAACACCTGTCAAGTATTTAATACCTTGAAGCTCCCCTGGCTCCACAGGATATCGGAAGGACACACCCCAACTCCGTCGTATAAACCTGTTTAAAAAAGGAAAAAACGAAGACCACGGACGGGAGAGGGATAGACGAGCACCCGGAAATCCGGGCAGATCTCGTCAAGTAATCACCATCACTCACCCGGGCGACACCACGAAAGGGCCCTGCCTTCACGTCAGGGTTCACTCACGCAAGGGTCAGCAGGAGAGCCTTTTATCGGCTCGACGCTACCCCCATCCTCCAGTGAGGACCACGCCCCGACCGAGGAGACCCCCATGACGGCGTCTACCGCTCCTGCCCCCCATGCCGTAGAGAACGACAAGGGATCCAGCCCGCTCAACCACCACTACTGGATGCCGTTCAGCGCCAACCGCGACTTCCATGCCCATCCGCGAGTGATCACCGCCGCCGAGGGACGCTACTTCATCGACGACCGCGGCCGGCGACTGTTCGACTCCCTCTCCGGCCTCTGGACCTGCGGCGCCGGCCACAACCGCGCCGAGATCCAGCAGGCGGTGGCGGCCCAGTTGGGCCGGCTGGACTACGCCCCGGGCTTCCAGGTCGCCCACCCGCTGGCCTTCGAGCTGGCCGAACGGGTGGCGGCGCTGACCCCGCCGGGGCTAGACCACGTCTTCTTCACCGACTCCGGCTCAGAGTCCGCCGACACCGCGGTGAAGATGGCGCGTGCCTACTGGCGCCTCCAGGGGCGTCCGGAGAAGACCCGGCTGATCGGCCGCGCCAAGGGCTACCACGGCGTCAACGTGGGCGGCACCAGCCTCGGCGGGATCGGCGGCAACCGCAAGCACTACGGCCAGCTGCTGGACGTCACCCACCTGCCCCACACCCTCCAGCCGGCCCTCGCCTTCACCCGCGGCCAGGCCGACAGCGGGGCGGAGCTCGCCGACGCCCTGCTCGACCAGATCGCCCTGCACGATGCCTCCAGCATCGCCGCGGTGATCGTCGAGCCCATGTCCGGTTCGGCCGGGGTCATCGTGCCGCCGAGGGGCTACCTCGAACGGCTGCGCGAGATCTGCTCCGCCCACGATATCCTGCTGATCTTCGACGAGGTGATCACCGCCTTCGGCCGCGCCGGTGCGCGCACCGGGGCCGAGGCCTTCGGGGTCACCCCAGACATCATGAACGTGGCCAAGCAGCTCACCAATGGCGCGGTGCCCATGGGGGCCGTGATCGCCTCCCGGGAGATCTTCGACACCTTCATGGCGGGTGGCGGGCCGACGCACGCCATCGAGTTCCCCCACGGCTATACCTACAGCGCCCATCCCGTGGCGTGCGCCGCAGCACTGGCGACGCTGGACCTCTTCGAGCGCGAGGACTTCCCAGCGCAGGTGCGGGCCATCGCCCCGGCGTTCGAGGAGAAGCTCCACGCCCTCAGGGGCCGCCCGCACCTGGTGGATATCCGCAACCACGGACTGGCCGGGGCCCTGCAGCTCGCGCCCCGCGACGGTGATCCGACCGTCCGCCCCCGGGACGCCCACCTGGCGCTCTGGGAGGCGGGGTTCTACGTGCGCTATGGCGGCGACACCCTGCAGTTCGGCCCGCCCTTCGCCAGCACGGAGACGGAGCTCGAGCGGCTGTTCGATGCCGTGGCCACGGCCCTGGACCGGCTGGCGTGACGCGCATCGGCGCCTAGCCGAGTGCGGCCAGGAAGGCCTCCAGTACGCGATGGGGACGCCGGTCGCGCTGGGTGATCGCCACCAGGGGGATGCGGTAGTGGCAGCTATCGGGGCAGAGGGCCCTCAGCCGGCCGGCCGCCACCCAGGGCGCCGCCAGGTGGTCGGGCAGGTAGCCGATATAGCAGCCGGTGAGGATCAAGAAGGCCGCGCCCTCGCGATCCGATGCCGTGGCGGCCCCGTGCAGCCGCGCATGGGCCGCCCGGGCGGCTTCCGGCAGCGGGTAGCCGGGCACCACTGCCTCGTGGGCCGCCAGGCGCTGCGGGTCCGTCACCGCCTCGGCGAAGAGCGGATGGCTGTCGGCACAGTAGAGCAGGGAGCGCTCATCGTAGAGCGCTTCGCTCGCCAGGCTCGACGGCAGGTTGACCTCGGGCACGACCCCCACGTGAAGCCGGCCGTCCACCACGCCCCGGGCGATGCTGTCGGGCGCCTCCATGGCGATGTTGATGCGCACCTCCGGGCCCCGCGCCTTGAGCTCGGCCAGGGCGTGGGTGATGTGCATCTCGGGCATGCTGACCAGGTTGTCGGTGATGCCGATGTTGAGCTCGCCACGCAGGCTCTCGTGCAGTCCGTTCACCTCGGTGCGAAAGGTCTCCAGGGAGGCCAGCAGGGTGAGCCCCGCCTCGTAGACCTGGCGCCCCTCCTCGGTGAGCGAGAAGCCGCCGCGGCCTCGCTGGCAGAGCCGCAGCCCCAGGCGACGCTCCAGGTCGTTCATGTGCAGGCTGATGGCCGAACGGCCGACGCCGAGCACCCCCTCGGCGGCGGAGAAGCCGCCGCACTCCACCACCGCCTTGAAGACACGGATCAGGCGGATGTCGAAGTCGCTGACCTGGCCCAGGGGGGCCACCGGGTGGTCGCTCACGGGCCCCTCCTCAGGACGGCCCGCAGACCGGACAGGCAGGGTCGCGGGGCACCCGGAAGTGGCGCCACTGGCCGCCGAGGCCATCGAAGGTGGAAAGCCCGCGATGGGGCGTGCCGGCACCGCTGACCAGCTTGATCGCCTCCAGGGCCTGGAAGCTGCCGATCAGCCCCACCAGGGGCGCCACCACGCCGCTCTCGGCGCAGCTGAGCGCCTCGTCGCCCTCCTCACTCTCCCCTCCCCCAGGCGGATAGAGGCAGGCATAGCAGGGGGAGTCGGGGTCACGGGCATCGAAGACGGCAAGCTGGCCGGAGAAGCGGATGGCCGCCCCGGAGACCAGCGGCACCCGCGCCGTGCGGCAGGCGGCGTTGATGGCGTAGCGGCTGGAGAAGCGGTCGGTGCAGTCGAGCACCACGTCCGCCTCGCCGACCGCCCGCGCCAGCGCCGCGCCGTCGAGATGCTCGGTGATCGCTTGAATCGTGCAGCCGGGGTTGAGGGCGAGCGCCGCCTCCCGGGCCGACTCGGCCTTGTTGCGGCCGAGGTCCGCGGTGGCGTGGGCGATCTGGCGCTGCAGGTTGGAGAGCTCGACCTCGTCGGCATCGGCCAGGGTCAGCCGGCCCAGGCCCGCGGCCGCCAGGTAGAGGGCCACCGGTGAGCCCAGCCCACCGGCGCCGACCACCAGGGCGTGGCCGGCCAGCAGCCGCTCCTGGCCGTCGATATCGACCTGGTCGAGCATGATCTGGCGGCTGTAGCGCAGCAGGGCCTGGTCATCCATCGCGGGGCTCACTTCTCGTCGAACTCCTCGATATCGGGCACGTGGAGGCTGAAGTCCTCCTTGACCTCCTCCATCACCACATAGCTCTTGGACTCCTTCACCCCGGGCAGAGTCAGCACCACGTCGCCGAGCAGCTGGCGATAGGCGGACATCTCGGGAATCCGGCACTTGAGGATGTAGTCGAACTGCCCCGAGACCAGGTGGCACTCCTGGATCTGCGGCAGCTTGGCCACGGCGCGACGGAACTCGTCGAACACCGCCGGCGACTGGGTCTCCAGGCTGATCTCGACGAACACCAGCAGATTGGCCTTGAGTGCCCGGGGGTCGAGCAGCGCCTTGTAGCCGCGGATGATGCCGGCGCGCTCCAGGCGCTTGACGCGCTCCAGGCAGGGGGTGGTGGAGAGCCCGACCCGGGAGGCCAGGTCGACATAGGAGATGCGGGCGTTCTCCTGCAGGCAGCGCAGGATCTTGAGGTCGATGCGGTCGAGCGAGCGGGTCTTGGCTTTCATGGTCGTGGGCGTGCCAATAGGAATGGGCAGTTCACGTCGTCGCGACAGCACGATCACCTGAAAATCACCCCACCAATGGCACCCCGGTGGGTTTCACGAATGCAAAGGCGACGAGACGTGGCGTTTTTTTCTGACCAAGATGTACCACATCACGACCGCCCCCCTCCAGTCCCGCCCTCAACGTGGCGTCCCAGGCTGACCCTGTCGTTGCCGCCGAGGTCGCGAAGCGTCGCAACCTGCCCATAGCCGGCGGCGGCGAGGGCGTCGCGCACCGCCTTCCCCTGGCCATGGCCATGCTCGAGCAGCAGCCAGCCCCCGGGCACCAGGTGGCCACGGGCCTCGCGCACCAGGTGGCGCAGGTCGGCCAGCCCCTCTTCGGCGGCCACCAGGGCGCTGTGCGGCTCGAAGCGCAGGTCACCCTGGCGCAGGTGCGGGTCGTCCGCGGCGATGTAGGGCGGGTTCGAGACGATGAGCGCGAAGCGCGCGCCACCGCCTTCGTGGCCCAGCGCCGTGAACCAGTCGCCCGCGCGGAAGTCGACGTTGTCGATGTCAAGGCGCTCGGCATTTTGCCGGGCCAGGGCCACCGCCTCCGGGCTCTGGTCGATGCCGACCACCGACCAGCCGGGCCGCTCGCTGGCGAAGGCCAGGGCGATGGCGCCAGTGCCGGTGCCGAGATCCAGCAGGCGGCCCCGCGGCGGCGCGCCATGCGCCAGGGCCGCCTCGACCAGCCGCTCGGTATCGGGGCGGGGAATCAGGGTGTGCGGCGAGGTGGCAAGTCGCAGCCCCCAGAACTCGCGCTCGCCGGTCAGGTAGGCCACCGGCTGGCCGGCGGCGCGCGCCGCCAGCAGCGCCTCGAAGCGGGCCCGCTCGAAAAGCGGCGCCTCGCCGTCACCCCAGGTGTAGAGCCAGGTGCGATCGACGCCCAGCGCGTGGCAGAGCAGCACCTCGGCATCGAGCCGCGCGCTCGGCGAACCGGCGTCAACAAGGCGCCGGGCGGCTCGGGCGAGCAGGGCGTCGAGGGTCATCCGGCGTCCTGCTGGAGGGCCGCCAGCTGCTCGGCCTGGTACTCGTGGATCAGCGGCTCGATCACGTCGTCGAGGTGCTCGCCGCTGACCACCTCGGAGAGCTTGTAGAGCGTCAGGTTGATGCGGTGGTCGGTGACCCGACCCTGGGGGAAGTTGTAGGTGCGGATGCGCTCGCTGCGATCGCCCGAGCCCACCAGGCTGCGCCGGGCATCGGCCTGCTGCTGCCGCTGGCTGGCCACGGCGCTCTGCTTGAGCCGGGCGGCGAGCAGCGACATCGCCTTGGCGCGGTTCTTGTGCTGGCTGCGCTCCTCTTGGCACTCCACCACCACGCCGCTGGGCAGGTGGGTAATGCGGATCGCGGAGTCGGTGGTGTTGACGTGCTGGCCGCCGGCACCGCTGGAGCGGAAGGTGTCCACCCGCAGGTCGTTCGGGTCGATATCGATGTCGCCCACCTCGTCGGCCTCGGGCATCACCGCCACCGTGCAGGCGGAGGTGTGGATGCGCCCCTGGGACTCGGTGGCCGGCACGCGCTGCACCCGGTGGGCGCCGGACTCGAACTTGAGCCGGGCATAGACCCCCTCGCCCCTGACCCGGGAGATGATCTCCTTGTAGCCGCCCTGCTCGCCATGGCTGGCACTGACCACCTCCACCTTCCAGCCGTGCTGCTCGGCATAGCGCGAGTACATGCGAAAGAGGTCACCGGCGAACAGCGCCGCCTCGTCGCCGCCGGTGCCAGCGCGGATCTCGAGGAAGACGTTGCGCCGATCGTCGGGATCCCTGGGCACCAGCAGCTGCTTGAGCCGGACCTCGAGTGCCTCCAGCCTGTCGCGCCCCTCGTCCCGCTCGAGCTCGGCCAGCTCGCGCATCTCGGCATCGGCATCGCCGAGGAGCTGCTCGGCGGAGGCGATGTCGGCCTCCACGGCGCGATACTCGCGCCAGGCCTCCACCAGGGAGTCGAGCTCGGCATATTCCCGCGAGTAGTCGCGGAAGCGGGTCTGGTCGCTGATCACCTCGGGCTCCGCCAGCAGGGCGGAAAGCTCCTCGAAGCGCTCGACGAAAGCGTCGAGGCGCTGGCGCAGGGTGGCTTTCATCGGCGCATCCTATCGGGAGTGGTCGGTGGATTCGTCCAGCAGCAGGGCGGTGGCGGCCTCCAGCAGGTCGCGACGCTCCCGGGAGGCCGCCTCGCGCATCGCCACGGTGGGACGGTGCATCAGCCGGTTGGTCAGCTGGTGGGCCAGGCGGCGGATCACCAGTTCCGGGTCCTCGCCGCGGGCCAGGCGCGCCAGGGCCTGCTGCTCGGAGAGCTCGCGCATGGCCTCGCCGCGGGCGCGCACGTCGCGGATCAGCTCGCCGCCGCTGCGGATCCGCCGCTCGTGCTGCCAGTTGCCCACGCCGTGCTCGATTAGCGACTCGGCCTGGTCGGCGGCCACCTGGCGATGCCGGCGGTTCTCCTCGATGACCTCCTGGAGGTCATCGACGGTGTAGAGGAAGACATCGCTGAGCTCGCCCACCTCGGGCTCGATGTCCCGGGGCACGGCGATGTCGACCATGAAGACGGGACGGTGGCGGCGCTTCTTCAGCGCCCGTTCGACCATGCCCTTGCCGAGGATCGGCAGGGGCGCGGCGGTGGAGGAGATCACGATGTCGGCCTCGACCAGGGCCTCGGGGATGGCATCGAGGGTGATCGCCTCGCCGCCCAGCGGCCCGGACAGGGCCTCAGCCCGCTCGCGGGTGCGGTTGGCCACGGTGAGCCGACGCACGCCGGCCTCGTGGAGGTGGCGCGCCACCAGCTCGATGGTCTCGCCGGCGCCGATCAGCAGTGCCCGCGAGCGGGTGAAGTCGCCGAAGATGCGGCTGGCCAGGCTCACCGCCGCGTAGGCCACCGACACCGGGTTGCGACCGATGCCCGTCTCGGTGCGTACCTGCTTGGCCACGGCGAAGGTGTTCTGGAACAGGCACTCCAGCTCACCGCCCAGGCCACGGGCCCGGCGGGCCGCCTGGTAGGCCTCCTTGAGCTGGCCCAGTATCTGCGGCTCGCCCAGCACCATGGAGTCCAGCCCCACCGCCACCCGCATCAGGTGCCGGGCCGCGTCGTTCTCGTGGAAGTGGTAGGCACAGCGCGTGAGGTCCTCCACCCTCAGTCCATGGAAACGGCCCAGCCAGTCGAGGATCTCGCGCTCGCCGACGGCCTCGGTCACGCAGTAGAGCTCGGTGCGGTTGCAGGTGGAGAGAACTGCTGCCTCGCGCACCTCCGGCAGGGCACGCAGCTCGGCCAGCGCCGCCTCCAGCTGAGTCGGCGAGAAGGCGACCTGCTCGCGCACCTCGATGGTGGCGGTCCGGTGGTTGATTCCCAGGGCAAGAAGCGTCATGCGTTCGGCGTCTTCGCGAGTCGTGGTTCCGGCAGGGGCGCAATGGTGGTGTCCGCTGACGCGGACCGCCCATCCTCGAAGCGCAGTATTCTACCACAGGCCGCCCGCCCGGGGCGCCATGACATGCCGTGACCGGGATCATGCTTTGCCCGGGGGAGCCGAGCCGTTATGCTGGCGACTCGTCCTTTGGCACGAGACGCGCATGCCCCGCGGAACGCTCTCCCGAATCACTCGTCGCTCCCCCCTGGCGCCAATGGCGCTGGCGATCCTGCTCGCCGGCTGCCAGGGCCTGCCGGGGGCCTCTTCGGCCGCCGAACCCGCCGAGGACCCGCTGGCGGGTGCGCCGTCGATCACCCGCGGGCTGGATGCCGAGAGCCTCTCCGGCCTGCTGGTGGCCGAACTGGCCGGACAGCGCGGCGACTATCCACGCGCCACCCGCGGTTTTCTGGACGTCGCCGAGCGCTATGGCTCCGCCCCCCTCGCCGAGCGCGCCACCCTGGCCGCCCGCTTCAGCGAGGACCCCCAGCTCCTCGATGAGGCCGCACGGCGCTGGCAGGCCCTGGCGCCGGAGAGCGACGCCCCGGCACGCCTGCTCGCCAGCCTCGCCATCCAACGCGGCGACTGGGATGCCGCCCTGGAACAGCGCCTGGCCGCCATCTCGCGCGGCGCACAGGAGGAGCTGACCGGCTTCGTGGAGAGTGCCCTCGAGGCCGGTGCCGACCCGGCGCCGTTGCTGGCCAGGATGCGCGAGCACCTGGCAGGGGCTGGCGAGGCAGACCACGACAGCGAGCTGGCCACCGCCCTGCTGGAGGCCGCCGCCGGTGAGCGTGCGGCGGCCGAGCAGCGCCTGTCGCGGCTGACGCGGGTCGCGCCCGAGCTGCCCGAGCTATGGCAGATCCGCGCCCGCCTGGCGCTGGAGGCCGACACTCCTTCGGCGGCACGAGCGGCGGCGCGACGCGGCCTGGAGGTGGCGCCGGGCGACCCGCGCCTGATGCTGCTGCTGGCCCGCGCCGAGATCCAGCTGGGCGGCATCGAGGCCGCAGAGGCCACCACCGACGCCCTGCTCGACGACCACGGCGACGACCCCGAGCTGCGCCTCGGCCTGGCACGGCTGTTCCTGGAAGAGGAGCACCTGCCCCCGGCGCGCCGCCTGTTGCTGCCCCTGGTCGGTGACGACGAGGCCCCGCCGCTGGCCTTCCTGCTGCTGGGCGCCATCGCCGAGGAGGAGGGCGAGGTGGACAACGCCCTTCTTTATTACCGCCAGGTGCCCGAGGGCGAGCAGTTCCTGACCGCCCGCCTGAGTGCGGCCAGGATGCTGATCGAGGATGACCGGCTGCTCGACGCGCGTGCCTTCCTGCGCCTCGAGCGGCTGCGCCATGAGGACTACCGCAGTGAGCTGGTCTCCTTGGAGGTCGAACTGCTCGACGAGGCCGGCCTCGTCGAGCAGGCGGATGCCCTGCTCGACAGCGAACTCTCGCAGCACCCCGATGACGAACGGCTGCGCTACCAGCGTGCCATGCGCGCCTTCGCCGATGGCGACCTCGCCGCCATGGAGGCGGACCTTCGCCATATCATCGAGGCCGATCCGGACAACGCCAATGCCCTCAACGCCCTGGGCTACACCCTCGCCGATGCCGACCTCGAGGGCCGGCTGGGGGAGGCACGCGAACTGATCGAGCGGGCCCACGCGCTGGAGCCTGGCAACCCGGCCATCCTCGACAGCCAGGGCTGGGTCCGCTATCGCCAGGGCGACCCCGAAGGGGCCCTGCCCTGGCTCGAGCGCGCCTGGTCGGCCATGCCCGACCAGGAGATCGCCGCCCACCTCATCGAGGTGCTCTGGGCGCTGGGCGAGGAAGAGCGTGCACGCGACCTGCTCGAGGAAGCCCGGCAACGCTTCGAGGAGCGCCCGCTGATCGACGAGCTGCTGCAACGCCACCCCGAGCTCGACGCGCCCGGGCGTGACGACTGACCCCCTGACGAACGGAACTCGCCATGACGACACTGCCGCGACTGTTGATCCCCCTGCTCGCCCTGGCCCTGCTGGCCGGCTGCGCCGGCCGGGCGCCCGCCCCCGAGGGCGAGCGCGCCGCGGGCCAGTGGGAGGATCAGGCCGAACGCCTGGCCGAACTCGACACCTGGGTACTGGTCGGCAAGGCCGGCCTGCGCACCCCCGAGGACTCCACCAGCGCCAACCTGGACTGGAGCCAGCACCCGCATTACTACCGGCTGCTGATCAGCGGGCCCTTCGGCAGCGGGCGCAGCACCCTGGAGGGACGCGAAGGGCGCTTCTCGCTGACCACCGCCGAGGGCCGCTTCGAGGCCGAGACCCCGGAGGCGCTGATGGAAGAGCAGCTGGGCTGGTCGCTGCCGGTCAGCGCGCTCTCCGACTGGATCCGCGGCCTGCCGGCGGACGACACGCCCCATCGACTGGAAGAGGACGAACTGGGCTTTCCCCTTCGCCTCGAGCAGGATGGCTGGGAGATCGAGTACCGCGACTGGGAGCGCGTCGCCGACCTCTGGCTGCCCAGGCGCCTGGTGATGGCCTATGACGACCTGCGAGTCACCCTGGCGGTCACCGACTGGCGCCCGGCCCTCGACGACTGACATGCCGCTGTCCCCCCCCCTTCCCGACACGATGGTGCTGCCGGCGCCGGCCAAGCTCAACCGCCTGCTGCACATCACCGGCCGCCGGCCGGATGGCTACCACGAGTTGCAGACGCTGTTCCAGTTCCTCGACATCGGCGACACCCTCACCCTGCGCGGCCGCGAGGACGGCGAGATCCGCCTCGCTCCCCGCCTGCCCGGGGTGGCGGCCGAGGACAACCTGATCGTGCGGGCCGCCCGCCTGCTGCAGGCCGAGAGCGGCTGCCGCCTGGGGGCGGATATCCTCCTCGAGAAGCGCCTGCCCCTGGGCGGGGGGCTCGGTGGCGGTAGCTCGGATGCCGCCACCAGCCTGCTCGGCCTCGATGCCCTCTGGGGACTCGGCCTCGACGTCGAACGCCTGGCGGGCCTCGGCCTCGCCCTGGGGGCCGACGTCCCGGTGTTCGTGCACGGGGACGCCGCCTGGGCCGAGGGAGTCGGCGAACGCCTCACCCCGGTCGAGCTCGATACCCCCTGGTTCGTGGTGCTTCACCCCGGCGTGACGGTCTCTACGCCGGCGGTGTTCAAGGCACCGCAATTGACACGCCACACCCCCCCGATTACCATGGCGCGCGCACTGCAGGGGGGAGCGGCGAGCTGGCGCAACGACTGCGAGCCCACCGTCCGGGCACTGTATCCCGAGGTGGCGCATGCACTCGACTGGCTGGCGTCCCGAGCGCCGACCATGCTGACCGGCACCGGCGCCTGTGTCTTTGCCCGGCTCGACAGCGAGGCCCAGGCCGACCGGCTCCTGGCCGAGGTTCCCGGCGGCTGGCAGGCCTTCAAGGCCCGCGGCCTGAATCGCTCACCTCTCCATGCTGCGCTGGGTCGATGACCCGCCCCGCCCACGGGCGCCAAGGCACCCGGGACGTCCCGGAGCGGATCAGGCTGCTGGGGCATAGCCAAGCGGTAAGGCAGCGGTTTTTGGTATCGCCATGCGGAGGTTCGAATCCTCCTGCCCCAGCCATTCCGCCCCGGAACGACCCTCGACCCGAATCCCTGAAGACCCAACACAGCAAAGGTGGCTGCGCGTGTCAAAATTGATGGTTTTCGCCGGGAATGCCAATCCCGAACTCGCCCGAAAGGTCGCCGAGAGTCTGGACACCTACCTGGGCAATGCCACGGTCGGCCAGTTCAGCGACGGCGAGGTCGCGGTCGAGATCAACGAGAACGTGCGCGGCAAGGATGTGTTCATCCTGCAGTCCACCTGTGCACCGACCAATGACAACCTGATGGAGCTGATCCTGATGGTGGACGCCCTGCGCCGGGCCTCCGCCACCCGGATCACCGCCGTGGTGCCCTACTTCGGCTATGCCCGTCAGGACCGCCGCGTGCGCTCCGCGCGCGTGCCGATCTCGGCCAAGATCGTCGCCGACATGATGGTCAAGGCCGGCGTCGACCGGGTCATGACCATGGACCTGCACGCCGACCAGATCCAGGGCTTCTTCGACGTGCCGGTGGACAACGTCTACGGCTCGCCGATCCTGCTCGACGACATCGAGCGCCAGAACTACGACGACCTGGTGGTGGTATCGCCGGACGTCGGCGGCGTGGTGCGCGCCCGCGCCATCGCCAAGCAGCTCAACGCCGACCTGGCGATCATCGACAAGCGGCGCCCCTCGGCCAACCAGGCCCAGGTGATGCACATCATCGGCGAGATCGAGAACCGCACCTGCGTGGTGGTGGACGACATGATCGACACCGCCGGCACCCTGTGCAAGGCCGGCGAGGCCCTCAAGGCCCGGGGCGCCCGGCGCGTGGTGGCCTACGCCACCCACCCGATCCTGTCGGGGCCGGCGGTGGACAACATCACCGGCTCGGTGCTCGACGAGGTGGTGGTGACCGACACCATCCCCCTCTCCGAGACCGCCCGGCGCAGCGGCAAGATCCGCCAGCTCAGCGTCGCCGGGCTGATCGCCGAGGCGATCCGCCGGGTCAGCAACGAGGAATCCGTCAGCGCCATGTTCCACTGACGCGGGTCCACCGGGACTCGCCCGGCGGGACAGGGCGCGGGACACATGCCCTGCGGGGCTCCCGGAAACGCCGCGGTCTGGTCGCGGGCCACGGCGCTTTCCTTACTTCCAGAAAGAGGCAATTCCATGTCCGATTACACACTCAATGCCAGCGTTCGCAGCGACCTGGGGAAAGGTGCGAGCCGCCGCCTGCGTCGTGCGAACGAACAGGTGCCGGCCATCATCTATGGTGGTGAGCAGGCGCCACAGCCCATCGCCGTCGACAAGACCAGCTTCTACAAGGCGCTGGAAGACGAGGCCTTCTTCTCCTCCGTGATCAACCTGCACGTGGATGGCCAGGCTCAGCAGGTGGTGGTCCGTGATCTGCAGCGTCACCCCTACAAGCCGCTGATCACCCACGCCGACTTCCTGCGGGTCGATGCTACCCACGAGATCACCCTGCGCGTGCCGCTGCACGTCGTGGGCGAGGACAAGTGCAAGGGCATCAAGGACGACGGCGGTGAACTCCACGTGCTCTCCAACGAGGTGGAGGTCAGCTGCCTGCCCAAGGACCTGCCCGACTTCCTGGAGGTCGACATCACTGAGGTCGAGCTGGGTACCACCCTGCACCTCTCCGACCTGACCGTGCCGGCCGGCGTGACCCTGGTCGCGCTCACCCATGGCGAGGATCATGACAACGCCGTGCTGAGCATCACCAAGCCCAAGGTCCGTGATACGGAAGAGGACGAGGAAGGCGGTGAAGCCGCCGAGGGCGAAGAAGGCGAAGGTAGCGCCGAGTAAGCGCGCTTGCCCGGGCCATGCTCTGCATGGCCCTCCCTTCATCGATCAAGCGCCTCGGCGCTTGATTTTTTTGTGGCCGTCCCTCCCTGGCGGCCATCCTACGGGCCGCCGCTAACGCGACGTCAAAAATCATTCCCGATGATTTTTTGGAGACACGACATGAGCCAGGTCAAGGCGATCATTGGACTGGGCAATCCCGGCGCCGACTACGCGGCCACCCGCCACAATGCCGGTGCCTGGCTGGTGCAGGCCGTGGCGCGGGCGGCGGGCGGCGAGCTGCGTCCGGACAGGAAGTTCCTGGGCCTGCACGCCAGGGTCCACCTGGACGGCCAGGACGTGCACCTGCTCGAGCCCACCACCTTCATGAACCGCAGCGGCGGCGCCGTGGCGGCCCTCTGCCAGTTCTTCAAGCTGGCACCGGGCGAGCTGCTGGTGGCCCACGATGAGCTCGACATGCCGCCGGGTACGGCGCGCTACAAGACCGGCGGCGGCCACGGCGGGCACAACGGCCTGCGCGACATCATCCGCGCCCTGGGCAACGACCGGGCCTTCCACCGCCTGCGCATCGGCATCGGCCACCCCGGCGACAGCCGCCAGGTGACGAACTACGTGCTGAGCCGGCCCGGCAAGGCCGAGCGCGCCGCCATCGACGCCGCCATCGACGAGTGCCTGGCCACCCTGCCCCAGGCCTTGGCCGGTGACTGGGCGAAGGCCATGAACCGGCTGCACAGTTTTACAGCGCCGAGCTGAAAGCACCGAGCTACAAGGGGACCGACGACGGGCAGCCATGCCCGGAACGACACTGCCCGAGGCCGAATCCGACCTGCATCGTCGAGGGCCCGTATCTTCGCGGCTTGGCCGCTCGGTGCTTGTAGCTTGGCGCTCCGCGCTTCCGTAGAATACACGCCACTTTCCAATCGCGAACTCGCTTCCAGGAAGATCTCATGGGTTTCAACTGCGGTATCGTCGGCCTGCCCAACGTCGGCAAGTCCACGCTGTTCAATGCGCTGACCAAGTCCGGCATCGACGCCGAGAACTTCCCCTTTTGCACCATCGAGCCCAACGTGGGCATCGTGCCGATGCCCGACCCGCGCCTCGACCGGCTCGCCGAGATCGTCAAGCCGCAGAAGGTGATCCCCACCACCATGGAGTTCGTCGACATCGCCGGCCTGGTGGCCGGCGCCTCCAAGGGCGAGGGGCTGGGTAACAAGTTCCTGGCCAATATCCGCGAGACCCAGGCCATCGCCCATGTGGTGCGCTGCTTCGACAACGACAACGTGATCCACGTCGCCAACCAGGTCGACCCGCGGGCCGATATCGAGATCATCAACATGGAGCTGGCGCTGGCCGACCTCGACACCGTCGAGCGCGCCATCCAGCGCCTGGTGCGCGTGGCCAAGGGTGGCGACAAGGAGGCCATCGCCACCAAGGCGATCCTCGAGCGCATCCAGCCCCACCTGGCCGAAGGCCTGCCGCTGAGAAGCGCCGGCCTCACCGACGACGAGAAGTACCAGCTCAAGAGCTTCGGCTTCCTGACCCTCAAGCCCACCATGTACATCGCCAACGTCAACGAGGATGGCTTCGAGGCCAACCCCTACCTCGAGGTGGTCAACGAGATCGCCGCCGAGGAAGGCGCCGTGGTGGTGCCGGTGTGCAACCAGCTGGAGGCCGAGATCGCCGAGCTGGAGGACGAGGAGCGCGCCATGTTCCTCGACGAGATGGGCATGGAGGAGCCGGGGCTCGACCGGGTGATCCGCGCCGGCTATGCCCTGCTCGGGCTGCAGACCTACTTCACCGCCGGGGTCAAGGAGGTGCGCGCCTGGACGGTGAAGGTGGGCGCCACCGCCCCCGAGGCCGCCGGGGTGATCCACACCGACTTCCAGAAGGGCTTCATCCGCGCCGAGGTCATCGCCTACGAGGACTTCGTCTCGCTGGGCGGCGAGCAGGGCGCCAAGGACGCCGGCAAGTGGCGCCTGGAGGGCAAGGAGTACATCGTCCAGGACGGCGACGTGATCCACTTCCGCTTCAATGTCTGAGGCACGAAATCCTTGACCCGACGAGGCAAAGTCCTTAAACTTCGCCCCCGTTGTTGGCTACGTAGCTCAGCTGGTTAGAGCACATCACTCATAATGATGGGGTCCCCTGTTCAAATCAGGGCGTAGCCACCAGATACCGAAAACCCGGTGCCCCTGGCGCCGGGTTTTTTCATATTACAACTCCTGCCCATCCGTACTCCAAGCTTACCCGGGAGCAGGCCCCGGGGTGCCGGACCATCGAGGAGGCGCTGTAAATACCTCCCTGTACGCTACCGATGCCCTGCTTCGCTCTCGCATCCTGCTCCGCTTGCAGGTCCAGTGCTGGCCATCCATGGCCAGCCCGTTCGGAGGAATCCTCCTCACCCCTGGCATAGGACCTCCTCTACGCTCTGCTCCCGGCGCCTCTCGTACGTCGCTCTAGGCCAGTTCGGGGCGATCGAAGAAGGCGGTCAGCACCCGCGTAAGATGCTCCACGTCCCGGGCGCCGGCGGTCTCGCGGATCGAGTGCATGGCCCACTGGGGCACGCCCACGTCCAGGGTCGGCACGCCGAGCTCGGTGGCGGTGATCGGGCCGATGGTGCTGCCGCAGCCCATGTCGGCCCGGGTCACGAAGCTCTGCACCGGTACCTCGGCCGCGCGGCAGAGGTCACGGAACAGCGCCGCCGTGGCGCTGTTGGTGGCATAGCGCTGGCTGGCATTGACCTTGATCACCGGTCCGCCGTTGAGCACCGGCCCGTGGGCGGCATCGTGCTTGTCCGGGAAGTTGGGGTGCAGGGCATGGGCATTGTCGCAGGAGATCAGCCGCGAGGCCTGGATCAGGCGAATGAAGCCCTCCTCCCCCGCCTCGCCGAGTTGGGCATTCACCCGCCGCAGCACGTCACCGAGGAAGGGACCCTGGGCGCCGCAGGCGCTGGCACTGCCCACCTCCTCGTGGTCGTTGGCCACCAGCACCGCCCCCTGGCGACCGTCGCTCTCCAGCAGGGCCTCCAGGCCGATGAAGCAGGAGAGCAGGTTGTCGAGCCGGGCACTGGCGATCATTTCGCCGTCGACCCCGACCCGGGACGGCGGCTGCATGTCGCGGAAGGCGAGCTCGAAGTCGAGGAGCTCGACGTCCTCGAGCCCGTGCTGCTCGGCGACCCAACCCGCGAGCAGGCGCTCGAGGTCGGGCCGCCCCCCGCCCTGCAGGAAGACCGGGGCCATCTCGGTCTGGGCATTGATGGCACGGCCATTGTTGGCCTCGCGGTCCAGGTGGATGGCCAGGCTCGGGATGATCGCCACCGGCTTTGCGACATCGAGCAGCACGCCCTCGATGCGGCCATCGGCGTGGCGCAGGTGCACCCGCCCGGCCAGCCCCAGGTCGCGATCGAACCAGGGCGCCAGCAGGGCCCCGCCATAGACCTCGACGCCGAGTTGGAGCCAACCCGCCGCACTCTGGGCGGGGTTGGGCTTGAGGCGCAGGCCGGGGCTATCGGTATGGGCACCGACCAGCCGCAATGCCGTGAGCCGCTCACGGGGCAGCTGCAGGGCGACGAGCGAGGAGTCATTGCGGGAGACGTAGACACGCTCACCGGGCGACAGGCGCCAGGCCTCGGTCTCCTCGAGACGCCGGTAGCCGGCCTCCTCGAGGCGCCTGGCCATGTTGGCCGTGGCATGCCAGGGCGTGGGGGATCGACGCAGGAAGTCGAGCAGGCGCTCGAGTCGGGCATCCTGGGACATGGAATTCCTCTATCACGGGGCATTTCGGGGGTCTTGGCGGCACGACCAAGCTGGTACAATAACCGTTCGGTCCATGCAACTCGTCAGCCGGGTCGGAGTCTGGATAGATAGTAAGTGTACACGAATCGGGGAGTGCTTCATCGATGAGCCTGTTTGTCACCCTTGGGCGTTCAGCGGCCCTGGCCCTGCTGCTGGCCACCACGCCGTTACTGGCCGCCGTCGAGCCGAACGACGCCCAGCGCCAGGTGGCCGCGGAAGTGGCCGAGTCGCTGCGCTACGGCCACTATGCGGATATCAGCCTCGACGACGACTGGTCACGGCGCGCCTACTCGCGCTTCCTGGACATCCTCGATGGCCAACGCGCCTACCTGCTCGACCGCGACGTGGCCGCCTTCAACGACCTGGAAACCGGCATGGACGAGGCGCTGCTCGACGGCGACCTGACGCGCCCCTTCGCCCTCTATCAGCGCTACCACGAGCGCGCCGAGGCGCGCTTCGAATGGCTGCTCGACCGCCTCGACGAGGGCGTCGACTTCGCCTTCGACAGCGAGCAGCGCCTGGAGCTCGAGCGTGAGGACGCCCCCTGGGCCGGTCGCGAGGCGACCCTGGACGAGCTGTGGATGAAGCGGCTCAAGAACGCCGCCCTGACCCTGGCCATCAGCGACCAGGACGCCGAGCAGGTGGAAGCCAACCTGCGCCAGCGCTACGAGGGGCAGCTGTCGCGCCTGCGCCAGACCAACGAGGAGGACGTCTTCGGCCTCCTCATGGCCGCGGTGACCGGCAGCATCGACCCCCACAGCGAGTACCTCTCGCCGCGCCAGGGCGAGTCTTTCGACATCCAGATGCGCCTCTCGCTGGAGGGTATCGGTGCCCTGCTCCAGGCCGACGGCGAGTACGTCAAGGTATCGAGCCTGGTACCGGGTGGCCCCGCCGAGCGGGCCGGGGCCCTGCAGCCGGCCGACCGCATCGTCGGCGTGGGCCAGGAGGGCGAGGAGATCGTCAACGTGGTGGGCATGCGCCTCGACGACGTGGTCGACATGATTCGCGGCCCCAAGGGCTCGGTGGTGCGACTCGACGTGGTACCCGCCCAGGCCGTCGACATGACGCGCTCCAAGGTCATCGAGATCACCCGCGACACCGTGGACCTGGAGGACCAGGCCGCCCAGGGCGAGGTCGTCGAGATCGCGCGGGACGACGGCACCCACCGCCTCGGGGTGATCAAGATCCCCACCTTCTACGTGGACTTCGATGCCTGGCAGGCCGGCGAGGAAGACTACCGCAGCACCACCCGCGACGTGGCCAAGGAAGTGGAACGGCTCCAGGACGAGGGCGTCGAGGGCATCGTGCTCGACCTGCGCAACAACGGCGGCGGCGCCCTGCAGGAAGCCAACTCACTGATCGGCCTGTTCATCGACCGCGGCCCCACCGTCCAGGTCCGCGATGCGCGCGGCCGCATCAGCCTCTACGGCGACACCGAAAGCGGCACCCTCTACGACGGCCCCCTGGCCGTGCTGGTCAACCGCCTCTCGGCCTCGGCCTCCGAGATCTTCGCCGGGGCCATCCAGGACTATGGCCGGGGCCTGGTGGTGGGCACCGACACCTTCGGCAAGGGCACGGTCCAGACCCTCAACGAGCTCAGCCATGGCGAGATCAAGCTGACCCGCGCCAAGTTCTACCGCATCTCCGGGGAAAGCACTCAGCATCGCGGCGTGGAGCCGGACATCCGCTTCCCGAGCCTGATCGACCCGGAACTGATCGGCGAGAGCAGCCTCGACAACGCCCTGGAATGGGACACGGTGCGCGAAGTGCAGTATCGCACCTACGGCGAGCCCCGCCAGTACCTGGAGACGCTGCGCAGCCGCCATCGCGAGCGCGCCGAACAGCACCCGAACTTCCACTACCTCGAGCAGCAGTCCGCGCTGGCCAGTCGTCTTCGCGAACAGCACACCAGCGTCAGCCTCAATCGCGAGCAGCGCCAGCGCGAGGTGGAGGCCCAGGAGGCCGAACAGCTCGCCCTGGAGAACGAGCGCCGACGCGCCCTGGGCCTGGACCCGCTGGAGGAGTGGGTCGATGCCCGTGACGAGGAGGACAGCGAAGAGGAGCCGGTCGATCGTGCCCAGATCCTGGAGGCGGCCCAGATCCTGCTCGACTACACCCAGCTTGATGGCACCTGGCACTACGCCAAAGGCACCTGAACACAGCGAATGGACAGCGGCTTCGCTACGGAATCGGCAAACAAGGTCGCCGGCCCCCAGGGCCCGGCGTCCCTGTATTTGCGGCTCGCCATCCGGAGACCGGGACAGCCATGGCGTGCGACCTTCCCGCGAAGAGGCTCACACGAAGAGCGCCCCTGAAGGCCGCAGGAGGCCAGCCGACGGGTGACGACAAGACCCTGGAATGGCAGCAGTTTTCCGGCGAGAAGCCGGTGAGGCATCGGCGCGAGGGAGACGCAGGAGAGGAGGATGGCCAGACAGGACTGGCTCCCCGAACAGGACTCGAACCTGTGACCCAGTGATTAACAGTCACTTGCTCTACCAACTGAGCTATCGGGGAACGATGCAGGATAATGCGAGGGGATGCGGCAGGCAGCTAGGAGCGGTTGGCTCCCCGAGCAGGACTCGAACCTGCGACCCAATGATTAACAGTCATTTGCTCTACCAACTGAGCTATCGGGGAATAACCGCATGCCGCACTGTGCCTGTCATGGTAACGAGATCCTTCGCCGCTTGAGCGAAGCTGGCTCCCCGAGCAGGACTCGAACCTGCGACCCAATGATTAACAGTCATTTGCTCTACCAACTGAGCTATCGGGGAATGACCTCAAGCACGGGGCGTAGTATACGGATCGGGCCCGTAAGGTCAAGCGGGGATTGGCATTCCCCTCCCCTCGCGAGGCGCACCGGGATCCGACGGAAAACGCCCGCCGGCGCGAGGCCTGGCGGGCGTTTTCGTGTGTCCTGGTGGCTACGCCCTGATTCGAACAGGGGACCCCATCATTATGAGTGATGTGCTCTAACCAGCTGAGCTACGTAGCCTTATCAACGGCTTGCCCGACCACAGCCGGGTAACGGGGAGGGATTATGCACGCGGGCCCGCTGCATGGCAAGCCCGCGTGGCCCTTCACGCCTCGATGTCGAGGGCGCGCTTGACCGCCGGCAGCGCCGGCTCGCCCTCGCGGGTCTCGACGCCCTCCAGCCAGACTTCCAGGACCTCGGGGTTGGCCTGCAGGTAGGCGCGGGCGGCATCACGGGGGTCCTCGCCATCGTCCATGATCTCGCCCATCAGCTGGTTCTCCATCTCGAGGGTGAACTCGAGGTTCTCCAGCAGCGCACCGACGTTGGCGCACTCCTCGACGTAGCCGCCGCGGGTGTTGGTGTAGACGGTGGCGCCGCCGAGGTCGGGGCCAAAGTAGTCATCGGCACCTTCCAGGTACGCCATGTCGAAGTTGGTGTTCATCGGGTGCGGCTCCCAGCCGAGGAACACCATCCACTCCTCCTCCGGCGCCCGGGCACTCAGCTCGGCAAGCATGCCGGCCTCGCTGGAATCGATCAGCTGCCAGTCGCCCAGACCGAAGGCGTCATCGTCGATCATCTGCTGGATCAACTGGTTGCCGTCGTTGCCGGCCTCGATGCCGTGAATCCGGCTGTCGAACTGCTCGGCATGCTCGGCGAGATCGGCCACCGAGGTGACGCCGGCGTCGTGGACGTACTGCGGTACCGCGAGGGTGTACTTGGCGCCCTCCAGGTTGGCCCCCAGGCGCTCGACATCGCCATCCTCGACGTAAGGGTCGCTGATCGACGCCATGGAGGGCATCCAGTTGCCCAGGAAGACGTCGAAGTCGTCGTTCTTCATGCCCTGGTAGGCGATGGGGACGGAAACGGTGTCGATGCGAGTCTGGTAGCCCATGGCTTCCAACACTTCGGTGGTGAGTGCGGTGGTCGCGGTGATGTCGGTCCAACCGACCTCGGCGAAGCGCACGGTCTCGCAGCTCTCGGGCTCGGCGGCCTGCAGCGGCGAGGCGGAGACGCCGATGGCGGCGACACCGAGCCCCAGGGTCAGGCGACGGTTCAGGTTGCGGGTGAGCATGGAGGCATTCCTCTTGTTGGACATGAAGTATAGCCGCGGTGGCAGCACCACGAGCCAGCGGGATCCTTTGCCAGGCACTTTATTGATTGAACGTTCAATAAAGAAATGGCAAGCTGTGCACATGGTAACCATGCTTCATGTGGTGGTTGCAAGATCAATTCCCCGGGAAAGGAGCCAGCAACGGTGCCCAAGGTTGGAATGGAACCCATCCGCCGCCAGCAGCTGATCAAGGCCACCATGGCGGCGATCGACGAGGTCGGCCTGGCCGATGCCACGGTGATGCGCATTGCCCGCCACGCGGGCGTCTCCGCCGGGATCATCAGCCACTACTTCGGCGGCAAGGACGGCCTGCTGGAGGCCACCATGCGCCAGATCCTCAGCGATCTGGGCGAGGCGGTGGCGGCGCGGCGCCGCGAGCTCACCACCACGAGCCCCAGGGACCACATCGGCGCCATCATCGACGGCAACTTCGATCGCAGCCAGGTGACCGGGCCGGTGGCCAAGACCTGGCTGGCCTTCTGGGCCAGCAGCATGCACAAGCCGGAGCTGGCGCGCCTGCAGCAGGTCAATGACCGCCGCCTCTACGCCAACCTCTGCCACCAGTTCCGCCGCCTGATGCCCCGTGACGAGGCCCGCGCCTGTGCCCGCTCGCTGGCCGCCCTGATCGACGGCCTGTGGCTGCGCGGTGCCCTGACCCTCGAGGGCCTGGACAGCGACGAGGCGCGTCGCCTGGCCCGGGACTACCTCGATCGCCTGCTCGGTACCCGAGACACCCTTTCCCCTTCCTGACTGGAGGTCACCATGCCATTCCTCGAGACCCAGACCCTCTACATCGACGGCCGTCGCACGGCCGCCACCTCCGGCGAGACCTTCTCGGTGATCAATCCCTTCGACGGCTCGCGGCTTGCCGAGGTGCAACAGGCCGCCGAGGCCGACGTGGACGCCGCCGTGGCCGCGGCCCGCAAGGGTCAGCGGGCCTGGGCGGCGATGACCGGCATGGAGCGCGGCCGCATCCTCAACCGCGCGGTGGCGCTCTTGAGGGAGCGCAATGACGAGCTCGCCGAGCTCGAGACCCGCAACACCGGCAAGCCGATCAGCGAGACGGCTGCGGTGGACATCGTCACCGGCGCCGACGTCCTCGAGTACTACGCCGGCCTGGCGTCGGCCATCGAGGGCAGCCAGATTCCGCTGCGCGAGGAGTCCTTCGTCTACACGCGTCGCGAGCCGCTGGGGGTGATCGGCGCCATCGGCGCCTGGAACTATCCCATCCAGATCGCCTGCTGGAAGAGTGCCCCGGCGCTGGCCGCCGGCAACGCCGTGGTCTTCAAGCCCAGCGAGGTCACTCCGCTGACCACCATGCGGCTCGCCGAGATCTTCACCGAGGCCGGGCTGCCCGACGGGGTCTTCAACGTGATCCACGGTGACGGCAGCGTCGGTGCCCTGATGACCGGACACCCTGGCATCGACAAGGTCTCCTTCACCGGGGAGGTGGGGACCGGCAAGAAGGTGATGGCCGCCGCCGGGGGCTCCACCCTCAAGGACGTGACCATGGAACTGGGCGGCAAGTCGCCGCTGATCGTCTTCGCCGACGCCGACCTCGACCGCGCCGCCGACGCTGCCATGATGGCCAACTTCTACTCCAGCGGACAGATCTGCACCAACGGCACCCGGGTCTTCGTCGAGGGCGCCGTCAAGGAGGCCTTCGAGGCGAGGATTGCCGAGCGCGTGGCGCGCATCAGGGCCGGTGACCCGCTGGACCCGAGCGTCAACTTCGGCCCCCTGGTGAGCTTCGAGCACCAGGCCAAGGTGCTCTCCTACATCGCGCTGGGCAAGCAGGAAGGGGCCAGGGTGCTGGCCGGCGGCGAAGCCTGGAACGACGGCGAGCGGGCGAACGGCGCCTGGGCGGCCCCCACGGTATTCACCGACTGCACGGACGAGATGCGCATCGTGCGCGAGGAGATCTTCGGCCCGGTCATGGCGATCCTGGCCTTCTCTGACGAGGAGGAGGTGATCCGCCGCGCCAATGACACCCACTACGGGCTGGCCGCCGGGGTCTTCACCGAGCGCCTCAACCGCGCCCACCGGGTGATCCACCGCCTGGAGGCGGGCATCTGCTGGATCAACACCTGGGGCGAGTCCCCCGCCGAGATGCCGGTGGGCGGCTACAAGCAGTCCGGCGTGGGCCGCGAGAACGGCCTCGAGACCCTGGCCCACTACACCCAGACCAAGTCGGTGCAGATCGAGATGGGCCCCTTCGCGTCGGTGTTTTAAGGAGATCCCATGTCCCGGAACCATGAATTCGACTACATCATCGTCGGCGCCGGGTCGGCCGGCAACGTGCTGGCCGCTCGCCTGACCGAGGACGAAGGCGTCAGCGTGCTGCTGCTCGAGGCCGGTGGCCCCGACCACCGCTTCGACTTTCGCACCCAGATGCCGGCGGCGCTGGCCTATCCGCTGCAGGGCAAGCGCTACAACTGGGCCTTCGAGACCGACCCCGAGCCACACATGGATGGCCGACGCATGGAGTGCGGCCGCGGCAAGGGGCTGGGGGGCTCCTCGCTGATCAACGGCATGTGCTACATCCGCGGCAACGCCCTGGACTACGACCACTGGGCCGAGGCGCCGGGCCTGGCGGACTGGGCCTACGCCGACTGCCTGCCCTACTTCCGGAAGTCCGAAAGCCGCGACATCGGCCCCGACGCCTACCATGGCGGCGACGGGCCGGTGAGTGTCACGACCCCGAAAGAGGGCAACAACCCGCTCTACCGGACCTTCATCGAGGCGGGCAAGCAGGCCGGCTACCCGGAGACCGAGGACGTCAACGGCTACCAGCAGGAAGGCTTCGGCCCCATGGACCGCTTCGTCACCCCGAACGGCCGGCGCGCCTCCACGGCCCGTGGCTACCTCGACCAGGCCAGGGGGCGGGCGAACCTGACCATCGAGACCCACGCCCTCACCGACGTCATCGAGTTCGAGGACAAGCGGGCCGTGGGCGTGCGCTACTTTCTCAAGGGCAATCGCAAGGGCGGGGAACGCCAGGCCCGTGCCCGCCGCGAGGTGCTGCTGTGCGGCGGGGCCATCGCCTCGCCGCAGATCCTGCAGCGTTCGGGCGTGGGCCCCAAGGAGGTACTGGACGAGTTCGGCATCGCACCGGTACAGGTCAACGACAACGTCGGCGCCCACCTCCAGGACCATCTGGAGATGTACATCCAGTATGAGTGCACCCAGCCGATCTCGCTCTACCCGGCGCTGAAGTGGTGGAACCAGCCGAAGATTGGCGCCGAGTGGCTCTTCCTGGGCAAGGGCGTGGGCGCCAGCAACCAGTTCGAGGCGGCGGGTTTCATCCGCAGCAATGACCAGGAGGCGTGGCCCAACCTGCAGTACCACTTCCTGCCCATCGCCATCAGCTACAACGGCAAGAGCGCGGTGCAGGCCCACGGCTTCCAGGCCCACGTGGGCTCCATGCGCTCCGAGAGCCGCGGCCGCATCCGCCTCACCTCCCGGGCCCCCGAGGCGGCACCGAGCATCCTCTTCAACTACATGGCCAGGGAGAAGGACTGGCAGGAGTTCCGCGATGCCATCCGCCTGACCCGCGAGATCATCGCCCAGCCCGCCTTCGACCCCTACCGCGGCCGGGAGATCTCGCCGGGGCCGGACGTGCAGTCCGACGCCGAGCTGGATGCCTTCGTCAAGGCCCATGCCGAGACCGCCTACCACCCCTGCGGCAGCTGTCGGATGGGCGAGGGCGACGATGCGGTGGTGGACGGCCAGGGCCGGGTGCACGGCGTGGAGGGGCTCAGGGTGGTGGACGCCTCGCTGTTCCCGGTGATCCCCACCGGCAACCTCAACGCGCCGACCATCATGCTCGCCGAGAAGATCGCCGACCGCATCCGCGGCCGCGAGCCGCTGCCGAGAAGCGACGCCCCCTACTACGTGGCGGGCGACGCCCCGGCCCGCGGCAAGCCCCAGCGCCGCCTCGACGGATAACGCCAGTGCCTCGGCACCACTGCGCCCCGCCCTGCCCTGCAGCGCGGGGCGTTTTGACATGATGGCTTTACCGATTAGCGAGAGGCGCCGGGGGCAGGCTTGGAGGGGGTCCTATGCCAGGGGTGAGGAGCACTGCTCCGAACGGACTGGCCATGGATGGCCAGCACCGGACCTGCAAGCGGAGCGGGACGCGAGAGCGAAGCAGGGCATCGGTAGCGCCCAGGGAGGGGTTCACAGCGCCCCGATCAAGCCTGCCGCCGGAAAAGCCTCGAGCATGTTGGCCACAAGTGCCAAGGCCGAGCTGTTTCGTGGGCACTGGCCGGTTGCAGCGATGTGGTCTAGTCTGCAAGAATTCAAACATCTGTTCGAATTCTTGCCATCGACAACAACCGGAGTCTCCCATGCTCACCCTGATCCTGCTGCTCGCGGCCATCGTCGGCCTGCTGGTGGTGATGCGCCGCGAGGCGGGCGCCCTGCCCGCCCTGGCCGTGCTCGCCGTGACCGGCCTGGCAAGCCTGCTCGCCGCCTCCGCGGTGCTCGGCGTCATCCTGCTGCTCGGCGCCCTCGCCGTGGCCGCGGCCGGCCTTCCCGCCCTGCGCAGCAAGTGGCTGACCCCGCGCCTCTTCGCCCTGTTCAAGAAGGTGTCGCCCAGGGTCTCGGAGACCGAGCGCACGGCGCTGGAGGCCGGCACCGTGGCCTGGGACGGCGAACTCTTCACCGGTCGACCCGACTGGGAGAGGCTGCTCGGGTACCGCGATGAGGGGCTCACGGAACAGGAGCAGGCCTTCCTCGACCAGCAGTGCAGCGTGGCCGCCGGCATGTGCAACGCCTGGGAGATCGCCCGGGAACGTGCCGACCTGCCCCAGGAGCTCTGGGACTACCTCAAGCGGGAAGGCTTCTTCGGCATGATCATCCCCCAGGCGTATGGCGGCCTGGGTTTCTCCGCCAAGGCCCAGTCGCTGGTCCTGCAGAAGCTCTCGGTCAGCGAGACGCTGATGGTCACGGTGGGGGTACCCAACTCGCTGGGCCCGGGCGAGCTGCTGCTCAAGTACGGCACCGAGGCCCAGAAGGACCACTACCTGCCGCGGCTGGCCGACGGGCGCGAGATCCCCTGCTTCGGCCTCACCGGCCCCCGCGCCGGCAGTGACGCCACGGCCCTCCCCGACACCGGCGTGGTCTGCCGGCAGGAGATCGACGGCGAGGAGGTGCTAGGTCTGCGCCTGAACTTCGAAAAGCGCTGGATCACCCTGGCGCCCATCGCCAGCGTGGTGGGCCTGGCCTTCCGGCTCTTCGACCCCGACCACCTGCTGGGCGAGGAGACCGATCGCGGCATCACCCTGGCGCTGATCCCGCGCGACACCGCGGGCATGGAGATCGGTCGTCGCCACCACCCCATCGGCAGCCCCTTCCTCAATGGGCCGATCCGGGGTAGGGACGTCTTCGTGCCGCTCGATACCATCATCGGCGGGCCCGAGATGATCGGCCAGGGCTGGCGGATGCTGGTGGAGTGCCTCTCCATCGGGCGCTGCATCACCCTGCCCTCCGGCGCCACCGGGACCGCCCGTTACGCCCTGGGCTGGAGCGGTGGCTTCGCCCGAATCCGTCGCCAGTTCAACGTGCCGGTGGCCGAGATGGAGGGGATCCAGGAGCCCCTGGCGCGCATGGCCGCGCTGGCCTATATATCCCGGGCCGCGGTCTACCAGACGGCCAACACCATCGACCACGGCGAGAAGCCGGCGGTACCCTCGGCGATCCTCAAGAGCCAGCTCACCGAGTTCCAGCGCCAGATCCTCGGCGACGCCATGGACATCCACGGCGGCAAGGCGGTGACCCTGGGGCCGCGCAATTACCTCGGCATCGGCTACAGCGCCAACCCGGTGGCGATCACCGTGGAAGGTGCCAACATCATGACACGCAACCTGATGATCTTCGGCCAGGGAGCGATCCGCTGCCATCCCTATGTGCTCGAGGAGCTGGCCGCCAAGGATGCCGACGACCTGCGGGCCTTCGACCGCGCCTTCTTCGGCCACGCCGGGCTGATCTTCGGCAACGCCGCCCGCGCCCTAACGCAGGGCCTGGGACTCGGCCGGGCGGACGTCCCCTTCGACGAGGTCGCCGCGCCCTATGCACGGGACATCGCCCGCCTCTCCGCCGGTTTCGGGCTCTGTGCCGATGCCGCCATGGCGAGCCTCGGCTCGACCCTCAAGCAGCGGGAGATGCTCTCGGCGCGCCTGGGCGACGTGCTCTCCAACCTGTACCTCGCCTCGATGACACTCAAGCAGTGGCACGAGGGCGACAAGGTCGAGGGCGAGGCCGCCCTGCTGCACTATGGCTGCCGCTTCCTGCTGGGGCGCGCCGAGCAGGCCCTGGACGAGCTCTTCGACAACCTGCCGAGCCGAGTCCTGGGCCGGCTGCTGCGCATCGTCGTGATGCCCGCCGGCCGCCGCTGGAAGCGCCCACAGGATGACCTGACCCGCGAGATCGCCCAGGCCGTCTCCCGCGACACCGCGCTGCGCCGCTACCTGCTGGAGACCACCTGGCAGGAGAACGACGGCAGCCGGGACAATCCGCTCGCCCACTACAATGCGCTGCTTGCCACCCAGGAGCGCGCCGAGGCCCTCTACCGTCAAGTCCAGAAGGCCCATGCCAAGGGCGAGCTGCCGGCCGACGCCCTGCACCCCGAGCAGAAGGTGGAGGCCGCGCTCGAGAAGGGGCTGATCTCCGAGGAAGACGCCGCCTTCATGCGCGAGCGCGAGGCCGAGGTGCTGGAGCTGCTCAGCGTGGACGACTTTGCCTACGATGCCTTCGTCACCGACAAGTCGCGGGTGCTGTGGCACACCGAGGAGCCATCAGCCATGGCCTGACCCGGTCACCACGCCACCCTCCCGCCCCGGCCATGTGCCGGGGCGTTCTGCTAGAGGGGCCAGACCATCAGGATCATCGGCATGGCCACCGCCAGTACCAGCAGGGACAGCGGCAGGCCCAGCTTCCAGTAGTCGCTGAAATGGTAGCCACCCGGCCCCATCACCAGGGTGTTGGACTGGTGGCCGATGGGCGTGAGGAAGGCACAGGAGGCGCTGACCGCCACCACCATCAGGAAAGGGTCCGGCGAGACACCGAAGCCACTGGCGAGACTGGCCGCAATGGGCGCCATGAGCAGGGCTGCGGCGGCGTTGTTGATCACGTTGGAGAGCACCATGGAGATCACGAAGAGCGTCACCAGGGTGACCACCACCGGCCAGTCGCTGCCCAGGGCCAGCAGTCCCTCGGCGATCAGTGCCGCGCCGCCGCTGGTCTCCAGCGCCTCGCCCACCGGTATCATGGCGCCGAGCAGGACGAGAACGGGACCATCGAGGGCCTGGTAGCCGTCGCGCAGCGGCAGCACCCCCACCAGCAGCGAGACCAGGGCCGCCGTGGAGAGCGCCACCGCGGCCGGCAGCAGGTCCAGCACCATGGCCAGGATGGCCGCGGCGAAGATGGCAATGGAGACCAGCAGCATCCGAGGCTGGCCGAGGGTGAGGTTGCGGCTGGCCAGCGGCAGGCAGCCCAGGGTCGCCAGGCTCTCGGAGAGCTCACTCTCGCCACCCTGCAGCAGCAGGACATCACCGGCCCGGAAGCGGATGTCACGCAAGCGCTGCTTGAGGCGGCCACCGTCACGGGCCACCGCCACCAGGTGCAGGCCGAACTGGTTGTGCAGGCGCAATTGGGTGACGGTGCGGTTGACCATCATGGAGTCGTTGCGCACGACCACCTCGACCAGCTGCAGGCCCTCGGTATCGACCCCTTTCTTCTCCTTGTCCTGCTTCTCTTCCTCTTCTCCGCTTGCCCCATCGGCCTCCGCCAGGTCCTTCTGCGCCGTGGCCACGTCAGGCTCGCGCGCGCCCTGTGCCGCGTCGTCCTCTTCTTCGCTTTCCTCGGGTTCGGCCCCCAGGGTAAGGCCCGCCTTGTCCTCGAGCAGCTTCATCTCGTCGGGGCCGGCCTCCACCAGAAGGATGTCCCCCTCGCGCAGGCTGCCGTGAAAGGCATGACCGGCACGACGCTTCTCGTCGCGGACCACGGCCAGCACCGGGATGGTCTCTTCCAGGGCCTGCTGCAGTTCCTGGAGGGACCATCCTACTGCCTTGGCTTCCTCCCCCACCCGGACTTCGACCAGGTAGTTGGCGGTGTCGAACATCTCCTCGGTGGTGGCCTTGCCGGCACGCTTGGGGGTCAGGCGCCAGCCCAACAGCACGATGAAGGCCAGTCCCGTCACGGCGACGACGGCGCCTACGGGAAAGAAGGAGAACATGCCGAAGCTCTCCCCCGTCACCGAGCCGCGGTAGCTGGCGATGATGATATTGGGCGGGGTGCCGATCAGGGTGGTCAGCCCGCCCAGCAGTGAGCCGAAGGCCAGCGGCATCAGCAGCAGTGACGGCGAGGCGTCATGTTCGCGAGCCAGACGCATGGCCACCGGTAACAGCAGCGCCAGGGCACCCACGTTGTTCATGATGCCCGAAAGTACCACCACGGTGCCGGTCAGCACCAGCAACTGCAGGAAGAGCCGCTCGCCGGCCTTGAGCACCTGTTCGGCGATCACGTCCACCACCCCGGAGCGCTCGAAACCGCGACTGAGCACCAAGACAGCGGCCACGGTGATCACCGCCGGGTGACCGAATCCCAGAAAGGCCTCCTTACCCGGCACCAGCCCCAGCATGACCGAGCCCAGCAGCGCCGAGAGCGCCACCAGGTCGTAGCGGAAGCGCCCCCAGACGAAGGCGGCGAGGGTCACCCCGAGGACGACGAAGACCAGCGTGCTGTCGGCCATGACACCTCCGTGTGTATTCGTGGAGACTCAAGCACACCAGCCGCAGGAGAGAAAAGCCAGCCCTTTCATCGTTCCCGGAACCGAATACCCCGGCACAGGCCGGGGTATTCGGGGACTGACGGCTGGCGTCGCCTACTTCCTGGCCATCTTCTCCAGCATGGCATTGACGGCCTCGAGGTGCTCGGGCTCGTTATGGCACATGCCCTGGAAGGTCGCACAGAGGTCGAGGAAGTCGGGCAGCTCCATGCGGATGCCCATCTTCATCAGCCGCTTGGTCAGGCGCGTCGCCTTGGGCGGCTGGGCCGCCATCTGCCCGGCCATCTCCCCGACCCGCTCGAGCAGCGTCTCGGGCTCGGTGACCTCCAGCACGATGCCATACGCCTTCGCTTCCTCGGCATCGATCACCCGGCCGGAGAGTGTCAGCTCGAAGGCACGCTGGTAGCCGATCAGGCGCTGCATGAACCAGGCGCCGCCATCCCCGGGGATGATCCCCAGATTGAGAAAGGTCTCGCCGAACTTCGCCTTGCGGGAGGCGATACGCACGTCGGCCATGTTGGCCAGGTCGAAGCCGGCCCCGATCGCCGGGCCGTTGACCGCGGCGATGATCGGCACCTCCACGCCCTGCAGGGCCAGCGGGATACGCTGGATGCCCCGGCGATAGCGGCTGGCGACCTCGGCCACGTGGCCGGCGAAGTCGCCACCGCGCTCGGCCATGTCCTTGACGTTGCCCCCCGCGGAGAAGGCCGAGCCCTCGCCGGTGATGACCAGCACGGAGACCTCGTCGCAGGCGTTGACCCAGTCGGCCACGGCCACGATGTCATCCACCAGGGCGGTGCCGGTCAGGGCATTACGCACGTCATGGCGGTCCAGGGTCAGGGTGGCCACCCGGCCCTCAAGCGTCAGGCGGGCATCGGTCAGTGACGGCAGGGTCGTGCTCATGTGTGGGCTTCCTTGTCGGTTGTATCGCTGTCTCGGTCGACGATAACCCGGGCATCCACCACCGCATAGCCATCGGCGTTGACGATGACCGGGTTGAGGTCGAGTTCCTTGAGGTCCGGGTAGGCGGCGACGATGCTCGACACCTTGAGCAGCAACTCGACCAGCGCCTCCTTGTCCACGGCGGACTCACCGCGCACCCCCTCGAGGATCCGCTTCGCCTTGATCTGCTCGACCATGGAGCGGGCGTCGTGGCGCGAAAGCGGGATGGCGCGGAAGGCCACATCCTCGAGGATCTCGACGAAGATGCCGCCGAGGCCGAACATCAGCACCGGACCGAAGATCGGGTCGCGGATCACCCCGACGATCACCTCCACGCCCTTCTTCGCCATGGGCGCCACCAGCACGCCCTCGATCTCGGCCTTGGCGTCGTAGGCCCTGCAGGCGTCGAGGATCGCATTGCGGGCATCATGCATGGCGGCTTCGCCCACCACGTTGAGCCTCACGCCCCCGGCGTCGGACTTGTGCAGGATGTCCTTCGAGACCACCTTCATGGCCAGCGGCGTCTCGCCGAGCGCTGCCGCTGCCGCGGCAAGCTCGGCCTCGTTCCTGACGACCCGCTCCTCCGGGACCTCGACGCCGTGGTCGCGCAGCAGCTGCTTGGCCTCGTACTCGAAGAGGTCACGCCCCTCGGCCCGGGCCTGCCGGAACATGGCGGTGAGCTCGGGACGGGCATCCACCGGCGTCTCGCGGGCGTGGGCATGGATCTGCGCCAGGTACTGGCCGCGCTCGCCCAGCGCCGCGAGCACCCGCACCGACTGCTCGATGGAGGCGTAGACCGGCAGGCCCGCCTCATGCAGGCGACGCAGCGCCGGCGGCTTGATCGGCGTATAGAGGCTGTAGATGACCAGCGGCTTCTCGGTGGCGTTGGAGAGGTCCACCATCGCCTCGGCGCCGCGCATCTCGTCGCCCAGTAGCGACTCGGCGAAGCGGATGCTGTAGCCCCCGAACATGCCGACCAGGAAGACGCTGTCGACGTTGTCATCGGCGGCGACGATCTCCATGCAGGTAGCGAGCAGCGAGGGGTTGGCATCGGTGGAGCCGGCCACGTCCACCGGGTTGACGGTGGACGCCTGGGGGAAGAGCACCTCGCGGAGTTTCGCCCGGGTGGCCTCGGAGAGCTCGGCGAGCTCCAGGCCCGCCTCGGCCAGGCGGTCGGAGGCGATGGTGGCCTGGCCGCCGCCGTCGGAGATCACCGCCACCCGCTTGCCGCGGGACTTCTGCAGGAGTCCCAGGCCCTCGGCCACCGGCAGGATCTCGTCGGAGTACTGCACCACGCTGACCCCGGACTGCCTGAGCAGGTCCACGGTCATGGCGTAGCTGCCGGCCAGGGCCCCGGTGTGGGAGCTGGCGGCCTTCTGGCCCTGCTCGGTGGAGCCGGACTTGTAGACCACCACCGGCTTCATGGCGGTCACCTCGCGGGCGACCTCGAGGAACTTGCGCCCGTCCCGGAAACCCTCCACGTAGAGGGTGGCCACCCGGGTGTGCTCGTCCTCGCCCAGATAGCGCAGATAGTCGTTGAAGCCGATGTCGCTCTGGTTACCGGGGCCCACGTAGGTGGAGAAGCCCACCTGGCCGTTGTGCTGGGCCTCCAGGGCCAGCGACAGCAGCATGTTGCCGGACTGAGAGATGATGCCCACATCGCCCGGCTTGACGTTGTCCAGCGCCAGCAGGTTGATGTGGTGGTGCAGGTTGAACACGCCCGAGGTGTTGGGGCCGATGATGCGCACCCCGTGCGCCTCGGCCTTGGCCATCATCTCGCGCTCGAGCGCAGCCCCCTCACCGCCGATCTCGGCGAAGCCGCTGGCGAGTATCACCGCCCCCTTGATGCCGCGACGGCCACACTCGGCGATCAGCCCCGGCACCGTGGCCGCCGGCGTGCAGATCAGCGCCAGCTGGGGATTGCCGGGGATCGCCGTGACCGAGGGCCAGGCCTTGACCCCGAGGATCATGTCGGCCTTGGGGTTCACGGGATAGATGTCGCCGCGATAGCCGTCCTTGATCAGGCCGACCATCGCCTTGTAGCCCCGCTTGGTGGGATCGGCGGAAGCGCCGATCACCGCGATGCCGGTCGGCGCCAGGATATCGTGAAGCGGGCTGCGGGTTGGGAGGTGTCCTTCGATGGGATTCATGTGTTGCTGACCTTGACCACGAGGGTCGCTGAACGGTGACGACGAGCCCGGTCACTGGCCGGGCACGGGAGATCGGGATTACCTGCCCTGGAACCGGGGCGTGCGCTTCTCGGCGAAGGCGTCGACGCCCTCCTGCCAGTCCTCGGTGGTGGAGCAGGTGAAGACCGCATCGAGTTCCTGCTGCAGCTGGCTCTCCAGGTTCGTGTCGCTGCCCTGGTTGACCAGGCGCTTGAGCATGGCGATGGAGACCGGGGCCTGCTTCGCCAGCTCGCCCGCCAGGGCCCGGGCCTCGTCGAGCAGGGAATCGGCGGTCCAGCTGGAGGTCGCCAGGCCGATGCGGGCGGCTTCCTCGCCATCGATGCGCCGGCCGGTGAAGAGCAGCCGACGCGCCTGGGCCAGACCCACCAGCTCGGGCAGGAGCTTGGAGACGCCGCCGCCCACGCAGGTGCCGATGCTGGTCTCTGGGAAGCCGATCTGGGCATCCTCGGCCATCAGGATGAAGTCGCAGGAGACCGCCATCTCGGCGCCGGCCCCCAGGGCATAGCCGTTGACGGCGGCGATCACGGGCTTCCTGAGGCGCAGGATCGCCTCGCAGACGTCGTTGCCCAGCTGCAGGTACTGGCGGCGCTGGAACAGGGAACGCTTGGCACTGCCATGCTCCTTCATGTCGGCGCCGACGCAGAAGGCGCGACCCTCACCGGTGAGGATCACGGCACGGATATCGACCTCGGCGGAGGCGACGGCGAGGGCATCGAGCAGCTCGGTATACAGCGTCTCGACCACCGCATTGAGGCGATGGGGCCGGTTGAAGCGGATCTCCATCACCTGGCCGTGGCGCTGGGTGATCAGGGTCTCGTAGGCGGGATGCTTGGCGGAGTGGCTCATGTCGGGTTCGGTCGTTCCTGGTAGAGGCTGACGATGAATGAAACAAACGTATCATTCACTATACCAATGAGGCACGTCTGTTTTGCGGGCATCCTAGACGAGGGTCCCGATGGGCGTCAATACAGCTGTGCCATTATTTTTCCCATGAGACACAGTTGTGTCATTCATGACGACCCGCATGCGTTACAATGCGCTCTGCCACGATGGGCGGATGCCATCAACATGATCAGCTGAGGAGAACCGCGTGCTGGAACCGCAGACCCCGAGCCCGGATGCGCCGCCGGAGGCCCCGGCGGGACTGGATGCCGTCAACCAGCAGCTGGCCGAGGCCTATCCGGAGCTGAGCCCGCAGCTCAAGCTGGCGGCCGGCTACGTGCTGGAACACCCGGTCGAAATCGCCTTCCAGTCGATCCGCAAGTCAGCCGCCGCCGCCGAGGTCACCCCCTCGACGCTGATGCGGCTGGCCAAGCGACTCGAGTTCGAGAGCTATGAGCAGTTCCGCGAGGTGTTCCAGTCGGCGGTACAGGCCGGCCCGGTGGAGCTCTCGGGGCGGGCCAGCCAGCTGCGCAGCCTGGCCAGCCAGACCGATGACCAGGTGTTCCTGGACGTGGGAGACGCGGCCTTCGACAACATCGGTCGGCTGTTCACTGCCGACAACCAGAAGAAGGTCCGCGAGGCGGCGCGGCTGCTGCTGGGCGCCGGCAAGGTGGCGGTGGTGGGCTTTCGCGATACCTTCGCCTGCGCCTACCACTTCGCCTATGTGGGACGCATCGCCATGCCCGACATCCATCTCATCCGCGGGCAGGAGGGCGGCCTGCTCACCGAGCTGGCCCCCTTCGGCGAGGGCGACGTGGTGATCGCCTTCGGCTTCGAGCCCTACTGTGCCGAGACCATGCGAGCCCTGGAGATCACCCGTGCCAACGGCGTGAATGCCATCGTGGTCACCGACACCCTGCGCTCGCCGCTGGTCCCCGGGGCCAGCATCACCTTCCCGGTGGCCAACGCCACGCCGCACTTCTTCCCCTCGATCCTTTCGGCGATCACCCTGATCGAGGTGCTGCTGGCCGAGTGCGTGGCCTTCGGCCCCGACGACCTGGTCGACAACGTGGCACGCTTCGAGTCGCGGATGCGCGAGATGGGGGCCTATGTCGATATCGACTAGGTGCTGAGCGCTTCCCTGCGATGGCGATGGGGGCCGAAGAGACAGGCCAGCAACAGGAACCCCCCGGACAGCGTGGCGATCATGCCGGCCGCGCTCAGCGAGACCCCTAACCCCATCCAGCCCGGGCCATAGCCCGCCAGCACATAGCCCAGCACCGCCGACGCCACGGCGATCAGCTGGCTCAAGGCGACCTGGGAGGCGAGGCGGTCGGTCATCAACCGGGCCGCGGCGGCGGGACAGATGAACATGGCGATGACGATGATCGCCCCGACCGCCTCGAAGGCGGCAATGGCGGCCACGGCCACCATCACGACCAGCAGCAGGCCGACCAGGGTCGGGCGGGCACCGACGCTGGCGGCGAAGTCCGCATCGAAACTGGCCAGCACCAGGCTGCGGCGGAAGGCCACCACGAAGGCAACCACCAGGGCCCCCATCCAGGCCACCCGGCCCAGTTGCGGCGGCAGGTCGGACAGGGCCCGCGGATCCACCAGCGCGGCGAGACTCGTGCCCTCGAACCAGATCAGGCTCTCCAGATTACCGTAGAGGGCGTGCTCCACGTCCAGGTGGACCGTCCCCACCTCGTTCCACTCCAGCATCAGTACGCCGAGGGCGAACAGGCTCGTGAAGACCACGCCCATCGCCGCGCTGTTCTCCACCCGCCCCAGCCGCCGGATCAGCTCGATCATCGCCACGGTGAACAAGGCCGAGACCCCGGCGCCCAGCATCATCGCCGAGGAGGCCAGGGTCCCGGTGAGCAGGAAGCTTGCCACGATTCCCGGCAGGGCGACGTGGCTGATGGCGTCACCGATCAGGCTCTGGCGACGCAGCACCAGGAAGTTGCCCAGCAGGGCGCAGGACATGCAGATGACGATGGCGACCGTCATCGGCACCAGGCTGAACATCAGGAAATCGCTCATGGGTGCGCCCCCCGACCCATCATCAGCCGGTTCTCGAGCACCATGATGGTATCCGGCGAGAGCACCCGCTCGATCGGCAACAGACCGCGGTGATCGAGCTGTGCGGACTCCTCCGGATAGTACTGCCGGTAGAGCGCCCAGAGCCGCTCCTCGTGTTCGGCATCCCGACCCGCGGCCCAACCGGACGGTGTCGCGACCCCATCGCGGCGAATGAAGCCCTGGCGGCGAAGCACCCTCATGGTCAGGTCGTCAAAGATCGCCTCATCACGGGCCATGGCAAGCAGCCCCTGGCGCAGATGGACCCGCCGCTTGAAGCGCTGGTGGGCCATCAGGGTGGCCAGGATGCCGCGCCGCGGCGAGAGCAGGAAGGACACCAGGAAGAGCACGAAGCAGGCCAGCACTACCAGGGGGCCGGTGGGCAGCCCCTCGCGCACGCTGGACAGGGTAACGCCGAGGTAGCCGGCCAGGGCGCCGAGCAGCGCTGCCAGCGCCACCACGCGAAGCGGCCGATCGGTCCAGAAGCGGCCGGTCACCGGCGGGATGATGGTCAGCGCGACGATCAGGATCAGGCCGGTGATCCGCAGTCCGATCACCACCACCGCGAGCAACAACAGCATCAGCAGCATATCGACTCGCTGGACCCGGACCCCGTTGGTGGAGGCGAAGACGGGATCGAAGCAGACCATCAGGAAGTCCCGTCGCATCACGAAGATGCCGGCCGCCAGCAGCAGGGAACAGAGCGCGATCAGTTGGGCCTCGGCCGCCAGCATCCCGGCGGTGGAGCCGACCAGGTAGCCGGTCAGCCCCGCCTGTCCGGACACCGCCATCGACTGGATGACGGTGAGCAATACGACGCCCAGGCCGAAGAAGGTGGAGAGCACGGCGCCTATGGCGGCATCCTCGCCCAGTCGCGTGCGGTGGCTGATGGCCTGCACCGCCCAGAGCCCGACGGCGGCGCTCAGTCCGGCACCGACCAGCAGCCCCGGCATCCAGCGCCCGTCCCCGAAAACCAGCGCCATCAGGATGAAGGCCAGGGCCAGGCCGGGAAGGGTCGCATGGCTGATCGCATCGCTGACCAGGGAGCGCTTGCGCAGCAACACGAAGCTGCCGATCATGCCGGCCCCTCCCCCGAGTAGCATCGCACCGAGGGTCACCAGGCTGGTGTTGTAGCCGGCATCGAAGATCAGGGCACGCCACCAGGCTTCCATGCTCAGCACTCCCGGGATTCCCGGGGCGCCTCGTCCAGCAGGCGCAACAACTGGACATCGCCGAGCCGTCCACCGTAGGTCTCCTGCAGGTTCTGCGCGGTGAAGGTGGTCGCCACGGGCCCGGCGGCGATGCGGCGGACATTGAGCAGCAACAGGTGATCGAAATAGTCGCGCACCGTGGCGAGATCGTGATGGACACAGAGCAGGGTCCTGCCCTGGCGACGCAGCGTCTTGAGCACCTCCACGATGGCCTTCTCGGTGGCTGCATCGACCCCGGCGAAAGGCTCGTCGAGGATGGTCAGATCCGCCTCCTGGGTCAGGGCGCGGGCCAGGAAGACGCGTTGCTGCTGGCCACCCGAGAGTTCGCCGATCTGGCGCTGGGCGAAGGCCTCCATACCGACACGGCCCAGACTCTCCATGGCCCTGTCGCGATGGTGCCGACGGATAAACTGCCACCAGTGCAGGTCACGGAAGAGCCCCATGGTCACCACGTCGATTACCGTAGCGGGAAAATCCCAGTCGACGCTGCTGCGCTGCGGGACATAGGCCACACGGCGCGAACGGCCGTCATAGGGCTCGCCGAACACCCTGATATCACCGGTCAGGCGCCGGGTGATGCCCAGAGCCGCCTTGAGCAGGGTCGACTTGCCGGCCCCGTTGGGTCCCACGATGGCGGTCATGCAGCCCGGCGGCGTGATGAAGTCCACCGAGTGAACCACCGGCCGATGGTCATAGCTGACGGTCAGGCCATGGATTGCCAGCGGGCTCGCGACCACCTCATCGGAGAGGTGCTGGGCCTCGTTCATTCACTCCCCTCCTGGCTCAGTCGACCCTGTCTGCCCCCGGCGGGGGCCTCGCCCCCCAGCGCACGGGTGATCAGGGTGACGTTGTGATCGAGCATCCCGAGCCAGGTGCCCTCGTAGGTAGCGGCCGGCCCCATGGCATCGGAGAACAGCTCACCGCCGATTTCTACCGTCCAGCCCTCGGCGGCCGCGCCCTCGACCAGTGCCTGGACATTGCGGTCCGACACCGACGATTCGATGAAGATGGCGCCGATGCGGCGGTCCACCAGCACGTCGACCAGCGACTCGATGCGCGCCAGGCCGGCCTCGCTCTCGGTGGAGAAGCCCTGGATCCCCAGGACCTCGTATTCATAGGCGTCACCGAAGTAGCCGAAGGCGTCATGTGCCGTCACCAGGACCCGCGCCGATGCGGGCACGCTGTCGAGCACCCCGTCAGCGTAGCGATCCAGCGCCTCGAGCTCGGCGAGATAGGCATCGGTACGTGCCTCGAACTCCCGAGCATGCTCGGGGGCCAGCTCGACCAGGGCATCACGGATGCCCTCCACCACCCACCGCCAGCGGCCGGGGTCCATCCAGACGTGAGGGTCTGGCTGGTCCGGATACGCCTCATCGGCGAGACGCTGCTCGGCCGGCACCGCCTCGCCCACGGCGAAGACCGGCTTGCGTGCCGCCAGCCGTGACAGGAAGTTGCGCAGCTGGGCCTCCAGGTTGAGACCGTTCCAGAACACCGCATCCGCCCGGGTCATGGCGGTAACGTCGCTGCGGGTCTGGCGATAGAGGTGCGGGTCCACCCCGGGCCCCATCAAGCCCTGCACCTCGACCCGCTCTCCGCCCACCTCTCGCAGGGCATCGGCGACCATCGCGGTCGTGGCCACCAGTTGCAGTGGCGCCTCATCCTCATCGGCCAGCACGGGGCCGGACAACACGCCGAGCAGCGTGAGAAGCAAGAGTCTCAGGGGAAGCGCACCTCGGGGGGAAGCTGTCATCGGTGACCCTCGGGGAATGGATGGTGTTGTCGACCAGAATACGTGCTGGCGGTCAGTTCATGAAATGCTATGACGGTAGATGCTGACTCACCGGATGATGGCCGACTCCCCATGCCCCTGCGCGGTTTCCCGGCCGCCGGGCATGGGAGCCGTGTATCCGACTCACGGCAACAGGATGGTGGACCCGGTGGTCTTGCGCCCCTGGAGGGCCTCCTGGGCCTTGCCCGCCTCGGCCAGCGGGTAGCGCTGGGCGATGTCGACCTTCACCTTCCCGCTCTCCAGCATCTCGAAGAGTTCGCCGGCCATCCACTCCAGCCGCGCGCGGGTGTCGGCATAACCGTTGAGGCTCGGACGGGTGACGAACAGCGACCCCTTCTGGTTGAGGATGCCGATGTTGACCCCCTCCACGGCACCGGAGGCGTTGCCGAAGCTGACCATCAGCGAGCGCGGCTTCAGGCAGTCCAGCGAGGTCTCCCAGGTGTCCTTGCCCACCGAGTCGTAGGCCACGTCGCACATCGCACCATTGGTCAACTCACGCACCCGCTCGACGACATCCTCCTGCGTGTAGTCGATGGTGGCCCAGGCGCCGTTGCGCTCGGCCAGCGCCGCCTTCTCGGGCGAACTGACGGTACCGATCAGCTTCACGCCCAGCGCCTTCGCCCACTGGCAGGCGATGGAGCCCACGCCGCCGGCAGCAGCGTGCCAGAGGATCGTCTCGCCGCCCTTGAGCTCGCGGGTCTGGCGCAGCAGGTACTGCACGGTCAGGCCCTTGAGCATGCTGGCGGCGGCGGTCTCGACGTCGATGGCGGCGGGCAGCGCCACCACCTTCTCCGCCGGCAGCACATGCTGCTCGGCATAGGCGCCCAGCGGGCCCTGGGCATAGGCGACCCGGTCCCCCGCCTTGAGGTGGGTGACGCCCTCGCCCACCGCATCGACCACGCCGGCCCCCTCGGTGCCCAGGCCGGAGGGCAGCGACGGGGCCGGATAGAGGCCGGTGCGAAAGTAGATGTCGATGAAGTTGAGGCCGACGGCCTGGTTCCTCACCCGGACCTCGCCGGGCGTCGGCTCGGTCGGGGTAACGTCGACGAGTTCGAGGACCTCGGGCCCGCCGGTACGAGCGAACTGGACGCGCTTGGCCATGAGAGTGCTTTCCTTGTGCTGCCTGCGGGATAGGCCCACCAGTCAAGCGCCGTGGCCCCCGCGGGTCAAGTCGGGCCGTTATCAGAGCGTGGCGGGAAAGGTTTCCAGGCCGCGGATGAAGCGCGCCTTGTAGTCATCGAACTGCTGGCGGTCGCGCTTGAAGGACTGGATCACCGCCGCCTCGTCGAAGGTCAGCGCCCTGGGCAGGTCCTCAAGGGAAGTGGCGGGATGCTTGGGGCCCAGCCCGATCCGCACCCCGGCCTTGCCGTCCAGCCAGCGCGTGATCCCTGCCTCGCGAAACCGAGCCTCCTGCTCGGCATCCCGGGCATCGACCCGAAGGGGGGCCTTGAGCGCCAGCTCGGCGACCAGGCGCTCGGCCGGCCGCGCCACGCCCGCCTGTTGCGGGTCCTGGTCAAGCTCGGCCAGCAGCATCACGGTCATGCTGCTGCCGAGTTCGTCGAGCACGAGCAGGGCCAACGCCACCGGGCGTGAATGATTATCCACCAGGGCCAGCACCCTGGCCGCCTCCTGCTTGACCAGCACCCCGAGGGTACCGGCGAAGGTCGCCAGCGGCCTGAGGCCCGCCTCCTGGCCATAGGCCTCGGCGCACAGCCGGGCCAGGCAGGCCTCGCGCTGCTGGGGATTCTTGATATGCACGACTCTCATCTCACTGTCCTCGCATCGTCGGGGTCCGGCACCATCACCAGGGTCGAAATCGCGCAGCCTACCATATCCACGCCATGGCGGATGGCGATACGCTACAGGACGCTTCCACGCCGCCAATGGACGGCGCCTCGCAGACCAGGACGACTGTTCATGCCTCACCCCGATATCCCCCTGCCCCGCCTGATTGCCCACCGCGGTCTTTCCGCCCATGCCCCGGAGAACACCCTCTCCGCCGTGCGCGCCGCCCACGCCGCGGGCTTCACCTGGGTGGAGCTGGACGTGCAGCTGCTCGGCGACGGGACACCGGTGATCTGGCACGACGCCAACATCCGGCGCTGCTCCGATGGGCGCGGCCGACTGTCCGACCTCGACCTGGCCGCGGCCCGTCGGCTCGACGCGGGCAGCTGGTTCGGCGACGCCTTCCTGGGCGAGCGCATGGCCACCCTCGGGGAGATGCTGGCCCTGCTCGACGAGTTGGAGATGGGCGTGAACCTGGAGCTCAAGGTGAATCGCGGCCGGGACCCCCGTGCCCTGGTGGAGGCCGCCCTGCCCCCGGTGAGGGAGGCGCTGCCGCCGGCGCGATGCGTGGTCTCCTCCTTCAACGACACGGCCCTGGCCCAGGCGCGCGCCCTGGCCGGGCCCGAGACGCTGGCGCTGGGCGTGCTCTACGAGGCGATCGGCCGGGACTGGCGCCGGCATTGCGAGCCGGTGCAGGCCTTCAGCGTGCATGCCGACTGGAGGCGCCTCAAGCAGTCGCGCGTTCGCGAGGTCGTCGAAGCCGGCTACCGGCTGCTCTGCTACACGGCCAACGATCCCGCCGCCTTCGCCCCGCGCTGGCAATGGGGCGTCGAGGCGGTGATCAGCGACGACCCGGCGCGCTTCGTCGGCCACCTGCCCGACGCCTGACCCCTTCCCCACAACGAGGCGGGCCGCCTCGAAAGGCGGCCCGCAGCGTGGCAAGACTCGTGTGCACGATCAGCGCGTGACGGGCCCCGGCTCGAGGCCATCGTCCGTTTCCACCGCCATGTCGTCCTCCACGGCGATCGGCTCCTCGGGTTCGGCGACGCGCGCCCGGCGCGACCGGTGCTCGACCATGAAATAGAGCACCAGGCCGACACCCAGCCCCCAGGCGGCACCGTGGGTCGCCAGCACCACCCCCATGATGCCGGCCACGCCCATGGCCGTCGCATTGCGGATCTGCTCCACCGCCACGGCAATGCAGAGGTAGCCGGTGATCAGCAGGGTGATCGACAGGGCAATGGGCAGCACCGGCCGGAACAGGGTGATCAGCGGCAGCATGAACAGCGCCAGGAAGCCGACGATCCAGAACACCGAGGCCCCGGAGTAGATGGTGTCCATGGCCTTGCGCCCATAGCGGTAGCGCTCGGCGATGGTCGCCATGGCACCGGTGAAGAGCGGGCCGGCCAGCCCCGGGTAGGGGGCGAGGAAGGCGTGCATCAGGTTGCGCAGGCCGGTGATCAGGTGCACGCGATCGACGTTGACCTCGATCTTCTCGTCGGGCCGCAGGTGATCGACCCGCTTGATCAGGCTCTGGCCGACGATGATGTCACCGAAGGCGATGATATAGGCGATGACCGCCGTGGGGATCGCGGCCAGCAGCAGCTCCATGCCCGGCAGCCCGACCGCGAACGGCAGGTAACCCCAGATGCCGGCGAAGTCGGGAAGGGCCATGCCCCACTCGATCTCGGGCAGCGGGTACTCGCCCACGCCCCAGCCGATGGCCATGGTCACCAACATCCCCGGCACCATGCCGTAGGCGGCGATGTTGCGTGCCCAGCGATGCTTCTCGGCGAGGTCGCGGAACGACAGCGAGAAGAGCACGTAGAGGGTCACCAGGCCACCGATGCCCAGCGAGATCGGCGTGTTGTAGAGGCGTCCACCGGCGCTGATCTCGCCGCTGATCGCGGCGATGCCCGCCCCCAGGAGGATGCCGGCCTTGATCGAGTCGGGAATGTTGTTGACCAGCTTCGAGCCCAGCCGGGTCACCGCCATGAACAGGAAGATGGCCGTCACCATCAGCTGCAGGGCCACCATGGCGCGGATCGCCTCGGGGCCGGGCGTGAAGTCGCTCAGGAACAGCAGTACCACCGGGATCGCCGGGGTGATCCAGCCGGCGATGAAGGGCACGCCGAGCAGCGGTGGCAGGATGAAGCCGATGCCGCAGACCACCACGAAGGCCAGCGCCACCTCGTAGGGCACCCCCAGGTACTGCTCGAGCAGCGGGATCATGCCCATGGCGATGACAAACATCACCAGCGCCTGGACGGTCTCGGGAATCTCCCAGCGGAAATGGATGAACGGCAGGCGCAGCTTGAAGGGGCCGAGGGGCCAGTAGGGATGTTCTTCACCGTATTCGCGTTTGAGCAGCACGTCGGTTCCTCATCGGTTCTGGTTGGGCATAATCGGTCCTCGTCGAGGGTTGTTGTTGTTGGCCATGGCCGTTTTACGCGGGTGCAGCAAGGGAGGACATTCGACCTTCTATCGAACAGTGGGGCAGCGGGAACGACACGCGATGTCGACAATCATCACTTAACCCGCCGCCCAGCAGCCAAGATAACGGCATGGAGCAGATCGGGTTCTCGAATGTTGTCGACACATTGCCGGGCTATTCGGCGACGTTTACGTCAACGTCATCCATAGCGCAGAGCGCAGCATCCCGGGTCTAGGCGCCTGGAGAACGGACGGCCAGGATGCCATCGCGGTCGGGAGGCACGACCAAAGTGCAAGGCTCAGGGAACGGCGACGAACACCCTGGAGCCCTCCACCTCGGCACTGGCCAGGCGCTGGCCATAGAGTCGTTCGAGGGCCTCGGGCACCAGCATGCTCTCGGCCGGGCCCCAGCAGGCCTCACCATCCGGATAGAGCAGCAGCAGGTGATCGCACCAGCGAGCGGCCAGGTTGAGGTCATGCAGACACATCATCACGGCGCGACCGCTGGCTGCCTGCTCGGCCAGCAGCCGCATCACCGCCACCTGGTGGTGCAGGTCCAGATGATTGGTGGGCTCGTCCGCGAGCCAGACACCCGGAGCCTGGGCCAGCAGGGTGGCAATCGCCAGCCGCTGGCGTTCGCCGCCCGAGAGCGTGGCCACCTGGCGCCCGCCCAGCGCGGCCAGGTCCAGTCGCGCCAGGGCACGCTGGGCCAGCGCCAGGTCCTCGGCGGTTTCCATCTGCCACGGAGAAAGCCAGGGATGGCGGCCGATCAGGGCGGTCTCCTCCACCGTGGCAGGGAAGCCGTCGTGATGCTCCTGGAAGACCAGCCCCAGGCTCTGGGCCAGTCGGCGACGGCGCAGGCGCGTCAAGGGCACGCCATCCACCTCCACCCGGCCGAGGCGCGGCGAGCGCAGTCCGGCCAGGGTATGCAGCAGGGTGGTCTTGCCCGCGCCGTTGGGTCCCAGCACGCCCCAGACCTGGCCCGGCAGCACCGCGAGGTCCAGGGAGTCCCCGCCCTTGCGGCCCGGCACATCGATGACCAGCCCACGGGTCTCCAGGCGACTCATCAGCGGCTCCGATGCAGCAGGTAGAGAAAGGTCGGCACGCCGAGCAGGGCGGTGATCACGCCAACCGGCAGCTGCTCGGGGGCGATCACCGTCCGCGCCAGGGTATCGGCCAGCACCAGCAGGGTACCGCCGGCCAGGGCACAGGCGGGAAGGATCAGCCGCTGGTCGTTGCCCAGTGCCAGGCGCAGCAGGTGCGGCACCACCAGCCCCACGAAACCGATGCTTCCGGCCGTGGTCACGGCGACGGCGGTGACCAGGCTCGCCAGCAGGTAGACCAGCCACTCCAGCCGTCGGACCGCCACGCCCAGGGCCGCCGCCTGCAGCCCGCCCCGTGCCAGCACGTTGAGGCTTCGCCCGAGCGGCACCACCAGCAGACAGACCAGGCCCAGCAGGCCCAGCGCGACGCCGGGCGCCCGCGCATGGGCCAGGTCGCCCATCAGCCAGTAGAGCATGCCCGGCAACTGCCGGGACGGGGTGAGCGACAGGATCAGGGTGATCACCGCCCCCCAGCCGGAGGCGACGACCACCCCGGTGAGCAGCAATCGCGAGGGGGTCCAGCTGCCGGTCCCGTGCGCCAGGCCGAACACCAGCAGGGTCGCCGTCAGGGCGCCGGCAAAGGCCGACCCCGAGACCAGGGCGCTGCCCAGCCCCGCCAGCATCGCCAGCAGGGCACCCACCGCCGCGCCGCCGGAAAGCCCCAGCACATAGGGGTCCGCCAGCGGGTTGCGCAGCAGCACCTGCATCAGCGCACCGGCCACCGCCAGCAGGCCGCCGGTGGCGAAGGCAGCCAGGGCACGCGGCAGGCGCAGCTCCAGGATCAGGGTCCGTGACAGGGCGTCGCCACCGCCCACCAGCACGGCAAGGCTGTCCGTCAGGGAGACGTCGGCACTGCCCAGGGCAACGGCGAGCACCAGGGCGGCCAGGGAGACCGCGGCCAGCACGCCCAGGGTCAACGCCAGATGACCCGAGGTCAGGTGCCCGTGGGCCGCGGCGCGTGAGCTAGCGCCGCCCACGGGCCACCTCCAGCCTCTCACAGAGAAGTCGGCTGCCCTCCAGCAGGCGTGGCGTGGGCCGCTGGAGCAGCGACGGAGGCACGAAGAAGAGGTTGTCGCGGGCCACCGCCGTCAGCTCGGGGAAGCGCTTCCAGGCGTCCAACCAGCTGCGGTTCTCCTCCCCCCGCCCACCGGCCAGTATCACCTCGGGGTCGGCCGCCAGCAGGGCCTCCTCGTCGATGCGCGGCACCAGTCGCGACAGGCCGCCGAAGACGTTCACGCCTCCGCACAGCGTGACCACCTTGCCGATCAGGTGCTCGTCATTGACGGTCATCAGCGGCGAGTCCCACACCTGGTAGAACACCGGTACCCGAGGCGCGGCTTCATGGCGCGCCGACAGATCGTCGAGCCCCTGGCGAAAGCGCTCGGCGGCCAGGCGTCCCTGTGCCTCGCTGCCGGCCAGCCGCGACAGTCGTTCGAGGGCCGAGGCGATCCCCTCGAATGTCCGTGGTTCGATCCGGAACACCGGCACCCCCAGCCGTTCGAGGCGCTCCACCTGCTCGACGGGATTGCCGGTGACCCAGCCGATCACCAGGTCGGGTTGAAGGGCGACCAGGCGTTCCAGGTCCAGGCGGTCATGGCTGCCCACCGAGGGCAGCTCCTTGGCCTCGGGCGGGTAGTCGCTGTGATCCACCACTGCCACCACTCGCTCCCCTGCCCCGGCCGCGAAGAGCAGCTCCGTGGCCCCGGGCGATAGCGCGACGATTCTCTCGGCCGGGGCCGCCAGGCAGACCTCGCGGTCGGCATCGTCGATGGCGCAGACCTGATCGGCGGCGGCCGGCCCGACGAGGCCGGCCAGCAGCGAGAACAGGAGCCCGGCCAAGCCGGGCAGGCGGTGAGTCACCGGCGGCTCCCTACGGGCCAAAGTGGACGCTGACAAACGCCGCTCGGCCGGCGTTGATGTAGTCGAAGGGGATGCTCTCGAAGGTGGAAAGGTCGAGGTCAGCGCCCTGGGCGGTGGCATACTCCTTGTCCGTCAGATTCTCCACGGTGGCGCGCAGCGACCACATCGGCGCAAGTTGCCAGCCGGCCCGCAGGTTGACGATGCCATAGCCCGGCAGTCGCTGCTGGTTGTCGCCGTCGTTGTAGCGATGGTTCTGGGCGATCCAGGAAGCGCCCAGCGACCACTCCCCCAGCTCGCGATCGATATCGAGGCGCAGGCTCTGGGTGGCGCGACGCGCCAGCCGGTTCCCGGTGCTGCGGTCCTCGGGGTCGGTATAGGTGAGCGCCGCTCCCAACGTCCACTCATTCACTTCAGCGCCAGCCGACAGCTCGGCGCCACGAATCCTGGCCTCATTGATGTTGACGGGCCGGAAGCTGGCATCCAGGGCGATCAGGTCATCCACCTCCGTCTGATAGGCAACCAGATCCCAGAACCAGGCGTCATGTTGGCCGCGAATGCCCAGTTCAAACGTCTCGGAGGTTTCGGCATCCAGGTCCGGGTTGCTCGAGCCGACGAAGGGGAAATAGAGCTCGTTGAAGGTCGGGGCACGAAACGCCGTTCCATAGCTTGCCCGGACAACGTGGTGCTCATCCAGGGTATAGCCCAGCGCCAGGCTGCCGGTCAGTTCCTCGCCGAACGCCTGATTGTCGTCATGGCGCAGGCTGAGCTGGGTAGTCAGCGGCTGGAAATCCAGCAGCCCCTGGGCAAACACCGCCCGGTTGTCGCGGCTCTCCTCGTCAAAGGCGAGCCCCGATGTCTGGCTGTCGCCGAGATCATCTTCGCTGTACTCGGCGCCGACCACCACTTCATGCGGCCCAAGGGCCAGGGTGTTCTTCCACTGGGCAGTACGGGTCCGGGTCTTGAAGAGGGAGCTGTAGGTCGGCGCTACCGTGTCGCGCTCGTCACGCGCCTCGCTCAGTGTGACCCGGCTCGTCCAAGTGTCCGTCACGGGTGTCTCCGCATACACCGCCGCCACCTGCTGCACGAAATCGTCCTCAGCCGGCCCGGACGCGTCGAACTCCGTGCTGCCACGGCCGCGCAGCGCCAGCATGCCAACCTCGGCCCCACCGTCGAAGGTATGGGAAAGCCGCACCAGGCCAGTAGTATTGTCATACCCCTTGTCGTCCCCACCGCGACGCACCGGCTGGCCCTCGGTATCGAAACGGCTGGCGGCGAAGTGATAGCGGGTGCCGCCCTCGGCGCCGGAGAGACTGGCCGAGTAGCGCTGAGTCTCGAAGGAACCGCCACCCACGGAGAGGCGCGGCTGGGGAGCGCCCTCCTCCCCTTCCGGGGTGAAGAGTTGGACCACGCCGCCCACCGCATCGGCGCCGTAGAGGCTGCCGCGCGGCCCTCGCACGATCTCGGCGCGCTCGAACATGCGCGGATCCAGGAACTCCCAGGACGCCGCCCCCGTGGTCGCCGAGCGAAGACGGATGCCGTCGATCAGCAGCACGTTCTGGTTGCTGTTGGTCCCCCGGATGAACACGCTACTCTGCTTGCCGAAACTACCGCTGGTGCTGACATCTACCCCCGGCTGGCCCCGCAGCACATCGGTGATGCTCTTGGGATCCTGGCGGCGCAGGGCGGCCTCGTCGATCACGGTGACGGAGGAGAGACTCTGGTCGGCGGTTCGGGGCGCCAGGACGGCGGTCACGACCATCGGATTGAGTTCGACGGTGGGGGACGCCTGGTCGTCGCTGTTCGCCTGGGCGTGGACGGCCAGCGGAAGCGCGGCGAGGCCAACGGCGGCCAGGCCACGGACGGGGTGATTTATGGTTTTCATGGTGTGTCCCTTGCTCACCGTGCTCACCCGCACGGTGTGATGGCGTGTTGAGTGCCGAGGCGACAAGGGATCGAGGAAGACGGACGAACGGGAAAGCGGCGCCGGCCCTGCCTCGAGCTTGCCCACCGCAACTCGGCATGAACTCTCGGGCCGGTCTCCGGGCTGACGAGTGAGTGCCGGGCATGAAGCAGGCCCGACGTCTCGAACGACCGCCTTCCCGTGCCGCAGCACAGTGGCGTGATGGCCGTTCTTTCCTCGATCACCGTTGCGGGGGCAGCGTCGGAATGGGATCACCGACTTCCCGTTTCACTGGCAGACGCATCCACCAGCACCTGAGAGTGCGCGTAAGCTAGCAACCCCCCGATGAAGCGTCAACGCGCACCGTCCGGATGATTGACCTGGCGCAGCCGATTTGCCGATGGGCTGACAGGCCACCGTCGCGCCCCTATACTGTTTATCCATACAGTAAAAAGGCATCCCCGATGGTCCATCAGCCGAACCGCGATGGCGTGGCGCGCAAGGGCCGCGGCGCCACCTTTGACCCCCACAACCGCTTCGCCCCGACCACCAGCGAGCCGGTCGACGACGGCTGGTGGCTGGAGGAGGCACCGGAGAGCCTGGTCACCGAGGTGCGCGAGGAACGCACGCACAGTGCGCTCTCCTGGAACAGCTCCCCCGACCTGCCCTTCGACCGCTCGATCAATCCCTATCGGGGCTGCGAGCATGGCTGCATCTACTGCTATGCGCGCCCCAGCCACGCCTACTGGGACCTCTCCCCGGGGCTCGACTTCGAGACGAAGCTGGTCGCCCGGACCGGGCTGGTGGAGCGCCTGCGGGACGAGCTGTGCCGGACCGGCTACGAGTGCCGGCCCATCAACCTCGCCGGCAACACCGATGCCTACCAGCCCCTGGAGGCCCGCTACGCCACCACTCGCGGCATCCTGGAACTACTTCTCGAGTGCCGCCATCCGGTGACCCTGGTGACCAAGGGCGGGCTGATCCTGCGCGACCTCGACCTGCTGCAGGACCTGGCCAGGCAGCGCCTGGTGCGGGTGATGGTCAGCCTCACCAGCCTCGATGCCGCGCTGAAGCGTAGCCTGGAACCGCGGGCCGCCTCCCCGTCCGCGCGGCTGAGAGTGATCCGCACCCTGGCCGAGGCCGGCATTCCGGTGGGTACCCTGGTGGCCCCGGTGATTCCGGGGCTGACCGACCATGAGTTGGAACGACTGGTCGCGGCCGCCGCGGACGCCGGTGCCACCACCGCCGGCTGGATGCTGCTTCGCCTGCCCCGGGAAGTCGCCCCGCTGTTCAAGGCGTGGTTAAAGGAGCACTACCCCGAGCGGGCCGGCAAGGTGATGAGCCTCATCCGCCAGTGCCGCGGCGGCGAGGACTACGACCCGCGCTTCGGCAAGCGCATGCGGGGCGAGGGGGTCTTCGCGGAGCTGCTGGAACAGCGCTTCCACAAGGCTTGCCGCCGCGTCAGCCTCAATGACCCGGCGTCCGTAGCGAGCCAGAGGCTGGATACCTCGGCCTTCCGGCCGCCGCGCGCCCAGAGGGACCTCTTCGAGTAGCGAAGGCGAGCTTGCAACGGGCGATTCGCTGCTATGCTGGAATATCGTAAGACATGGAATGATGGAGCACTCCCACAAGACAATCACAACACCGGCCCGGCGCGCTTGCAGGACGTCTCGCCCCACGCACGCCAGAGCCTATCAGGAGTCCAGTCATGACAAGACTACCCCCCGATGCCAAGACGCGCGGCATCCATGAGCTCTATGCCGAGGATCCCGAGGCCGCGGATCGCAAGCTCTGGGACCGAGAGGTCGACCCCGTCAGCCGCCGCGGCTTCCTGAAACGCTCCAGCCTGCTCGCCATGGCCGCCGCCGTGGGCGGCTCCATTCCCTTCGCCGACCGCATGCCGGGTGGGCTCATCCCGGCGGCCCTGGCCCAGAGCGACGAGCCCTTCACCCTCGAGGGCAAGGAGGGCCTGACCGTCCTCAACGACAGGCCCATCAATGCCGAGACCCCGGCCCACCTGCTGGATGACGACATCACCCCGGCGAAGCACATGTTCGTGCGCAACAACGGCATTCCCCCCGAGGTGGAGAGCATCGACGCCGATACCTGGGAACTGGAGATCGCCGGCGAATCCTGCGAGAACCCGCAGACCTTCACCATCGCCGACCTCAAGGAGAAGTTCGAGCACCACACCCTGCAGTTGCAGGTGGAATGCGGCGGCAACGGACGAAGCGAATACGTGCCCTCGGCCAGCGGCAACCAGTGGACCACCGGCGCGGTGGCCTGCCCGACCTTCACCGGGGTACGCCTGCGCGATGTGCTCGAGGCCTGCGGGATCAAGGACGATGCCTTCTACATCGGCTACTACGGCGCCGACCGTCACGCCAGCGGCGACCCGAACAAGGAGGCCATCTCGCGCGGCGTGCCCATGGAGAAGGCGCTGGAGGACGAATCGATGCTCGCCTGGGCCATGAATGACGAGGACATCCCCTACCTCAACGGCTACCCACTGCGCGTCGTCTGCGGCGGTTGGCCGGGGTCGGTCTCCGGCAAGTGGCTCAAGCGCATCGTCATCCGCAACGAGAAGCACGACGGCGCCAAGATGGGCGCCCCCTCCTACAGCGTGCCCAAGCACCCGGTGGCTCCGGGCAGCAACGTGCCCAAGGAGGACTTCGAGACCATCGAGTCGATGCCGGTGAAGTCGCTGGTCACCTTCCCGAAGTCCGGTATCGATCATGCCCTCGGCGAGGCCATGGAGGTTCGCGGCCATGCCTGGGCCGGCGACCTGGCCGTGAAGGAGGTGCACGTCTCCATCGACTTCGGCGCCACCTGGCAGAAGGCAGAGCTGAAGGAACCGCCCAACCGTCTGGCCTGGCAGCGCTGGACCACCTCCGTGGAGTTCCCCGAGCCCGGCTACTACGAGGTGTGGGCCAAGGCCACCGACGAGGAAGGCCGCGCTCAACCCATGGTCGTCCCGGGCTGGAACCCCAAGGGTTACCTGAATAATGCCTGCCACCGCATTGCGGTCCAGGTGGCCTAGGAGGTAGCCATGACGCCTTTGCACACACTCGCCATGCCGACGCTTGGGGTGGCCCTGTTGTGCCTCCCGCTGGGGGCATGGGCACAGGAAACGGACCCGGACACCGGCCTGGTCCAGGCCGAAGGCTGGGAGACGGTGCGCAACAACTGCACCGCCTGCCATTCGGCCAACCTGGTAACCCAGAACAGCGGCTCCCGCAACCACTGGGAAAACCTCATCCGCTGGATGCAGGATACCCAGGGGCTCTGGGAGTTCCAGGCCGAGACCGAGGAGACCATCCTCGACTATCTCGCCAAGTATTACGGACCCAAGGAGGATACGCGACGCCCGGCGCTGCCGCGCACGCTGATGCCGGACAACCCCTACCCCACGGTCGCCGATCCCGGCTGATCTCCGACGTTGCGACCCACGACAGGCCCCTCTCGAGGGGCCTGTCCTCGTTCGGGTTCAGGGAGCGGCCAAGGGAATGGCTCAGGGAATCAGCACCGCGGCACCGGAAAGACGCCCCTCGCGCAGGTCGTCCAGCGCCTGGTTGGCCTGCTCCAGCGGATAGGCCCGGGTCTCGGTGCGAATCGGCACCTGGGGAGCGAGCGCCAGGAACTCCTCGCCATCGCGACGGGTGAGGTTGGCCACCGAGCTCAGGCGGCGCTCCTCCCAGAGCAGGCGGTAGGGAAAGGAGGGGATGTCGGACATGTGGATGCCCCCGGAAACCACCGCCCCGCCGGGGCGCACCGCGGCCAGTGCCGTGGGAACGAGCTCACCCACCGGGGCGAACAGCAGCGCGGCGTCCAGGCGCTCGGGCGGGGCCTCGTCGCTGCCGCCGGCCCAGACGGCACCGAGGCGACGGGCGAAGGCCTGGGCCTGGGTGTCTCCGGGGCGGGTGAAGGCATAGACCGCCTGCCCCCGGGCGACGGCGAGCTGGGCCAGGATGTGCGCCGCGGCACCGAAGCCGTAGATGCCGAGCCGCCGGTTCGTCTCGCCACCGGCCAGCCGCCAGGTGCGATAGCCGATCAGGCCGGCACACAGCAGCGGGGCAGCGGCCTGGGCATCCTCGACATCCAGGGGAAAGCAGTAGCGAGCATCCGCCACGCAGTACTCCGCATAGCCGCCATCGCGGGTGTAGCCGGTGAACTCGGCCCGTTCGCAGAGGTTCTCGCGACCGGCCCGGCAGGGCTCGCACTCGCCGCAGGTCCAGCCCAGCCAAGGCACGCCGACCCGCGTGCCCGGGGCCGGCCCCTGGACGCCCTCCCCCAGCGCCGCCACTTCGCCGACGATCTCGTGGCCTAGGACCAGCGGCAGACTTGGCTCGGTAAGCTCGCCATCGAGGACATGAAGGTCGGTCCGACAGACCCCGCAGGCCAGCACGCGCACCTCGACCTCACCGGGACCGGGCGCGGGGCGGGCGACCCGCTCCAGCTCGAGTGGCCTGCCCGGGGCATGCAGGCGCATGGCACGCATGGACTCGCTCATCGACGCTCCTCCTGCTGCTGTACACTTTCACTGCCCGCAGGATAGCCCAACGATCAGGCAGAGACCTTGACCTCGTACCCGGTGAACTTGCGCAGGTTGATCACGCCACTGTCGAGGATCAGGTACTGGCCCTTGATGCCCAGCAGGGTGCCGGCCACCACGGGCTGCTTGTCCAGGTTGTGGGAGACCACCTTGGCGGGGAACTCCAGCACCGGATAGTCGAAGCTCAGCGGCGCCTCGTCGAGGAGGCGGATGGCGTCCGCCCCGAAGCGTTCGCGCAGGTTGGCCAGGCCAGCCTCCAGCCGCGCCAGCAGGCGGTCCCGATCGGCCGCCAGGTCAAGGGCCAGGGTGTCGCCCTTGAGCATGGCGCGCCAGTTGGTGCGATCCGAGACCTCCTCCTTGAACAGCACCTCCACGAACCCCGACTGCTGACGGGTATCCACCTCCAGGATCGGCAGGGCCTGCACGGCGCCCTGGTCGAGCCAGCGCGTCGGCATCTGGCTGGCGCGAGTGATGCCTACCTTGAGGCCGGAGGCGTTGGCCAGGTAGACCACATGGGGCTGGAAGCAGTGGCGCTCGGCCCAGTCGGGCTCGCGGCAGGTGCCTTCGAAGAAGTGGCAGAGCTCCGGCTTCATGATGCAGGTGTCGCACTGGGCGAGGCGCTTGAAGCACGGGTAGCAGTAGCCCTGGGCGAAGCTCTTCCTGGTGGCCCTGCCGCAATGGGTGCAGGCGATGGCGCCGGTCCACTCCAGCCGCAAGGGCTTGCCGAGGCAGGCGTTGAGGTCGAGACGGGCCTCGCCGGCCCGCAGCACGTAGCGGGCCGGGGAGCCCGGCTCGACGGCCATCTTGCTCAGGCAGCCCTGCAGCGCCTTGGCGGCCTCGATCGACTCAGTCACGGCTGGCATCCCGGGCCAGGCCGGCCCGTTCGGGGGGCACGTCGGTCCCGCCGCTGGCGCTGCCGCAGGTGCGACGCTGCAGGTAGCCGACCCGCTGCTCCTCGGGCACCTGGTTCTCCACCTCATAGCGCATCACCGCCTCGAGGCACAGCTCGGTCTGCTCGGCCGTCAGCATCCGGCCATCCGGCCACTTGCGCAGTGACACGGCCCGCTTGAGGCTCTCGTAGATGGACGGGGTCATCTGCTGGATCATGCGATCGAAGGACATCTCGCTCATGACGGGTTCTCTCAGGATTGACGGCGGGCACGGCCGGAATGATACCAGCCCAGCACCAGGCCCACGACCAGCCCGCCCAGGTGCGCCTCGTTGGCCACGTTGCCGAACCCCACCGTGGCCGCCATGTCGGTCATCGCGAAGACCAGCCAGCCGAGCATGAAGACCACCAGCATCTGGGGTACGAAGAAGCCGCTGCGCGGCGCACGCCGCGACATCAGCCAGACATAGGCCAACAGCGCGAAGTCGACGCCGGACATGCCGCCGAACAGCACGGTCCCGGTGGCGTACTGGGCCAGGTTGGCGCCGATGCCGGCAACGAGCAGCAGCGTCAGCATCCGCGTGCTGCCCTGCAGCGCCTCCACCTGGCGACCGAAGTACCAGAGCCACAGCATGTTGAAGATCAGGTGCATCCAGCCGAAGTGCAGGAAGGCCGGAGACAACAGCCTCCACACCTGGCCCGAGGCGAGCGCCTCGCCGAGGTGGCCGAAGGCCAGGCCGCCATTGGTCACGACCACCGGCACAATGGTCAGCGCCGCGACCACGCGGTCGCCGAGCACCCCCATGGCGGCGAAGACCACCAGGCACAGCGCCAGCGCGAAGGACGTCACCGGCACCTGACGAAAGGGGCCGAGCAGCTCGTCGGGTGAACGCCTTGCGGCCGGCGTTCGCTCGGGCATCAGCGGTTCACCCTGCCGCCAGCGCTCGATCAGTCTGAGCATCGCGTCGTGCTGCTCGGGGTCGACCAGCCAAAGCACCTGTCCCTCGCTCTCCTCGGTAAATCGATGCCCGATGCGATGCGCCCAAAGGGCGCGCCGCAGCTCACGGGTGTCGACATCGTGGGGCAGCAGGATTACCCGATACATGGCCTCTCCAACGGTTGACGAGCCCGGCGTGACGGCGCGTGCAGGCCACGCAAAGAAAAAGTCCGGCGGAGGGGGCCGCCGGACAAGAGCAAGGGATCATTCAAGGGAACACCTATTCTGATGGCGTGGGTGGGCGAGAGTTCAGCCCGATGACACGACTTTCTCGTAACGAATTGTATCAATCGAAATCGATCTCCCAGGGCTGCGGCCGGACCTGCTCCTCACGAGGCACGCGGATCCATACGAAGTGGTTGGCATCGAGCGTCGGCTCACCGCTCCAGCGGTAGGCCACAAGGCGACCGAACTTGACCGCACTGTAGTCCAGGCAGGCAATGTTGGCGGCGGGCAGGGCCGGGATACCCTCGCACCAGTAGTGGCCGATGAACAGCGGTGGCTGCTCGGGCCCATAGTAGCTGAGGCGCGAGCGCTCCTCATCGGTGAGCTCGCGACGCTCCAGATCATCGGGCAGGTTGTCCGGCTGGAAGATGACGTCCCCCCAGGTCTGCGGCTGCCGGGCCCAGAAGTGGGCACGGAAGCTGCGCCGGGTGAAGCCGTCGCCCGACTGGATCTCCACGCCCTCCGGCAGGGGCACATGGATGCCCCGCGTCAGGCGGTCGAGGATACGAAACTCCAGGGTCCCGGGCACCACCGAGGCGGCCAGGAAATCCTCGTCGATGCGTCCGTCGGGATGCTCGCGGCGCAGCGCCTCCACGAGCGGCTGGTCCCAGCAGGCATGCACCACCCGCAGGCCGTCGAGCTCCAGGCACAGCGGGATGTCCAGGAACCAGGCCAGCGCCTCCTCCCACTCCTGGGGATGGTCGCGGTACTGCTGCAGGGTTTCCTGGATGATGCGATTATGGCGCGGCGTATGCTCGCGCAGCCACTCGCGCCCCAGGCTGCCGGGGGCGCGATGGCAGTAGGCCAGGGCATTATACTCGTGGTTGCCCATGACGATGTGGGCCTCGCCCTCCTCCACCATCCGTCGGGCGATGCTGACCGCCAGGCGGATGCGCGGCCCCCGGTCGATCAGATCGCCGAGGAAGATCACCTTGCGGCGCGGATGGCGATAGACGCCGCCACGCTGGTGGTAGCCGAGACGCTCGAGCAGGGAGCCCAGGGTCGCACCGCAGCCGTGGACATCACCGATCAGGTCGTAGCCTTCGAGGCCGCCTTGCATGCTCACGTCGCTCTCCTCACCTCAGTCCCCCAGGCGATTGCTCCAGCCCAGCTTGCTGCGCAGGACATCGTAGAAGTTGTGGCCCAGCGGATGCACCAGCTGCACCCGCCGCGGCTTGCGACGGATCACCAGCACATCGTCGGGCTTGGCCACCGCGCGGGTCTGGCCATCGCAGCTGATATGCGGGTAGGTCTGGTTGGTCTCGCCGATATGGATGCGGATCTCGCTGGCGGCGTCGATGACGATGGGGCGGCTCGAGAGGGTATGCGGGAACATCGGCACCAGGGTGATGACATCGAGCTTGGGGTGCATGATCGGTCCGCCGCCCGAGAGCGCATAGGCCGTGGAGCCGGTGGGCGTGGCGATGATCAGTCCGTCGCTGCGCTGGCTATAGACGAACTGGTCGTCGATGAACAGCTCGAACTCGATCATGCGCACCGCCTTGCCGGGATGCAGCACGACCTCGTTCAGGGCATCGCCGTTGCCGACCTGAATGTCGCCCCGATAGAGCTCGGCATCCAGCAGGAAGCGCTCCTCGAGCTCATAGCGGCCCTCGAGGACTTCGCCGACGCGCGCCTCGATCTCATCGGGCGAGATGTCGGTGAGAAAGCCCAGGCGACCGCGGTTGACCCCCAGCACCAGGGTGCCGCTGTGGCAGAGGGTCCGGGCGGCGCCGAGCAGGCTGCCATCGCCACCGACCACGATCACCAGGTCGCAGAGCTCGCCCAACAGGCGTCGACTGGCCTCGGGATGGCCATGATCAAGCAGGACCGTGGCGGTCCTGTCCTCGATGATGACATGGTAGCCACCGGCGTCGAGGAAGCGCATCAGTCGCTTGAGGGTGTCGACCACCTTGGCACTGCCCAGGCGGCCGATCAGGCCGATGTTCTTGAAGGTTGGCATGCACAGGCCTCTCGCTTCGCGGCCGCTCATTATGGCGACTGGCCACGAGGCGGGCAAACGCGGTCAGGCTGCCTTGAAGCCGCGGCGCCTCAGCCACCACTCGTTGAGCGCCAGCGAGCCGACGATGATGGCACCGCCCAGTCCCAGCCGCACGAGGTCGGCATCGCGGCTCCAGATCACCAGGTTGACCAGGAGGCCCGCGGGAATCAGGGCATTGTTCATGATCGCCAGGGCACCGGCATCGACCCGGGTGGCGCCCAGATTCCACAGGAAGTAGCCGAGGCCCGAGGCCACCAGTCCCAGCCACAGCAGCACGCCCCACTGGACCCCGGTAGTGGGCAGGCCGGCGGCATTGCCAAGCAACGCGAAGGCGGGCACGGCCACCGCCAGGGCGCCGAGGTAGAACCATCCGAACACGCTGTGCCGGGGCAGCGAGGCGGGCAGGCCTGCGGACAGGCGCCGATAGCCTACCTGCCCCAGGGCAAAGCAGAGGTTGGCCCCCTGGACCACCAGGAAGCCCGTCCAGAAGCCGCTGTCGAGGCCCTGGTAGCGGATCACGGCCGCGCCCAGCACGGCCAGCGACGCGGTCACCAGATAGAAAGGCGTGAAGCGCCCGAAGAGGGCATCGTCGAGCAGGGCGATATAGATCGGCGTGAAGATGGTGAACAGCAGCACCTCCGGCACCGAGAGCAGCAGGAAGGACTGGTAGAAGAAGATATACATCACACCCAGCTGCACCGCCCCCAGCCCCATCAGGGCGAGCCGCTGGCGGCCGCGCAGCAGCGAGGGGCGCAGGAACGGCAGGAAGACCAGCGCCGCCAGGCCGATCCGCATCAGGACCGCGAAGTAGCTGTCCACCTGGCCGGCCAGGTAGACGCCGATCAGCGAGAACGAGAACGCCCAGAGGACGGTGACACCGACGAGAAGGCCCAAGGTCAACTCCTGCAGGAAAGTGGGTTGACGCGGATTATACCCGTCAGGCGCGCCGAGCAAAGCACAGCAGCGTGATCCGCCCCGTCAGCGCGGAGAGTGGCGCAGCCACCAGAGCGCATGCACGACGCCGGGCAGCCAGCCCAGCAGGGTCAGCGCCAGGCTGGCCACGACACGCCCCCCACCCCCCCGCGAGAGACCGACCGCCAGCGGCGGCAGCAGTACCGCCAGGGCATGCAGGGCAAGGCGCGGCTCGGCGGCCGGTGCCTGCCCCTCGTCACGGGCGGGCGATTCCGATGTCCGGTCGACCCTGACCCGGTCACCCGCCGCCGGGGTGAAGTGCTGAACGGCCTCGTTGGACTCGTGCTCGAGTGCCCGGCGATGGGCCTCGTGGTCGATCTTCTGGTCGAGAGCGTCGGCCCCTTCGGCCAGCGTCTCGTGGTAGCGCTCCCACTCTTCCCAGTCGAAAGGGGTCCCCGCGCGGGGACGGTGTTCCCCGGCTTCCCGGGCCCGCGACCAGGCCTTCTCTTCCAGGGTGTTGGGGCGCTCCTGGTCTCGCTCACCGTCCAGCCCCTTTTTGGCCATGTACTCCCGAGCATCCATGAGGTAACTCCCTTGATGGTGACACGCCGGCGCCGCGGCCGGCCCGTGTTCCAGAGTGTGTCACATTGGAGCCGGGAACCGAGGCCGGGTTCCTGACCGCTGGCCGAAGGCCCCGGCCAGCGTGGAGAAACGTTGGCGGTGCGCGTACCGGAGAGTCCCGCGATTCGGCTATGCTGGAAACGAGACACGGCTGCGGCCCGTGCCTGGCATCGAGAACGCTGGCTGCAGCCCAGGCCATTACTGTCCGGCACAAGGAGACACGCCATGCCCAACAAGGCCCCCACCACCGTGCGCGAGATCATGTCCCGCGACTGCTACCGGGTCACCGGCAAGACCTCGGTCTCCACCCTGGCCGAAGGCCTGGCGCTGCATCGCCTGCCCGGGGTACCCGTGGTCGACGAGCGGGACCACCTGATCGGCTTCATCTCCGAGCAGGATGTGATGGGCAAGGTGCTGGAAAGCTCCTACCTCAACGATGAGCCACCGCTGGTTCGGGAACTGATGCGCAACGAAGTGCTCTCGGTGCCGCCCAACAAGAGCATCACCGACCTGGCCCAGGAGATGCTCGGCGCCAAGCCCAAGGTCTACCCGGTGGTCGAACAGAACCGACTGGTGGGCATCGTCACCCGCCGCGACGTGCTCAGCGCACTGCTGCGCATGCGCCACGCCTGACCCTTCCTGCCCGCCTCTCGACACCCGGCCTGGCGCCGGGTGTCGTCGTGTACAGTGTCCCGACAAAGAAAAGCCGCCCCATGAGGCATGGGGCGGCAAGATCGAAAGTGCAAGCCGAGGCAACAGTGTTAGCGACTGCTATCGCGTTGCTGCCTACGCCCATTCAGACAGCGTCACGGAGAAAAGTTCGTCAGGCAGAAAAAAAATATCGCTGCCGGGACGCTCTCCGGGCGGGTGAGTGTCTAATACTTGCGGTAAGACAGAGAAAAACAGGGACTTAGCGAGAAGGGAGCAAAAAAGTCCGGGGACGGCTTGCAAAGGCTAACCGATTGGTTTTACTATCGAAATCGCCTCGCGGGTGTAGCTCAATGGTAGAGCAGAAGCTTCCCAAGCTTAAGACGAGGGTTCGATTCCCTTCACCCGCTCCAGGCCCTCCCCTTCCCGTACCGACCTTATCCCTTCACCTTCGCGCATGCCTCAAGGGTGGCCATAACTCATTGGATTTGCTGTCGTCAGCGTCACGGGGCCCCTACCGACCGGACGCCATCACGCAAGGCATGCCTGCCGACCCCATCGGACTTGGCGCCGGATGCCTCGAACACGAGCGTGGTAGGCTCGAGACCTGCGCCCTGATACTCGCCCGCCCCCGCGAGCGGCGGGTGACGGTAACGGATAACGAGACCAGGCAGCAGCCTGCCGTCGGGCCATCGAGCGGCCCGCCCTCTGGTCAACGCTATTGAGGACAGATCCCATGAGCAACCCCTGCATCATCTGCGTGGCGATCACCGGCAGCCTGGCGCCTGGCTCCCCGTGGTGCGGTGCCGGCATCGGCGCTCACCAGAAGACCCTCAACGAATGGTCGATCGCCGCCGGTGGCCATACCCGTACGGGGCTGGAAGACAACGTGCGTCTTGACAAGGACACCCTGGCCCCCTCCAATGCGGCCCTTGTCCAGCACGTCGCCGAGATGTGCGAGCAGCACGGCCGACCTGTCGCCACCTGGCAGCAGGCCCGCCAGATCCTCGACATTCCGATGTCCTGACATCCCGCGCACCCCCGGGCCCGGCAGCGACCGGGCCCGGCCATCCGGAGTCGCGAATCATGGCCCTGTTCCTGCTGGTCCTCGTCGTCTGCCTGGTCATCTTCGGCGGCATGATTGCCCTGCTGATGCTCTCCGGCACCCCGCGCTACCGCACCGAGCCCGAGCACCTGCTGGAACTGTTCGACAAGGCACTGGAGAGTCGCGTCGGCGAGACCGAATGGAACGCCATCATCGGCTATCCAATCCGCCATGACGACTACCTGGACGGGATCCGACGCCGCGCCCAGCGCTTGATGGACGAGCACGGGCGCCATGGCCGCGTGACGCGCGGGAAGCCGCTGCTCGACGCCACCGGCCAGGAGGAGCTCGCGGCCCTGCGCGACCACCTGGCGGCGCATACCTCGCTGCAGCGCCGCCAGGACTGAGCCCAGCGTTGAAGAACCATCCGGTAGACTGTGGTGTCATGTCCCTGACATGCCCAGCCGGAGGCCGTCCATGACCAGTGCCATCCGCCAGATCCCGCTCGATACCGCGATCCATCACCATGCCCACGATTTCCACCAGATCGTGATCGGCCTGCGCGGCGAGGCGGAATTCGAGATCGAGGGGTTGGGAGGCTCCATCTCGGCCTTCTCGGGATGCATCGTGCCGGCCAACCACATGCATTACTATGCCGGGACCGGTGACAACCGCCAGCTGATCCTCGACCTGCCCAGCGATGCCTTCGCGGTCACCGGACATCACCACGAACTGGTTCGGCTATTCGATGCCCCGCGCTTCTTCGCGCTCGACACCTCGCTGCGCCACTACCTGGACTTCCTGCTCCATGAGCTCAGCCTGCTCTCGCGCCAGGCGTCCATCGATCCCATCCATCACGAGCGCCTGGCCGGCACCCTGCTGGGTTCCCTGCATGCCCGGCTGGCCACCGAGCCGCCGGCACCGGGCCGCCCCCTCGACCTGACCGCCCTCGACCGCTTCATCGACCGCCACCTGGGCAGCCGACTGCGCGTGGCTGACCTGGCCGCCGAGGCCTGCTTGAGCGAGGCGCACTTCAGCGAACGTTTCCGCCAGCGCACGGGGCTCTCCCCCTGGCAGTACGTCATGCGCCGCCGACTGGACTGTGCCAGGCAGATGCTGCAGCAGAGCCACCTACCGCTCTCAGAGATCGCCGCCCTGACCGGCTTCACCAGCCAGAGTGCCCTGTCGCGGGCCTGCCGCCAGGCCTTCGGCCACCCCCCCAGCCAGCTGCGCCGCGCCGGGGGCCAACGGCTCGCCTCGTCCGCCCCATGCCGTTAGACCAAGGTCGAAAATTCAACCCTTCTGCGGCCAAAAACCGTGGAATCGTGAAATCGGGCCAGGAATTCGACAAGCAGGACACCGTGTGCCGCCCTACCCTCAACGGATGCCCCGCGCCCGCCTGCGACGCATCGCCGCAGCGGCCGGGTCCTGCCCTCTGACGACGGGTTACAACCGGGGGACCTGAATGCTCAACGCCCACACCATGCTCGACGCCACCACCTGGCGACAGGAACTCGACACCCTCTTCGCGCGCATCAGTGACCACTACGTGGTCGACGAAAATGCCTTCGTCGGCGAACTGGTCAAGGTCCTCGATGCCAACAGCGAGGACTTCCGGCGCATCGCCGGCAAGACCGCCGAACTGGTGCGCGAGGTCCGCGAGATGGACACCGCCGTCGACACCATCGACGAGCTGCTTCAGCAGTACAGCCTGGACACCCACGAGGGGCTGATGCTGATGTGCCTGGCCGAGGCCATGTTGCGCATTCCCGACAAGGCCACCGCCGACGCCCTGATCGAGGACAAGCTGGGCCCGGCCGACTGGAAGGCCCACGTCGGCAAGAGCGAGTCCTGGATGGTCAACGCCTCCACCTGGGGCCTGCTGATGACGGGGCGCGTGGTGACCATGGACAAGCCCCGCGAGGGCAGGCCATCGAACTTCATCAACAAGATGGTCAACCGCATGGGCGAACCGGTGATCCGCCGCGCCATGCTCGAGGCCATGAAGATCATGGGCAAGCAGTTCGTGCTCGGCCGTGACATCGACGAGGCGCTGAAGCGCTCGAAGCCGCTGTTCGACAAGGGTTACACCTACTCCTACGACATGCTCGGCGAGGCCGCCCGCACCCGGGCCGATGCCCGGCGCTATTTCGACGACTATGCCCGCGCTATCGAGCAGGTCGGCAAGACCAGCAAGGGGCTGTCGTCGAAGACCCCTTCGCCCTCGATCTCCATCAAGCTCTCGGCCCTGCACCCGCGCTACGAGTTTGGCCGCCGCGAGCAGGTGCTGCGCGAGCTGGTCAGCAGCGTGCGCGAACTCGCCGCCCTGGCCCGCGAGCGTGGCGTCGCGGTGACCATCGATGCCGAGGAGGTCGACCGCCTGGAGATCTCCCTGGAGGTGTTCCGCGCCGTCTACGAGAGCGAGACCTGCAAGGGCTGGGGCCACTTCGGCCTGGTAGTCCAGGCCTACTCCAAGCGCGCCCTGCCGGTGCTGCACTACATCAACCGCCTGGCCGAGTCCCAGGGCGACGAGATCCCGCTGCGCCTGGTCAAGGGCGCCTACTGGGACACCGAGATCAAGGAGTCCCAGCAGCTCGGCGTCGATGGCTACCCGGTCTTCACCCGCAAGGCCTCCACCGACGTCGCCTACCTGGTCTGCGCCCGCTTCCTGCTCTCCGACGCGACCCGCGGGCGCATCTTCCCGCAGTTCGCCACCCACAACGCCCATACCATCAGCACCATCCTCGAGCAGGCCAACGAGGCCACCCGGGCCTTCGAGTTCCAGCGCCTGCATGGCATGGGCGAGGCGCTCTATGATGCCGCCCTCAAGCGCGCCCCCCAAGGCACCTACTGCCGCATCTATGCGCCGGTGGGGGCTCACAAGGACCTGTTGCCCTACCTGGTGCGACGCCTGCTGGAGAACGGCGCCAACTCCTCCTTCGTGCACCAGCTGGTGGATCCCAAGGTGCCGGTGGAGTCGCTCTGCGTCCACCCGGTGGACACCCTGCGCCAGTACGGCAGCTTCGCGAACCCGCAGATCCCGCTCCCGGCCGACATCTATGGCCCCGCGCGTCGCAACTCCCGTGGCTTCGACCTCAACATCCGCAGCCAGTACCAGCCGCTGATGGACGCCATGGCGAAGACCATGGACAAGACCTGGCAGGCCGGCCCCCTGCTGGCCTTCGAGGTGAAGGGCGACCCGACCAATACCCATGAGGTCACCTGTCCCTACGACCGCCGCCGCCAGGTCGGAACCGTCCAGTGGACCACCCGGGAGCAGGCCGGCAAGGCCCTCGACGCCGCCTGGGCGGCCTTCCCGCGCTGGGAGGCGACGCCGGTGGCAGAACGCGCCGCCATCGTGCGCCGCCTCGGCGACCTGATGGAAGCGCACATGGCCGAGCTGATGACGCTCTGCTCCCGGGAGGGCGGCAAGCTGCTCACCGACGGCATCGACGAGGTGCGCGAGGCGGTGGACTTCTGCCGCTACTACGCCATGAAGGCCGAGGAGCTCTTCGCCGCGCCGACCCGCCTGCCCGGGCCGACCGGCGAATCCAACGACCTGATGATGGGCGGCAAGGGGGTGTTTGCCGCCATCAGCCCCTGGAACTTCCCGGTAGCGATCTTCTGCGGCCAGCTGGTCGCCGCCGCCGTGGCCGGCAACACCGTGCTCGCCAAGCCCGCCGAGCAGACCTCGCTGATCGCCCATCGGGTGATCGAGCTGCTCTACGAGGCCGGCATGCCCCGCGACGTGGTGCAGCTGCTGCCCGGCGACGGCCCCACTGTGGGCAGCGTGCTGACCAGCGACCCGCGCATCACCGGGGTCGTGTTCACCGGTGGCACCGACACCGCCCAGATCATCAACCGCGCCCTGGCCGCGCGCGACAATGCCCCGCTGCCCACGCTGGTCGCCGAGACCGGCGGCATGAACGCCATGATCGTCGATTCCACCGCCCTGCCCGAGCAGGTGGTGGTGGACGCGGTGCGTTCGGCCTTCCAGAGTGCCGGCCAGCGCTGCTCGGCCTTGCGGGTGCTCTACCTCCAGGAGGACGTGGCCGACCGGGTCATCGAGATCCTCAAGGGCGCCATGGACGAGCTGCAGGTCGGCGATCCCCGCGATCTGGGGACCGACGTGGGCCCGGTGATCGACGAGGACGCCCGCCAGGGACTCACCGCCCATATCGACAGGCTCAAGGGCGAGGGTCGCCTGGTGGCCGAGACACGGCTCGATCCGGCACAGACCGCCGACGGCACCTTCGTCGCGCCGGTGGCCTTCGAGATCGACGGCATCGAGGCGCTGGAGCGCGAGCAGTTCGGCCCTGTACTGCACATCGTGCGCTACAAGGCCAGCGAGATCGACCGGGTGGTCGACGCCATCAACGGGCGAGGCTATGGCCTGACCTTCGGCGTGCACAGCCGCAACGAATCCTTCGCCGAGGAGATCGCCCGGAAGGTGCGTGTTGGCAATGTCTACGTCAACCGCAATATCATCGGTGCCGTGGTCGGCGTTCAGCCATTCGGCGGCCAGGGGCTCTCCGGCACCGGACCCAAGGCCGGCGGGCCGCACTACCTGCTGCGATTCGCCACCGAGAAGACAGTGACCGTTAACACCGCCGCCCTGGGTGGCAATGCGTCACTGCTTGCGCTGGGAGACGAGTGAACCTCACTCATCATCAACAAGAAACTGAAGGAACCCCCTCATGATGGAAAACAATGCCACCAACGGCCTCACGCTAGCGCCCGGCCCGATCGTGGTGCTCGCCACCAGTGTTCTGGCCGGCATGCCTACCAACAAGATGTCGGAGCTACATCCGGCCCAATAAACGGGAGAAGTTTCTATGGCTACTGGCGTTTGGATCAGTCTCTTCGCTTACTTTGCGCTCATGATCGCCATCGGCTTTTATGCCATGCGCAAGTCCACGTCCACCTCTGAGGATTACATGCTGGGTGGCCGACAGCTCAGTCCACAAGTGGCGGCCCTGTCGGCTGGCGCTTCGGACATGAGTGGCTGGTTGCTGCTGGGCCTCCCCGGGGCGATGTTCGTATCGGGGCTGGGGTCTGCCTGGATCGGTATCGGCCTGCTCGTGGGTGCGTTCTTCAACTGGACGCTGGTCGCACCTCGCCTTCGCGAGCAGACGCTTCACTATAATGATGCGATCACCATTCCGGAATTCCTGGGAAACCGGTTCCCGACTCAGGCCATTCCGCTGAGAACGGTATCCGCTATCGTCATCGTGATCTTCTTCGCGGTGTACACGGCCTCAGGCCTGGTGGCAGGCGGCAAGCTGTTCGAAAGCGCGTTTGCCGGCGTTCTCAACATTGGTGGCATGAGCGACTACGCGTCGGGCGTCGTCATCACCCTGGGCGTGGTGCTTGTGTACACGGTGGTTGGCGGCTTCCTGGCCGTGAGCATGACGGACTTCGTGCAGGGCTGCATCATGATGCTGGCCCTGGTGATCATGCCGGCAGTGGTGCTCTTTGGCGAGGGTGGCGGCGGTTTCTCCCAGGCCTCCCAGACCCTGAATGAGGTCGATCCTTCGCTTCTGTCGTGGACGGAGGGACTGACCATTGTCGGCTGGCTGTCTGCCGTGACCTGGGGGCTGGGGTACTTCGGGCAGCCGCACATCATCGTGCGCTTCATGGCCATCCGGTCTCAGAAGGATGTTCCCATTGCCCGTAACATCGGCATGAGCTGGATGCTCATCTCCCTGGTCGGCGCGATCTCTCTGGGTGTGTTCGGCCGGGCCTATGCGGTCCGCAATGGCATGGATGTCCAGGACCCGGAAACGATCTTCATCATCCTGGCGGATCTGCTATTCCATCCGCTGATCACCGGCTTCCTCTATGCGGCACTGCTTGCTGCGATCATGAGTACCATATCCAGCCAGCTTCTGGTGTCGTCCTCCTCATTGACCGAGGACTTCTACCGCCTGTTCCTGCGCAAGGAGGCGACGGAGAAGGAGGTCGTCGCCGTTGGCCGGGGCAGCGTCGTTGTGGTGGGTCTGGTTGCCGCCGTCATTGCGTCCGATCCGACCTCTCAGGTTCTGGGGCTGGTCAGTAACGCCTGGGCCGGCTTCGGTGCGGCGTTCGGCCCGCTGATCATCCTGTCGCTGATGTGGTCGCGCACCAACGGCGCTGGCGCCCTCGCGGGCATGGTGGTGGGTGCCGTCACCGTCATGCTCTGGATCTCGCTGGGCTGGAACGGCTCGTTCATGGGAGGTCCCGGCGTGTACGAGATCATTCCTGGCTTCATCGCTGCCTTCATCGCCATCCTGGTGGTGAGCAGCGTGACTGCCGACGCCGGTGAGTACCAGCAGATCAGTCGCTAACAGAGCGCGAGAACGCGTCTAACGCACTCAAGCTAAAGGGCTCCTCCGGGAGCCCTTGCTGTTATCGGGGGTGTCAGGCATCGCGGTCCGTGACTGGCTGGCGCACACGCAGGAAAGCCGCCCTCGGGCGGCTTTCCTTGTTTCCGGGTGGCACGTCTTCCCAAAAGCGGCGCACTGCCCGCTGCAGCGGATCAGGCCATGACCGCCCGCACCAGCAGCACCAGGGCGAAGGCGCCGAGCGCCACCAGGCTCCAGGGGGGCGTGGTCATCCGCCTCAGCCAGAACTGTTGCGCCTCCAGCCCCATCGGTGCCATGAAGGCCGCGCCCAGCGCCCAGACCCCCAGCCCGATCAGTGGCAGGCGCAAGGCCATGGGCAGCGTGCTGATCAGGGCGGGCTGCCACAGCAGCCACAGCGCCAGTGCCGCCGCCAGCAGCATCGCCCCCAGGGTCACGCCGGGCAGGCGTCGACGTGTGTTGGTCTCCATCTCGGCTCTCCTTGTCGCCTGCCCACAGTCAAGACGATCCACGGCTAGGATGCGAGCCCCGGCGCCAGATGGCAGTATTTTCTTGTACGGACATTGCACGACGGAGACGCCCTGTCGCCCAACGGCGACAGGAGAATGCCGATGACATCGGGCCTTATAGGCTATCGAGGTCATGACAATTTTTTACAAGACTTGTATAAACACCGTTTTTATAATCGGAACCTAGATAGATCATCCGGCGCTGCGCTCCTTTCGGGGCGTCAGGCACGGGACACCAGGAAAGGGAGGATTCATCCCATGCGCACGACACGACTGATCCCGGCCATCGCCCTCGCCGCCGGTTGCACCTTCGCCAGCCAGGCGGCGCTGGCCTATGGCGCCGGCGACATCTTCGTCCGCGGCGGCATCGCCAAGACGGAACCCGAGGGCTCAGACAACGGCAATCTCGGCGGCAGCGAGCTGACCATCGAGGGCGAGCGCGGCTTCACCTATGGGCTCGGCTACCTGTTCACCGACAGGCTCGGCGTCGAGCTCAACGGCAGCGAGGAATTCGAGCATGGCCTGACCCTGGACGGCGCCTCGGCAGGCAGCGTCGATCGCATGCCCGTCAACCTGATGGCCAACTACTACCCGCTGGGGGGCCTCGACTCCCCCGTCCAGCCCTATGCCGGCGTGGGCGTCAACTATACCCGCTTCTCCGGTGAGCCCGGCGGCGTCGATGTCGAGAGCTCCTATGGCGCCGTCGGCCAGCTCGGCGTCGACCTCGCCGTGACCCGCAACCTGAGGCTCAACGGCTTCGCCAACTATGCCGACGTCAGCGCCGACATCGAGTCGGGGGGCACGCAGATCGGCGAGGCCGAGGTCGACCCGGTGACCGTCGGGGGCGGCGTGACCTACCACTTCTGAGCGACGATACCGACGCCACACCGCAGGACCCCGGGCCATGAGCACGGCGTCCTGCTGTCAGCCCCTTCATGCCACTGACGACCAACCCTTGCGCTGGATCAATAATGCCCCGGCGCGCCCGCGATAGACTGCTCACAGGTTCCGTTGCGGCAAGAGGCCGCACCCTCGTCAACCAGGAGTCGATCCATGCGCAAGACCGCCCTTCCCACCCTGCTCGCCGCCGGCATCGCGTCGGCCGCCTTCATCGCCAGCACCCAGGCCTTCGCCTACGGCGCCGGCGACTTCTTCACCCGCGTGGGCGTGGCCAAGGTTGAGCCCAAGAGCGACAACGGCGAAGTAGATACCGCACTCGGCAAGTTTGACGTAGACGTCGAGGACGATAGCGCCTTTGCCTTTACTCTGGGCTATCGCTTTACCGACAAGCTGGGCGTGGAGCTGCTGGCCGCGGAGCCCTTCGACCATGACTTCACCCTGAGTGCCGGTGGCGCAGAGATAGCGAACGGCTCCACTGACCATCTGCCGCCGACCCTGACCCTGCAGTACTACCCGCTGGGCGGCACCGACGCCCGTGTCCAGCCCTATGCCGGCATCGGCGTCAACTACACCCGCTTCTCGGATGAGGAGATCAATGTACCCGGAGTACCTGGCGCCAGTCTCGAGCTGGACGACTCCTGGGGCGCCGCCGGTCAGCTGGGCGTCGACCTGCTGATCGACGATAACTGGGCGCTCAACGCCGCCGCCTGGTACCTGGATATCGACACCGATGCCAGCCTCAACGGTGACGACATCGGCACGGTCGAGATCGACCCGGTGGTGGTGATGGCGGGCCTCAGCTTCCGCTTCTGATCGCCGCCCGACACGACGAGGCCCGCCATTCGGCGGGCCTCGTTGCGTTCGGCGCCGACAGTCAGCTAGCGGGACGAGTGGCGCGAGAGCCCCAGCGCCGCCAGGGTCGTTTCGTCGAGCCCGGCGACCGCCTCCACCGCCGAGAGGCGCGCATGGTAGGCGGCACTGAGGAAGGGCTCTCCGGCCAGCAGGTGCTCGAGATACTCCCGCGCCGGGCGCAGCGCCTCGGCGGTGGTGCCCGGCGCGGCGATATAGACCCAGGCGTCGATGGCCCCGTCGCGAGTCACGACCGGCAAGCGGTGACGGTCGTACTCCCGGGGATAGCCCTCGAAGGGGTCCATGCACCGGATCTGCCCGGCGTGTTCGAGCTCGAACAGCGCCCCCTCCACGCGCTCGCCCGGCCGGGGCACCACGTTGGCGTGGGCGATGCCCGCCACCCGGGACGCCTTGTCGAAGCGCAACGCATGGTCCTGCAGCACGCCGGCCAGCACCCGGCGGGTAGGGCCGATGCGGGCCGCGACCCGGGCGGGGTTCATGTTGCTGCCATAGGCAAAGTAGTAGGGCATATCAGGCTTCCGGCGGCATCAGTTCTCGGTGACCAGGCGGTCGATCTCCTCGACCACCTTGCACATCAGCAGCCGGTCGCTGGCCCGCGCGCCCTCCTGCTGCAGCCAGGCGTCCACCGCGGGGGCGACGTCGCAGGTCGCCGGCATCGGCGAGCGCGACTCGACCAGGGCTTCCAGGCGCACGATGAACACGAAGCGCAGCCACTGGGGCAGCGTCATGGTGTCGATGCAGAACGGCTGAACGCTGCGGAAGGCGTCCGGCTCGGGTCGCTCCATGCGCCACAGGCTGGCGGCCTTCATGGTGGCCTCGAGCTCGCGCAGGGCGGTGCCGAGTTCGTCGTGAACGGTCATGGGCAGTCTCGTCGGTGCATGTGGAACCATTATCCCCGTTCGGCCCCGCCGCTGGCCACCCCGCGAGGCCTCCACTGCCCGACCAGCCATCTTGTGCACAGTGCACAGATATCCTGAACGGGCCTGTGGATAAACACTGGAAAGATCTCGCCTGGCCGCTTCCCATGGGCCATGGCGCAGACTGGTCAACAACTGACCAACGACGGATCGCGACGAGGACCCTCACGGGCGGCTGACAGCACCCCGACACCGCGGTAGAGTGCACGGTTCCTGACCCGGAGAGAGCATGCAACCGATCCACAGCCTTCACGACTTCTTCCTGCGCAGCGGTGCCGAGGTGAGGCTCTACCACCTGGGCCGCCGGGTCGAGCCCTGCTCGCTCGACACCCTGGCCGCCTTCGAGGCCGGCGACCTGGCCTGGCCGGCTCCCTGGCAGGGAACGGCACGCCTGGCCATGGTCTTTCGCCTGGGCGACCTGGAGGACCCGCTGATCTGGTTCCTGGCCCTGCCGCTGGACGAGCAGGGCCATCTCGACCCGGCCCCGCGGGACGCCTTCGTGCAGCGCCTGCTGGAGACCCTCGGCCACAGCGTGCAGGGCCTGGGGCGCACGGAGAGTGCCGGGATCGACAACCTGATGAAGGACAACCCCCTGGCTTTCAGCCCCGCGCTGCCCTTCCAGGCCGTGCTGCATGCGCGTGCCAGCCTGGACGCGGGCCTCCCCGCCAGCCAGCACTTCGAGCCGGTCGAGGCCTACCTGACCGGGCAGCAGGCGATCGACTGGCGAGCCCTGGGCCTGCAGGGCCTGGCTGATTTCGCGGTACGCCTGGATGCGGCCTCGAGCCGGACGCTGGCGGCTCGCCTCGACACCCTGCCCGGCGAGGTGCTGACCTCGCTGTGCTACTGTCTGGAGCATGTGTCGATTGCCGACGACCTGGCCCTCGCCCTGCGCCGTCGCGGCGAGGCGGCGGGCCGCGACGGGGACATCGAGGCCTTCTGCGCCTGCGTGCGCGCCATGGGCGGCGCCTCGCGCGAGCTGGCCGGCGCCTGGTTCGACGTGCTGCTTGATGATCCCGACGCCTGCGGCCCCGATCTGCTGGCGGCGATCGCCGGGCGCGGCTGGCACCACCTGGAGGATGCCGAGCGCCTGCCCCGCTTCCTCGCCCGCCTGGCCGAGACCCCCGGGGCCGACTTCATGGCGGTGGCCCGTGACCTGGCGCTGATCCCGCGACTGCGCCTGCCGCTGCTGATGACGCTGCGCGAGGCCGGGCCGGACTCCGCCATCGGCCGCCGCCTGGCCGGCCTGTCACGCTGAGTGCAGAGACCTGGGAGCGAGATGATGAAAGAACTGCCCTACACGCCCAAGGCGGTGATCGGCCGCCGCGAGATGGTCACCCTGCCGGAATTGCACCTGACGCTCTGCGCCAAGGCCGATACCGGCGCCAGGACCTCGGCGCTGCATGCCGAGGACATCGAGTCCTACGAGGAGGACGGCCATCTCTGGGTCGGCTTCACGACCCGCAGCGGCGGCCCCGGCACGCCGGCCCACGTCCACCGCATGCACCTGCATGACCGCCGGCGGGTGACCAGTTCCAACGGCCAGGCCGAATGGCGCTACGTGATCCGCACGACGATGCAACTGGGCAGCCTGGAGTTCCCCGTGGAGCTGAGCCTGACCGACCGCCGCGACATGCGCCACCCCATGCTGCTGGGCCGCCGGGCCCTGCGCCGCCTGCTGGTGGCGCCCGGCGTGGCTTTCCTGCATGGCGAACCCTGACCCTTCCCGGCCATCGACCCTGGAGCCCCGAATGCATATCGCGCTGCTGTCCCGCAATCGCAACCTCTACTCCACGCGGCGCCTGATCGAGGCGGCCGAACTGCGCGGCCACACCGCACGAGTGGTCGATACCCTGCGCTGCTACATGAGCATCGCCTCGCACCACCCCTCGATCCACTACAAGGGCAAGGAGCTCGAGCCCTTCGACGCGGTGATCCCGCGCATCGGCTCCTCGATCACCTTCTACGGCTGTGCGGTACTGCGCCAGTTCGAGATGATGGGCACCTATGTGATCAACGACAACGTCTCGATCACCCGCTCCCGCGACAAGCTGCGCTCGCTGCAGCTGCTGTCGCGCAAGGGGCTCGGGCTGCCGATCACCGGCTTCGCCCACTCCCCGGACGACATTCCCGACCTGATCACCATGGTCAGGGGCGCCCCGCTGGTCATCAAGCTGCTGGAGGGCACCCAGGGCATCGGCGTGGTGCTGGCCGAGACCAACCAGGCCGCCGAGAGCGTGATCCAGGCCTTCATGGGCATGAAGGCCAACATCATGGTGCAGGAGTACATCAAGGAGGCGAAGGGCGCCGATATCCGCTGCCTGGTGATCGGCGACAAGGTCGTGGCCTCGATGAAGCGCCAGGCCGCCGAGGGCGAGTTCCGTTCCAACCTGCATCGCGGCGGCAGTGCCAGCGTGATACGCATCACCCCGGAGGAGCGCTCCACGGCGATCCGTGCCGCCAAGGCCATGGGGCTGCGGGTAGCCGGCGTCGACCTGCTGCGCTCGAACCACGGCCCGGTGATCATGGAGGTCAACTCCTCGCCAGGGTTGCAGGGTATCGAGACGGCCACCGGCAAGGACATTGCCGGGCTGATCATCGAGCACCTGGAGAAGAATGCCGCCCCGCGACACAAGGTCCCACCCCGCCCCAAGGGCTGAATTTTCAGCCCAAAGGCTAACGGGGAACCGGCAATTTATTGATCCCCGGGGGTGGCAAATGGGAGGCGACAGCCCCACAATCTGCGTCACCGGAGGAGGTGACCGCTCATGTTTCTCGACAATCGCCAGGTGGCGATGGACAGTGCCCTCGAGGCGATGGCCGACAGCATCGACTACTTTCAGGACAATCTGGAGCGCCTGCGTCCCTCGCTGCGCGACAGCCTGAAGCCCCACTACGAGGCGCGGGCGAAGTCGATGCACGAGCTCCAGGAGCTGTCACGCAAGCATCTCAACCTGCTGCCCCGCGATGCCGATGTCGAGCGCGACGACTACATGTGGCTGTGGAGCCGGCTGAAGAGCTTCGTCGGCAATGAGAGCCAGGTGGTGATCGGCGAGTTGCTGGAACAGGAGCGGGTGCTGATGCAGGCGCTCTCGACGCTGTTCACCCACCCCCTGCCCGAGCCGATGGAGCCGGTCATCGAGGAGTGCTGGAAGGGCTGTCGGGCGCTGATCCGCGAGCTGTATCGTCTTCAGAAGCAGCGTCAGAAGCGTTGATCACCCCCGGCGGGAGCAGCAGACGGTCACGTTCCCGGGGCATGATCTGCAAGGGTTCGAGCGGCCCCAGGAAGTGCGGTTCGCGCTCCCACAGGTAGAGATCCCCCAAGGTGGCCACTCGCGCCACCCATTCGCGAAGCTTGAGCCGCCAGAGCCCGGTCACGGCGCGTTCGGGCGCCGCGCAGCCCCTCACCTCGAGCCCCAGAGCCTCGCCGATGAACAGCGCCCGCGGCAGGTGCCACGCCTGGGTGACCAGCAGCGCCCGCTCCACGCCGAAGACATCACGCGCCCTGGCCAGGGTGTCGAAGGTGCTGAAGCCGGCATAGTCCAGGGTCATGTCCTCGTCGCGCACGTCTCGCCCCCGCAGGTCTCGCCACATGGTCACCGGCTCGTTGTAGTAGCGGGTGCTGTTGTCGCCGGAGATCAGCAGGTGGTCGACCCGCCCGAGATGGATCAGGTGGGCGGCGGCGCCCATGCGCCCCTCGAAGTGCGGATTGCGCGTCCCGCTGCGTGTCCAGTGGGAGGTCCCGAAGACGATGCCCACGGGCTCGCTGCCGCACTGCGACAACTCGTCCTCGATCTTCCCCTGGGTACGGCCCAGCACATAGAAGTTGGCCAGCGCGAACAGCAATGTCGCCAGGAGCGCAAGCGCTCCCAGCGACATCAATACCGCCTTGAAGACCTTCCAGAATGGCCGGTGCATCGCGCTCCCCGGAGCAGGCGCTAGAACATCCCGAGTTCCAGCTTGGCCTCGTCGCTCATCATCTCACGACTCCAGGGGGGATCGAAGACGATCTCGGTATGGACCTTGCTGATCTGCGGGGCACCGAGGATCTTGTTGCGGGCATCGGCGGCGATCACGTCGCCCATGCCGCAGCCTGGCGCGGTCAGGGTCATGCGGATGGTGACGATGCGCTCGCCGGTGATCAGCCGCTCGATGCGACAGCCATAGACCAGCCCGAGGTCGACGATGTTGACCGGGATCTCGGGGTCGAAGCAGGTGCGCAGCTGGTCCCACACGAACTGCTCGATCTCCTCCTCCGAGGCATCCTCGGGCAGGGTCGGCCGAGGCAGCGCCTCGAGGCCCAGGGCATCCAGGTTGGCCCCCTCGATCAGGTAGAGACGCCCCTCGAAGCCCACGCTGACCGTGCTGCCCTTGGCCTGCATCACGTTCACGACGCTGTCCTCCGGCAGGGTCACGGTCTTGCCGAAGGGAATGGAGATCGCCTCCACGTCACGCTGCAGGGGCAGCTCCTGGCCCTTGTGGAGGGTGGCAATCTGCTCGATATCGCTCATGTCGCTCCTTGATAGGCCTCAGCGCAGCATGCCAACGACGCGCTCGAGCCCCTCGACGAAGACGTCGATCTCCTCGGGCGTGTTGTAGGCGGCGAAGGATGCTCGGCAGGTGGCGTCCAGCCCGAACTGTGCCAGCAGCGGCTGGGCGCAGTGATGGCCGGTCCGGATCGCCACGCCGAGCTGGTCGATCAGCAGCCCGATGTCCTGGGAGTGCGCCCCGTCGACCACGAACGACAATACGCCCGCCTTGTCCGGTGCAGTCCCCAGAACGCGCAGCCCCTCGATGCCCTGCACGCCCTCGGTGGCATGCTCGAGCAGCCTGGCCTCCCAGGCACCGATCAGCTCGAGGCCGATCTCCTGGACCCACTGCAGGGCACGCCCCAGGGCGATCACCTCGGCGATGGCCGGCGTACCGGCCTCGAACTTGTGGGGGATGTCGGCGAAGGTAGTGGGCGTCTCGAAGGAGACCGTGCGGATCATCTCGCCGCCCCCCTGCCAGGGCGGCATCGCCTCGAGCAGCCCGGCCTTGCCGTAGAGCACGCCCACGCCGGTCGGCCCGTAGACCTTGTGGCCGGAGAAGGCATAGAAGTCGGCATCGATGTCACGCACGTCGATGGCCTGGTGGGGGGCGGCCTGGGCGCCGTCGACGAGGATCCGGGCGCCGTGTTCGTGGGCCACCCGCGCCATCTCGCGAACCGGGTTGATGGTGCCGAAGGCATTGGAGATGTGGTTCACCGCCACCAGCCGAGTGCGCTCGGTGAAAAGGTCGCGATACGCCGCCATGTCCAGCACGCCGCGCTCGTCCACCGGGATCACCTTGATGGCGAATCCCAATTCGCCGGCCAGCAGCTGCCAGGGCACGATGTTGGAGTGGTGCTCGAGGCGGGAAATCAGCACTTCGTCACCGGGGCCGAGATTGACGCGCCCCCAGCTGTTGGCCACCAGGTTGATCGCCTCGGTGGTGCCGCGGGTGAAGACGATCTCGCGAGTCTCGTCCGCGTTCAGGAAGGCACGCACCGTCTCCCGGGTCCCCTCGAAGGCCGCCGTGGCCTCGTCGGCCAGAGTATGCAGCCCGCGATGGATATTGGCGTTGTAGCGACCGTAGTAGTCGTCGAACATCGCGATCACCTGGCGCGGGGTCTGGCTGGTGGCGGCGTTGTCCAGGTAGACCAGCGGCTTGCCGTGGACTTCCCGGTCGAGGATCGGGAAGTCGCGTCGCACCTTCACCACGTCCAGCGTCAGGTCGCTGAAGTCGGCCATGGCTCACTCCTCGTTCAGGGCGGCGGCGGTTTCCACCAGGCCGGCCAGGTTGAAGCGCTCGGGCAGCTTGCCCGCCACGGCCAGTTCGACCCGCTCGGAGATGGCGTCGAGGTCGACCTGCTCCAGCACCTCGCCGGCGAACGCCAGGGTCAGCAGGCCGCGGGCCGTCTGCTCGTCGATGCCGCGGGTGCGCAGGGCGAACACCGCCTCCTCGTCGAGCTGGCCGGTAGTGGCGCCGTGGGCGCACTTGACGTCATCGGCGTAGATCTCGAGCTCAGGCTTGGTGTCGATCTCGGCGCGGTCGGAGAGCAGCAGGTTGGCATTGCTCTGCTCGGCCTCGATCTTCTGGCTGTCGCGCTTGACGATCACCTTGCCGTTGAACACGCCATGGGCGCGGTCGTCGAGGATGCCCTTGTAGTTCTCGTGGGAGAAGGTGTGGGGCGCGTTGTGGTTGACCAGGGTGTGGTTGTCCACGTGCTGGCGACCCTGGCCGTAGAAGAGGCCGTTGAAGTTGGCCTCGGCCCCCTCGCCGTTGAGCTCGGCCACCAGGTCGTTGCGCACCAGGCCGCCGCCCAGGTTCAGGTTGAACGAGGTGTAGCGGCTGTCGCGGGCTTGCTCGATGTGGATGCTGGCCACGTGCAGGTCGGAAAGCGGCGCCTCCTGCAGCTTGAAGTGGGTGAGGATCGCGCCGCGGTCGAGGATGATCTCCTCCACCAGGTTGGTGAAGTTGGCGGCCTGCTCCTCGCCCACATGGTGCTCGATGACCGTGGCCTGGCTGCGCCCGGCCATCTCGAGCAGGATGCGCGGGTGGCTCATCACCGGCGCCTCGCCCTCACGGGAGAGGAACTGCAGGATGATCGGCTTCTCCACCACGGTGCCCGGCGCCAGGCGAAGCACGGCGCCCTCGTCCATGAAGGCGGTATTGAGCGCCGCGAAAGGCGAGAACTCGACCCCGGTGAGCCGACCCAGCGGGCCGCCCACCGCCTCGTGGTTCTCCTCGAGTGCACGAGAGAGCGGCACCAGGTGCACGCCAGCGGGCAGGTCGTCGAGCCTCGACAAGGCCGGGGCGAAGACGCCGTCGACGAAGGTCAGCCGGTGGGCCTCCATGGGCAGGGTCAGTCGCGCCGCCGTGGCCGGGGAGAAGTCGGCCTCCGTGGCCAGGCGGAAGTCGCCGCGGGCGATGGCCCGCACGTCGGTGTACTTCCACTCCTCGATGCGCCGGTGGGGAAAGCCCAGCGCCTCGAAGCGCGCGGCCCCCGCCTGGCGCCGGGCGGCGATCCAGGTCGGCTCGGCACCGCGACCGGCGCGGTGCTCGTCCAGCCGGTCGAGGAAGCGTTGCACGTCGCTCTGCACTGCATCACTCATGCGGCGGTCTCCTCCTGCACCCAGTCATAGCCACGGCTCTCGAGTTCACGGGCAAGCTCGGCATCGCCGCTCTTGACGATGCGCCCATCGACCAGCACATGCACGCGATCCGGTACGATGTAGTCCAGCAGGCGCTGGTAGTGGGTCACCAGCAGGATGGCCCGGTCCTCGGCACGCAAGGAATTGACGCCGTCGGCGACCACCTTCATGGCGTCGATGTCCAGGCCCGAGTCGATCTCGTCGAGCATCGCGAGCCTGGGCTGCAGCACCAGCATCTGCAGGATCTCGTTGCGCTTCTTCTCACCGCCGGAGAAGCCCTCGTTGACGGCACGCTGCAGGAAGCTGGTGTCCATCTTCATCGAGGCGACCTTCTCCTTGATCAGCTTCATGAACTCCGGTGCCGGGATCTCGCCCAGGCCCTGCGCCTCACGCTGGGCGTTCAGCGCCGCCTTGAGCAGGTAGATGTTCTTCACCCCGGGGATCTCCACCGGGTACTGGAAGCCCAGCAGCAGGCCGGCACGGGCCCGCTCCTCGATCTCCATCTCAAGCACGTCCTGGCCCTCGAAGGTGATCGAGCCCTTGGTCACCTCGTAGCCGTCCTTGCCGGCGATCACCGCCGAGAGGGTCGACTTGCCGGCCCCGTTGGGGCCCATGATGGCGTGGACTTCACCGGCGTTGATGGTCAGGGTGAGGCCCTTGAGGATCTCGGAACCCTCGACCGTGACGTGCAGATCCTTGACTTCGAGCATGTTGACTACCTTTTCGATTTTGGCGAGCCGCCACCGCGACCCGAAAAAATGATGCATTCCACTGCGCCAGAGGCGCGTCATGAGCGACGGTCAATCAAGGCGGAGGCCCGACGAGTGCAGCGGAGTTGACTGTTGCTCAATGAGCATGCCGGGGAGGGCCTCCCACACCGAGTGACCGAGCGCAGTAGCGCCTTAACCCACAGCACCTTCGAGGGTAACGTTCAGCAGCGCCTCGGCCTCCACGGCGAACTCCATGGGCAGTTCCTGGAAGACGTCCTTGCAGAAGCCGTTGACAATCATGCTGACCGCGTCCTCCTCGGAGATGCCGCGGCTCTGGCAGTAGAACAGCTGGTCCTCGCCGATCTTGGAGGTAGTGGCCTCGTGTTCGACGGTGGCCGTGCTGTTGCCGATCTCCTGATAGGGAAAGGTATGGGCGCCGCACTGGTCGCCGATCAGCAGGGAGTCGCACTGGGTGAAGTTGCGCGCGCCCCTGGCCCGCGGTCCCACCTTCACCAGGCCGCGATAGGACTGGTTGCTGCGGCCGGCGGAGATGCCCTTGGAGATGATGCTCGAGCGCGTGCCCTCGCCGATATGGATCATCTTGGTGCCGGTATCGGCCTGCTGGCGGCCGTTGGTCACCGCCACGGAGTAGAATTCGCCGATGCTGTCCTTGCCGCGCAGCACGCAGGAGGGGTATTTCCAGGTGATCGCCGAGCCGGTCTCCACCTGGGTCCAGCTGATGCGCGAGCGGTCGCCCCGGCAGTCGCCCCGCTTGGTGACGAAGTTGTAGATGCCACCCTTGCCGTCCTCGTCGCCGGGGTACCAGTTCTGCACGGTGGAGTACTTGATGTAGGCATCCTCGAGCGCCACCAGCTCCACCACCGCCGCATGCAGCTGGTTCTCGTCACGCTGCGGCGCGGTGCAGCCCTCCAGGTAGGAGACCTGCGCACGGCTCTCGCAGACGATCAGGGTACGCTCGAACTGGCCGGTGTTGGCGGCGTTGATGCGGAAGTAGGTGGAGAGCTCCATGGGGCAGGTCACGCCTTCCGGGACGAAGACGAAGGAGCCGTCGGTGAACACCGCCGAGTTCAGCGCCGCGAAGTAGTTGTCCCCCTGGGGGACCACGCTGCCCAGGTACTGCTTGACCAGTTCCGGGTAGTCGCGGATCGCCTCGGAGATGGAGCAGAAGATCACGCCCGCCTCGTGAAGCTTCTCCTTGAAGGTGGTGGTCACCGAGACGGAGTCGAAGACGGCATCCACCGCCACGCCGGCCAGGGCCGCCCGCTCGTGCAGGGGAATGCCCAGCTTCTCGTAGGTCTCGAGCAGCTTGGGGTCCACCTCGTCGAGGCTCTGGGGACGGTCCTCGTCACGCTTGGGCGCGCTGTAGTAGGAGATCGCCTGGTAGTCGATGGGCGGATAGTCCAGGTGCGCCCAGGAGGGCGGCGTCATCTTCAGCCATTGGTGGTAGGCCTTGAGGCGCCACTCCAGCATCCACTCCGGCTCGCCCTTCTTGTTCGAGATGAAGGCAATGGTGCTCTCGTCCAGGCCGGGCGGTACCGTGTCGCTCTCGATGTCGGTCACGAAGCCTTCCTTGTACTCGCGACGGACAAGCTGTTCCATTTCCTGAGTTGCCATGATGTGTCCCCCTCCCGGGCGGTTGGGTCGGCGAGCGAGGCTCGCCTCGGGTAGTGAGTGCTCGGGGTGCGTCAGGCCTCGGCGGCCAGACTCACGCTCTGAATGGGCAGCTGCACCGGCAGCTTGATCGGGCTGGTGTCGGCCAGGTGGGCCAGGGTCACGCTGTCGAGCAGCGTACGGATGGCCAGCGAGACCCGCTGCCAGTTGTCCGCGACCCCGCAGGTGGCGGCCAGGTCGCAGTCGCCGCCGGCCTGGCTGCACTCGGTCATCGCCACCGGCCCCTCGATGGCGGAAATGATGTCGCTGGCGGTGATCCGGGACGCGGGGCGCGCCAGGGAGTATCCCCCCTGGGCGCCACGGCGCGACTCCAGCAGGCCGGCGCGCACCAGCATCTTCAGGGTCTTGCTGACCGTGGGATGGGGCAGCTGGACCGCCTCGGCAAGCTCCGCGGCGGCGTGGGGCTGTTCCGGGTGACGGGCAATCTGCGCCATCACCACGGCGGCGTAGTCGGTCAGCCGCGAAAGCTTGAGCAAGGCCTGACTCCCCGGGGATATCTCCCCCTCATGTTCGATTGAGGACCATTTTAGTCCTGTATCATTTTGATGTGAAGCCCCGCCGCCCAATCGAACGGATCGCGGCACGTTCACGGACGTTACCGACAAGAACGATAATCGATATCATTTGAAGAGGCAGGGAGAAGGGCTATCGCATGCGCTCGGCTACCCGGAAGGCATCAACACTGCCAATTCTTCTCATTGCGCATCCTCATTCACGGAAAAACAAATAGATAGGACGCTCTGCTATGCTGTGGAGCCTCGCATGGGGCAATTCGTCGCCCCTCGCCCCTGCCCGCGACATCGTCACACCCCATCAACACAGGGTCGTCGCCCGGCGGCTATGCTTGCCAAGGGACGGGACTCGCAAGGAGAGAATGCTTGGAACTGATTCTGTACGCGCTGGACAACATCGACCTCTTGGCCACGCGCACCATGGAGCATATCGCTCTGGTGGGCGTCGCGGTCGGCATCGCCACCCTCACCGGGGTCCCGATCGGCATTGCCATCACCAAGAACGAGCGCCTGGCCCAGACCGTGCTCTACATCGCCTCGATCATCGTCACCATCCCGTCGATCGCGCTGTTCGGCATCATGATCCCGGTGCTTTCCCTGATCGGCCAGGGCATCGGCTATGTGCCAGCGGTCATCGCCGTGCTGCTCTATTCCCAGCTGCCGATCATTCGTAACACCTACACCGCGATCAACAACGTCGACCCGGCGCTGCGCGAGGCGGCCCGGGGTATCGGGATGAGTCCCAACCAGCGCCTGCGCCTGGTGGAGATCCCCCTGGCGGTGCCGGTGATTATGGCCGGCGTACGGACCGCTGTCGTTCTCAACATCGGCGTGATGGCGATTGCCGCCTACATCGGCGCCGGGGGCCTCGGCACCTTCATCAGCCGAGGCATCTCCCAGTCCGATCCGCGCCAGCTGATCGTCGGTGCCGTGGCGGTGAGCCTGCTGGCGATCATCGTCGACTACACCCTGCTCTACGTTCAGAAGCGCCTGACGCCCAGGGGCATGGAGCTCGACGCCTCCACCGCCTGAGGGCGAGCCCCTGACGACCGAGACGACAAGGACACCCGAATGATCCAACTCGATAACCTGACCAAGGTCTTCGACACGCCCAAGGGCGCCGTGGTCGCCGCCGACCACATCAGCATGAGCGTGCCCAGCGGCGAGATCTGCATCCTGCTGGGCCCCTCGGGCTGTGGCAAGACCACGACCCTGAAGATGATCAACCGCATCGTTCAGCCGACCTCCGGCAAGGTGTTGATCAACGGCGAAGATACCACCGGCATGAACACTCAGGACCTGCGCCGCAACATCGGCTATGTGATCCAGCAGATCGGGCTCTTCCCCAACATGACCATCGAGCAGAACATCACGGTGGTGCCCCAGCTGCTTGGCTGGGACAAGGCGCGCTACCGGGAGCGTGCCCGGGAACTGATGGCGATGATCTCCATGGAACCCGACGCCTTCCTCAAGCGCTTTCCAAGCGAGTTGTCGGGTGGCCAGCAGCAGCGCATCGGCGTGGCACGAGCGCTCGCCGCCGACCCGCCCGTAATGCTGATGGACGAACCCTTCGGTGCCATCGACCCCATCAACCGGGCGGTGATCCAGGACGAGTTCCTCAAGATGCAGCAGGAACTCAAGAAGACCATCATGTTCGTCAGCCACGACATCGACGAGGCGATCAAGATGGGCGACCGGGTGGCGATATTCCGCGAGGGCAAGCTGGTCCAGCACTCCTCGCCCGACGACCTGCTGGCCGCACCGAAGAACGCCTTCGTCGAGTCCTTCCTCGGCGAGGACCGCGCGCTCAAGCGCCTCAACCTGGTCAAGGTCGAGGAAGTCGTCTCCGACGAGATCGCCACCGTGAGTCCCGGCGACACCCTGGAGACGGCGCTGGCCCGCATCGACGACTACGGCTACCAGAACGCCATCCTGATGGTGAACGACCAGCGCCAGCCGGTGGGCCTGATCACAAGGTCCAAGGCGCGCACCACCAAGGGCTACTGTCGCGACCATTTCGAGAACGTCCCGGCCACGGTGACCCTGGAGGACGACCTGCGCAAGGTCGCCTCGCTGATGTTTTCCCAGGACGCCACCTGGCTGCCCTGCGTGGACGACGAAGGTCGCGTCTGCGGCCAGATCACCCAGCGCGCCATGACGCACCACCTGGGGTCACGCTTCCGCGCCCGCGAGGCCGCCACCCGGAACCCCGACAGCGCCGTCAAGGAGTGAGCCGATGCCGATCCAGAGCCTGAAAGGGGCCCTGCGTGCACTCCTGCTGGTGGCGATCTTCTTCGCCGGGGTATGGAGCCAGTCGAGCGGGGTCATCGACGACTTCCTGTGGTACCTGCCCGACGTGCAGTACCTGGCCATCCAGCACCTGTGGCTGACGGTGATCTCCGGCGGCCTGGCGATCCTGGTGGCCATCCCGCTGGGCATCGTGCTGTCGCGCCCGAGCATGACCCGCTGGGCGGAGTCGCTGATGCAGGTGCTCAACGTCGGCACCACCATCCCGACGCTGGCGGTGCTGGCGCTCTCCATGAGCTTCCTGGGCATCGGCACGGTGCCGGCGGTCTTCGGGCTGTTCGTCGCCACCCTGCTGCCGATCACCCGCAACACCTATGCCGGGCTCAAGGGCGTCGACCCGGCGCTGATGGAGGCCGCCGCCGGCATCGGCATGTCGTCAACCCAGCGGCTGCTGCGGGTGGAGCTGCCCAACGCCCTCTACGTGATCTTCGCGGGCATGCGCACCGCCCTGACCATCAACGTGGGCACCGTGCCGCTGGCCTTCCTGATCGGTGCCGGGGGGCTGGGCGAGCTGATCTTCACCGGCATCGACCTGTACGATCCGGTGATGATGCTGGCCGGTGCCATTCCCACCGCCCTGCTGGCGATCGTCGTCGATGCGCTGGTCGCCACCGTCGCCTTCCTGATGGTGCCGCGAGGCGTCAACCCGTCGCGGGCCTGATCGTTCGCAACGTGCTACACCATTTCAAGTCACACGAGGAGAAGTACCCATGAAACGCCTGATCACCACCCTCTCCGGCCTGGCCCTGGCCAGTGCCATGACCACCGCCGGCGCCGCCGAGATCACCGTCGGGGGGAAGAACTTCACCGAGCAGCAGATCATCTCCAACATGACCACCCAGTACCTGGAGGGCCTCGGCTACGACGTGGAGAATCGCTCCGGCATGGGCTCCGCCGTGCTGCGCCAGGCCCAGGAGAATGGCCAGATCGACCTCTACTGGGAGTACACCGGCACCTCGCTGATCAACTACAACGACGTCACGGAACGCCTCGGGCCCGAAGAGACCTATGAGCGGGTCAAGGAACTCGACGCCGAAAAGGGCCTGGTGTGGCTTGAGCCCTCCGAGGCCAACAACACCTACGCCCTGGCGATGCGCGAGGATGACGCCGAGGAGCGCGGCATCGCCTCGCTCTCCGACCTGGCCCAGGCGGTCAATGACGGCGAGGAGCTGACCTTCGCCTTGAACGCGGAGTTCTATGCCCGCGAGGACGGCTGGCGGCCGCTGCAGCAGGCCTACGACTTCCGCGTCAGCCGTGGCGACGTCAAGCGCATGGATTCCGGCCTGGTCTACCCGGCCCTGCGCGATGGCGACGTCGAGGTGGGCCTGGTCTTCGCGACCGATGGTCGGATCCCGGCCTTCGACTTCCGTGTGCTCGAGGATGACAAGGGCTACTTCCCGGCCTACGCCCTGACCCCGGTGGTACGCCAGGAGACCCTGGAGGCGAATACCGACCTCGCCGAGCAGATGAATGCGCTGTCGACGCTGCTCGACGACGAGACCATGGCCGAGCTCAACGCCCGGGTCGACGTCGAGCGCGAGAACATCGAGGACGTGGCCCAGTCCTTCCTCGAGGAGAACGAGCTGCTGTGACGCACCCGGAGATGGCTGGCATAATGCCGGCCATTGCCTACGGCAAGGAGGGCCGCCCACGGGCGGCCTTCCCTCTTTCAGGGGGATGAGATGCACTATCAGGACAGACTCCGGGTCGGCGCCGCGCAGATCAACGCCACCCTCGGCGAGGTGGATGCCAACCTGGCGCAGCATCTCGACACCATCCAGGACGCCTGCGACCAGGGCGTCGAGCTGCTTGTCTTCCCCGAACTCTCGCTGACCGGCTACGGGCTGGGCAGCCGGGTGATGCAGGTGGCGATGCCGCTCGAGGATCCACGCCTGCGCGAGCTGGCCCTGGCCTGCCGCGAGATGCAGACGGTGGTGGGCTTCGTCGAGGAAGCGAGTCCCGGCGAGTACTACAACGCGCTGGCCATCCTTCAGGATGGCGAGATCGCCGCGGTGCACCGCAAGCTGAACCTGCCCACCTACGGCGGTCTCGAGGAGGGCAAGTGGTTCACCCACGGCAGCGAGCTCACCCATACCCCGGTGCGCCCCGGCTGGTCGACCACCCAACTGATCTGCGCCGACCTGTGGAACCCGGCACTGGTCCATGCCGCCCTGCTACCCCGTCCCACGGTACTCTGCGCACCGATCAACTCGGCCTCGGGCATCGTCAGCGATGACTTCTCCAACGAGCAGAACTGGGCACTGAACGTGCGCTTCTACGCCATGACCTACGGCACGCCGGTGATCATGGCCAACCGCTTCGGTCCCGAGGGCCAGAGCCACTTCTGGGGTGGCTCGCGTATCCTCGGTCCGCGCGGCGAGCTACTCGCCGAGGCCGAGGAGCGCGAGATGCTGATCACCGCCGAGCTGTCACGCACCGCCATCGCCCGGGCCCGCTTCGAGCTGCCCACCCACCGCGATGCCGACACGCCGCTGGTGCGCGAGCTGATGGCCGGCTACCGTTGAGCGGCCAGGGTGGAGGGGGATGATGCGCGAGGGTCCGGTCACGGTCTTCGGCGGCACCGGCTTTCTCGGTGACGCCATCGTGCGGGAACTGGTCGAGGCCGGCCGCGGGGTGCGTATCGCCGCCCGCCATCCGGCCCTGCCCGCCTGGCTGGAAGACGGGGACCCGGTGGAGCTCGCCACCGCCGACCTGTGCGACGAGGCGAGCATCGAGGCGGCCCTCGCGGGCGCGAGCGCCGTGGTCAATGCCGTCAGCCTCTATGTCGAGACCCGCGATGTCAGCTTCGAGGCCATCCATGTGACGGGCGCCGGGCGACTGGCCAGCCGGACCCGGGCGGCCGGTATCGAGCGGCTGGTGCTGGTCTCGGGCATCGGCGCCCGCCACGATTCCGCCTCGGCCTACGTGCGGGCCCGCGCCCGGGGCGAGGACGCGGTGCTGGAGGCCTTGCCCCGGGCGATCATCGTGCGGCCCAGCGTGCTGTTCGGCCCCGGGGATGCCTTTCTCACCGGACTGGAGGGCCTCACCCGGCTACCGCTGATTCCGCTGTTCGGTCGCGGCACGACCCGGCTCCAGCCGGTGCATGTGGTGGATGTGGCGCGGGCCATCGCCCGGCTCATCGGCCACCCCGCCACCGAGCGGCGCCTCTTCGAGCTCGGCGGTCCCGAGGTGTTGAGCTACCGCGAGATCCTCGAGACACTGCTCGCCCACCTGCAGCGCGAGCGGCCGCTGGTGCCACTCCCCTTTCTCGCCTGGCGGCTGATGGCGGCCCTGGCCGCCTGGCTGCCCGGCCCGCCGCTGACGCGCGACCAGGTGATCCTGATGCAGTCGGACAACGTCGCCGACGAGGATCTCGGCGGCTTCCAGGACCTGGGCATCCTGCCCCGTTCGCTGCGCGAGAGCCTGCCGAGCTGCCTGGTGCCTTCCGGCTCTTGATCCCCGATCGCCCTTGGGCTCGTCAGGCGCGGGACCCAGCGTCTATGCTGCAGGGCATGAAACTCTTCTCCCTCAATGCCAGCCGCCCCTTCGGCGAGAAGGTGGCCCAGTCGCTTGGCATCTCGCTTGCCGAACACGAGGAGCGCGACTTCGAGGACGGCGAGCACAAGGCGCGACCGCTGGAGAGCGTGCGTGGCGAGGATGTCTACGTCCTGCAGAGCCTCAATGGCGACCCGGAACAGGGGGTCAACGAACGGCTCTGCCGGCTGCTGTTCTTCCTGGGCACCGTCCGCGACGCGGGAGCCCGGCGGGTTACCGCCGTGATCCCCTACATGGCCTATGCACGCAAGGACCGGCGGACCAAGCCCCGCGACCCGCTCACGTCCCGCTATCTGGCCATGCTGCTGGAGGCCATGGGCATCGACGCCGTCATGGCGCTCGATGTGCATAATCCCGCGGCGTTCCAGAACGCCTTCCGCTGCCCCACCCATACCCTGGATACGCGTCGCCTGTTTGCCGATCACATGCAGGAGCGCTGCGGCGACGGACCGGTAGTGGTGGCCTCTCCGGACCCGGGCGGCGTGAAGCGAGCGCAGGGTTTCAGGGAAATGCTCGAGCCCATGCTGGGTCGCGAGATCGGCTCGGCTTACATGGAGAAGCGTCGCAGCGAGGGCAGGGTCAGCGGCACCCTGCTGACCGGCGAGGTCGACGGCGCCACCGTGCTGGTCGTGGATGACCTGATCAGCACGGGTGGCACCCTGCTGCGCGCCGCCCGAGCCTGCCTGGACCGGGGCGCAACGGAGGTATATGGCCTGGCGGCACACGGCCTGTTCGTCGGCGATGCCGACCGGGTGGTCCGCGACCCGCAGCTGACGAAGCTTGTCGTTACCGACACCGTCCCGCCGACTCGCCTCGATGCCGAGGTGGCCAGCCAGCACCTGGAGGTGGTCAGCGCCGCCCCGCTCTTTGCCGAGGCGATCCGTCGCGTTCATGAGGATGGCTCGCTCACCGAACTGCTCGAGGGCCCAGCCTAACGGCAGCACGCTTCCCCGCCCGAGTGGCCGGGAATCCATGGGCCCCTTGGCTAATCAAGTTCACGACAGGCCCGCTGTCCCAGCGCCAGGTACTCCCTGGCCTGCGGCTCCCACTTCTCCGGGGTGCGCGGGTCCGGCTCGAGCAGGTGGGCGAGCGACAGGCGCGCCCTGAGACAGGCACGATACGCCGTATAGAAGGCCAGCAATCGCCTGCCTGGCCGGTCCTGGAGCGTTCGGGCGCACTCGCTGACCAGTCGCTCGAGCATCCAGGCGGCCCCGAGTCGCTCGCACTCGAGGCCGAGGAAACACAGTTCGTCGAAGGGGTCCACCAGCCGCAGGGGACGGCTGAATTCGAGGCAATCGATGACAACGGGGGGCTCGGAGAGGCAGACATGCTCGGGGCGCAGGTCGCCGTGCCCCTCGATGATCCGCCCCTGGCGCGGGCGATCCCCCAGCAGGTCAGGCTCTTCCGCGAGCAGGCGGTCGAGACGGTCGAGCATGGCCGCCACCCCATCGTTGGCCGGGGAGAACCGGGTATCCGTGATGACCTCGCGGTTGCGGTCGAGTTCGCGCTGGAAGCGGTCCAGGTAGGTATCTACCGGCATCTCGACCGGCGCGAGTCCCCGGTAGAAGGCAGCGAGCCGTTGAGCGACCCGGGAGACCCCGGCCCCGGTGACGGTGCCCCGGGACAGCGCCATGTCCAGCATGAGGTGTTCCGGCAGCCGCTTCATCACGACCAGCCAGTCGACCACCGTTCCCTCACCCTCCAGCGCCAACCTGCCCGCGGGATCGAACCGCAAGGCTGCCACCCCGAGGTAGACCTCCGGGGCCAGGCGACGGTTGAGCCGGACCTCCTCGTGACAGAGCACCTCGCGGTCGCGCAGGAAGTGACAGTCACGATGCGTGTACTCGACGGGCTTCTTGAGCTTGTAGACGCGAGCCCCCGCCAGGAAGACCCAGGCCATATGGGTCTCCCTGACATCGACCTCACCCTCGAACCCGGGGTAGGCCCGGGGACTCGACAGGAACGCGACCTTGTCCCGGAGTGAGACGTCGTTTGCGGCCGCAGCAGCATTGGGGGATGAATCCTCGGCCATGGGGGTGCTCCTCCCGTCGTGGCGAGAGGGTATCACACCTTCTTGACGAACTCGGACTTGAGCTTCATGGCCCCGATGCCATCGATCCTGCAGTCGATGTCGTGGTCGCCGTCGACCAGGCGGATGTTCTTGACCTTGGTCCCGACCTTCACCACCGCCGAGGCGCCCTTGACCTTGAGGTCCTTGATCACCGTGACGGTGTCGCCGTCGGCCAGGGGGTTGCCGTTGGCATCGCGGACCACCGCCTCGTCCCCGGCCGGCTCCGCGCCAGCATCCCTCGACCACTCGTGGCCGCACTCCGGGCAGACAAGCTGGATGCCATCATCGTAGGTGAACGCGGAGCCGCACTCGGGGCAGTTGGGCAGATCGCTCATGATCGGGTCCTGTGCTGTGAACAAGGGCGGCAAGCCTACACCGACCGGCCCCGCCGCTCCAGTTCGCCCATCGCCGGGGCGCGCCCATGGCGGTATGCTCGGGAGAGCCATCACCGACAGCACGGGGAGAGAGGATGAAGGTCGCGATCATGGGCAGTGGCGGCGTGGGGGGCTACTTCGGCGCCCGCCTGGCACAGGGCGGCGAGGAGGTCACCTTCATCGCCAGGGGCGAGCACCTGGCGGCGATCCGCCAGCATGGCCTCGCGGTGTCGAGCATCGAGGGCGACGTGACCGTCGAACCGATCAGGGCCACCGACGACCCCGCTGAGGCGGGGGGCGTGGATGCGGTGATCGTGGCAGTGAAGGCCTGGCAAGTCCGCGAGGCCGCCGAGGCGATCAGGCCGATGGTCGGACCGCGGACACTGGTGCTGCCGCTGGAGAATGGCGTCGAGGCGGCGGGCGTCCTGGCCGAGGTGCTCGGCGAGGCGCCGGTACTCGACGGCCTGTGCGGCATACTCGCCTGGCGCGAGGGCCCGGGCCGTATCCGTCATGCGGGCGTATCGCCATTCGTGCGCCTGGGCACCCGGCATCCCGAACAGGGAGACAGCGCCCGGCGCCTGCGGGACGCGCTGGACCGCGCCCCGGGCGTCAGCGCCGAGATGCCCGATGACATCCAGGCCGCGGTATGGAGCAAGTTCCTGTTCATCTGCGCGATGAGCGGCATCGGGGCGATCACCCGGGCGCCCATCGGGGTGACCCGCACCCTCCCCGAGACGCGCTCGCTGACCGAGCGCCTGCTCGCCGAGATCGAGGCGGTGGCCCGGGCCCGAGGGGTGGCGCTGCCGGAGGACGCGGTGACGCGGGCCCTGAGGTTCATCGACTCGCTGCCTGCCGAGAGCACCGCCTCCATGCAGCGCGACATCATGGCGGGCCGTCCCTCCGAACTGGACGCCCAGAACGGCGCCGTGGTGCGGCTGGGTCGCGAGGCCGGCGTCCCCACCCCGATCAATGAAATGATCCATGCCGCCCTGCTGCCCCAGGAGCGGGCGGCACGCGGCGACGACGCCCCCGGGTAGGCCGGGCTCAGTCGCCCAGGGCGGAGAGCCGGTCGGCCTGGACGACCTCGATCCAGTAGCCGTCGATATCCTTGACGAAGACCACATCCTTCATCTTGCCCTGGTCCGAGCGCTTGACGAACTCGACCTCGTTGGCGTCGAACCAGGCCTCGGCCGCCTCCAGGTCCGGCACCGAGAAGCAGATGTGGCCGAAGCCCTGAGGCTCGGCATTGCCGTCGTGATAGATCCGCCCCTCCTGGCTCTCGGTCCCCCAGTTGTGAGTCAGTTCCAGCACGCCGCGCTGGCTGAAGGTCCAGACGGTACGCTCGCCGGTCTGCTCGGGAACGCGCTCGCCGGCTTCCGGCCGCGCCAGGAAGTAGAGCGAGAACTGCATCGCCTCGAAGTCGAGTCGTCGCAGCACCCGCATGCCGAACACCCGGGTATAGAAGGCCAGCGATGCCTCGGGGTCCTTGACCCTGAGCATGGTGTGGTTGAGACGAAAGCCGTCGGACTCGGGGGTCGGCGCCTGGACGCCGGGATACTGCTCACCTGCGAAGCTCATGTCGCAACTCCTTGATCGATGCCATGAATGAAAGAGAGACGCGCCCGGCGCTGCCAGGCGCGTCATGGGCGCGTGTCAGACCTCACCCTGCCGCATCAGCTGCCCGATGTGCTCGGCCTGGCGGATGGCCAGCGACACGATGGTCAGGGTGGGATTCTCCGCCGCGGAGGTGGTGAACTGGCTGCCGTCCGAGATGAACAGGTTGGGGATCTCGTGAGCCTGGCCGTAGCCGTTGCAGACGCCGTCCTCGGGGCGCTCGCTCATCCGGCAGGTACCGAGGTTATGGGTCGAGGGGTACGGCGGCACCTCGTAGATGTCCCTGGCCCCCACCGAGCGGTAGAGCTCGGCCCCCTGACGGTAGCCGTGCTCGCGCATGGCGATGTCGTTGGGGTGGTCATCGTAGTGGACGTTGGCCACCGGCAGACCGTAGCGGTCGGTAACGTCGGGATTGAGGGTCACGCGATTGCTCTTCTGGGGCAGGTCCTCGCCCACCAGCCACATGCCGGCCATGTTCTCGTACTGGTCGAGCGCGCCGGTGAAGCGCGGTCCCCAAGCACCGGGGTCGAGGAAGGCAGCCATGAAGGGCAGGCCCAATGCCAGGGTCTCCATCTCGTAGCCGCCGACGAAGCCCCGCGTGGGGTCGTGGCCCGCCTCGTCGGAGACGATGCCGGCCATGGTGGTGCCGCGGTACATGTGCACGGGCTCGTCGAAGGTGGCGTAGACCGAGCCGGTCATGTGACGCATGTAGTTGCGTCCCACCTGGCCAGAGCCGTTGGCGAGCCCCTCCGGGAACATCGTGCTGGCCGAGTTGAGCAGCAGGCGCGGCGTCTCCAGGGAGTTGCCGGCCACCGCCACCAGCCGCGCCTGCTGGCGCTGCTCGTTGCCGTCGGCATCGAAGTAGACCACCGCCGTGACCTTGCCGCTGTCATCATGCTCGATCCGCGCCACGTGGGACTCCGGGCGCAGCTCCAGATGGCCGGTGGCAATGCCCTCGGGCAGCTCGGTGTAGAGGGTCGACCACTTGGCGCCGGTCTTGCAGCCCTGGAAGCAGAAGCCGCGCTGCTGGCAGGCGGCGCGCCCGTCGCGTGGCGCGCTGTTGATGGCCATGTGGCCGGTATTGCACGAATAGCCGAGGTTCTTGGCACCGGCGTACATCACCTTGAAGTTGTTGTTGCCGGGTAGCCCCTTGTTGTCGTTGGTGCGGGTGACACCCATGCGCCGCTCGGCGCGGTCGTAGAAGGGGGCCAGATCGTCGTAGGTGAGCGGCCAGTCGAGCAGGTTGGCACCCTCGATCTCCCCGTAATTCGTCAGCGCTGCGAACTCATGGGGCTGGATGCGCAGGCTGGCCCCCGCCCAGTGCACGGTGGTGCCGCCCACCGACTTGACGATCCAGGCCGGCAGGTTGGGAAAGTCCCTGGCCAGGCGGAAGCTGCCCGAGGTGGTGCGCGTGTCGAGCCAGGCGAGTTGGGCGAAGGAGGCCCACTCGTCGGCCAGGAAGTCGGCGGTGGTATGCAGGGCGCCGGCCTCCAGCACCACCACGTTGATGCCCTGCTGGGCCAGCTCGTTGGCCAGGGTGCCGCCCCCCGCGCCGGACCCGATTACCACGACGACGCTGCCGTCGTCGTGGGCAAAGGTCTTCTGGTTGTCGGTCATTGCCATCTTGGCGTCTCCACATGCGTTGTTGTTCTGGTCGTCGGTCGCTCGGCGGGCCCGTCAGGTCGTGGGCTCCTCGAAGGGCAGGTAGCCACCCTCGGGCTGGGGCGGGTCGGGCAGCCAGGTGAGGTCGTTGAAGCCCTTGGTCAGGTAGCCGCCGTCGCCCTCAGCGCCCTCGTAGCCGAAGTGGGCGAAGGCCAGGGGGTTGTCGTAGAGCGAGACCACGGCATCGCCACGGATGGCCTCGAAGAAGGGAGTGCCGGCCAGGGGAGCGAGGTGATCGAGCCGCGCGGCATCGTCCAGCGCCAGCCAGTCACCGCCTGCGGACTTGTCCAACTCGGCGATGCCGTCGTTGAGTGTCGTGAGGAGCGCCCCCTCGACGGCCTTGCGGTCGAGGCTCTTCACCACGTGGGCGTAGACGGCATCCTCGAGGTCAGGGTGGGGAAAGATCTGCCGGGTGACCGCAAGCAGGACCTCGCCCTGGCGGGAACCCAGGTTGTCGAGCGGCATTGCCCAGCTGCGCGAGGGCGCCAGCAGGGCTATGGGGCCACTGGCGAAGGCCAGGGTGCCGGCCAGAACGCCTCCGCTCGCCTTGAGAAAGACGCGGCGGGAAATCGTGGGTGAACTCATCGCTGACCTCTCCGGGGTGGGGGGCGCAGCACCCGGGGAAGGTGAGCCGCGCCTTGCTTCTTGTTGTCGGGGTGGACCGGCGGACCAGCCACCTCCATGGAGAGTAGGCGCAAGCACGGCTGGACGGGTAACAGCGGGTTACTACATCGACGATGGTCTAATGCTCATGGGCGGCCGCAGAAGGCAAGGTCGAACGAGCCGGGACCGCTCCGGCACCCTGTTCCCTGCGGAGTGAATGTCATGTGCCACGTCTATGCCTCCACCGATCCTCAACGCTACGAATGCACCACCCGCTCGCTTCGCCTGCAGGGCAGCGTGACCAGCGTGCGGCTCGAGAACGAGTTCTGGGAGATCCTCGATCACCTGGCCCACGACCAGCAACTCTCTACCGGACAGTTCATCAGCGAACTCTACGGGGAGGTGATGGCCACCAAGGGGGCGGTGCCCAACCTCGCCTCCCTGCTGCGGGTCGCCTGCGCCGTGCATCTGCACATCCGCGCCGAACCGGCTAGCCGCAGCGCCTGACGTCGCACCGACCGCCCTCTTCTCCCGCCATGTCCTGCCGGGCGACGCGCTGTTACCCTCCCCGGGTCTGTCGCATCGCCACAGGAGGCAACCGATGACCCGGCCGCGCATTACCCTCGATGTCTTCAGCGACTACGTCTGTCCCTTCTGCTACCTGGAAGCCCCGGAACTCGACGCCCTGGCCGAGCGCTTCGGCGGGGCCGTAGCGATCCGCTGGCGAGCCTTCGAGCTGCGCCCCGAGCCCGAGCCGACACTCGACCCCGACGGCGACTACCTGCACGACGCCTGGGAACGTGCCGTCTATCCCATGGCCGCGGAGCGCGGCATGACCCTGCGCCTGCCCCGCCTGCAGCCCCGTTCGCGGCTGGCCCACGAGGCCAGTGCCTGGGCCCGGACGCAGGACGCCGTCCGGCCAGGGGCCGACAGCGCCATGCGCACGGCGCTGTTTCGCGGCTTCTTCGAGGAGAGCCTCGACCTGGCCGACCCCGAGGCACTCGTCCACGTGGCGCAGACGCTCGACCTGGACGGCCAGGCCCTGCGCGAGGCCCTGGCGCAGGGCGATTTCCGCCAGCAGGTGCGGGCCGACCAGCAGACCGCCCGGCAACTCGGTATCGGCGGCGTGCCGGGCCTTCGCTTCTCGCTGGACGGCGAGCATGCCGGCGTGCTCGAGGGCGCCCAGCCGCGCCGCCAGCTGTTCCTGGCGGTGGAGCGACTGCTCGACGCCATGCGCTGATGTGACGGGCCGTCCTCCCCCCATGATGCCAGCCCCCTGATATGCTGTAGCCAGAGGCATGATTCGTCTCGCCCTTATGTTGCGCACAACATGGAGCCTTTACAGTGGCCGAACAGAATAGCGTGATCGCCTTCTATGACGAGCGGATGCTGGCCCATGAACCGGATATCGAGGTGCCCTTCCTGCCGGGGCGCATGGACAAGCGAGTCCGCTCACTGCTGTCGGGGCTGGGGGTGCCCTGGAAGTATCCCGAACACCCCGCCCGGCTCTCCGCCATCCGGCACCTGCTGGAACTCGAACCGGTCCCCGGGGTGACCTTCGAGGCCGGCAAGCCGGCAACTCGCGAGCAGCTGGGGCACGTCCATACCAACTCCTACCTGGACAGCATCTACCAGCTGCGCGGCAAGAGCGCCTGGCTGGACGTGGATACCACGGCCGTTTCCCCCGGCAGCGTCGATGCCGCCGAGGTGGCCGCCGGCACGGCGATCGCCGCCGTCGAGGCGGTGGTAGAGGGGCGGGCCGAGAGCAGCTTCGCGCTGGTAAGGCCCCCCGGTCATCATGCCGAACCGGTACGCGCCCGCGGCTTCTGCTTGTTCAACAACGTGGCCGTGGCGGCCGCCCATGCCCAGGCGGCGCTGGGCTGTCAGCGGGTGATGATCGTCGATTGGGATGCCCATCACGGCAACGGTACCCAGGACATCTTCTGGGCCGACCCGGATGTGCTGTTCTTCGATATCCACCGTGCCTCTCCCTTCTATCCCGGCACGGGGAGTCTCGAGGAGGTCGGGGTGGGCCTCGGGGAAGGCACCATCGTCAATGTCCCCCTGCCTGCCGATGCCGGCGACGCCGCCTATCTCACGGCCTTCCGCGAGATCCTGATACCGGCGGCCGAGTGGTTCCGCCCCGACCTGATCCTGGTCTCGACAGGATTCGATCCCCACAGCCATGACCTGGCGCTGAATGTCTCCTATGACGGTTTTGCCGCCATGACCGGCATCCTGCAGAACCTGGCCCGCCGGCAGTGCGGGGGAAGGCTGGTCTTCGTGCTGGAAGGCGGCTATAACCTGATATCGCTGGCGCGCGGCGTCAGGTCGGTGCTTCAGGTGCTGGCCGGCGATGAGCCACCGGAACCCGGCCTGCGCGGCCTTGCCGAAGTGGAGGCCGCGGCGGCCTTCCATCGCAGTGCCTTCGTCACCGACCCGGAAGCGTCGGGGGCGCCGCCCGACACCGCTCAGGAAGGGAAAGAGGGCACGACATGAGCTGAACGGCTCATCGCTCGCCTTGCCACTCGAGCACCAGTCGGTCATGGCCATCGTGCCGTACCCGGGTGCCGAGGCCCCGCCCCTCGCGGTTCAGCCTCCGGCACAGCCAGTCGGCCTCATCGCGAGGGGCTCGATCGAGACGGAAATGGCGGCGCCGGAGGGGGACCATGACCAGCCGTTCCAGGCGGCCGTCCGTCGGGCAGAGGGTCGGGAAGTAGAGCAGCGCCAGGTCGTCACGGAACGCCTCATGGCCGGCGATGCCCTCGTAGTCGTTGATCAGGTCGCCGCAGCCATAGAGGATCAGCCTGCCACGATACACCTCGATGCCCAACGGATGGTGAGAGGAGTGGCCCCAGACCAGGTCCACACCGGCCTCGTCGATCAGCCGGTGGGCGAACTCTCGATGCTCAGCGGGTATCGCATAGCCCCAGTTGCCGCCCCAGTGCAGCGAGACCAGGGCCAGTTCCCGGGGTTCGCGTCCCCGGGCGACGTCTGCGGCAATGGTCGACACGGTGGCGGTCGAGAGGTCGGTCAGTACATTGACCCCGGGGCGGGCGTCACCGGCCGCCCAGTCTCGCGGCACGCCGCTGCTGGGAAGCCCGAAGGCCAGCAGCCGCAGGCGCCCGCCGGGGAGCACGAAGCGTGCCGGGCCCCTTGCCTGATGCCGGTCAAGGCCGGCACCTGCCGTGACATAGCCCGCCTTGCCGAGTACCTCAAGGGTCTCGCGTAGCCCGCGCCGCCCCCAGTCCAGCACATGGTTGTTGGCCAGTACGCAGGCATCCACTCCCGCCGCGGCCAGCACGGGCAGGTTGGCGGGATGCATGCGGTACTGGATCCCCTTGGGCTCGGCATCGTCGCTGGTGGTGACCGCCGTTTCCAGATTGATCAGGCGCAGATCGGGAGCCTGGCGCTCGAGCCACGTCAGGGCGTCGCCCCAGGCGTAGGCGAAGTCGACGGGATGCGGAATCGGGCCGTTCACTCGCTCGGCCAGCCGGACATAGCCGATGGCCGAGGCCATGCAGGACTCGAATATTCGGGGATCTCCGGGATGCGGCAGGATCTGGTCGATGCCGCGTCCGGTCATCACATCCCCGGTCAGCCAGAGGGTCACGCCGACCATCGCCGTCCCTCGTTCCGACTACCCGCCCCTATCCCTCCGAGGCGAGGGGCGCCCGGGGCAGCCTCTCCGGCAGGTGTGCTCGGATCTCCTCGGGGCTCAGTGCCGTGAGGTCCTTGTGCAGTTCGAGCACGATGCACTTCGCGACAGCCTCGGGCAGCGTCTCGCGCAGCAGCCCCAGGAAGCGCGGCGTCGCGCTGAGGATCAGGTGCCGGAAGGCGCCGTCGTGCAGGCCGGCGGCCAGGCGCTCCCCCACCTCATGGGCGAAGCGGATCGCCTCCTGTTCCTTGGGCGAATGGTGCTTGCCCATGGCATGGCGTCCCTCGCCCATGGAGTCGAAGGCACGTCCCGGGCTGTCGGCATTCAGGTCGCGGTCATGCAGGCGACCCTCGGGATTGGCCAGGTCTTCCACCTCCTGCAGCGACCCTCTCTGGTCGGATGCCGAGAAGAGCCGTGCCCGTGCCTGGTCGGCGACTACCACCCAGGTGGTGTCCATTTTCGTTCCCTCACGCCAGGGAAGCCGGCACGCCGCGATACCCGGCATGCCGGTCATTCCGGATGGTTACTTGACCTCGACCTTGCGGCGATTGGCCTTCTTGTGCTTGGGCAGCGTCAGTTCGAGGACGCCGTTCTTGAAGCTGGCGGCCGCCTTGTCGGCATCGATCTCGCTGGGCAGGGCCACCGTCCGGGTAAAGGACCCCCGGGAGATCTCGGAGTGGAAGTAGTCGCCCTCCTCCTCCTTGCTCTCCTCGCGGTGGTCGCCCTTGATGGTCACCGCGCCGTCGGTCACCGAGACGTCGAGCTCCTCGCGCTCGAAGCCCGGAACCTCGGCACGGACCACCACCTCGGCATCGCGGTCGATGACATCGACCTTCGGCATGCCCTTCTCGAAGGCGGCGAAGCGCTGCCAGAGGGGATGCTCCCAGCGCGACGGCATTCCGCCACGATCGAAGAAGGTATCGAGCAGGCGATCGAACTCCCGGAACGGGCTCATCGCCCGGGACTCTGTCTGCGGTGCAGACTTGCCGCTCGAGACGGGGACGTCCTTGGTGTCCTTGGAAGCTTTCTTGGCCATGACGATGACTCCTCGAATGCAGTTCAGGAATGGCGAGGCCCAGGGGAGCACGAGTCATCGCGGCCCAGCCCATGCCGGCTGCAGCGACTCGTGAGGCTCGCCTCCTCATCAAGGTAGTCCAGCCCTCGCCGGCCGACTTGACCCAGATCAGCATGGTTCTCGTCATGTCTGACGCCGTGGGCGCTACTCGCCGATGTCCTCGTGCCACAGCTCGGGCGAGGCGGCAATGAAGCCCTCCATCAGCGCAATGCACTCGGGATCCTGCAGCACCTCCACCTCGACGCCACGCTCCCTCAGCAGGGCCTCCTCGCCGAGGAAGGTACGATTCTCGCCGATCACCACGTTCGGGATGCCATAGAGCAGGATGGCACCGCTGCACATCGGACAGGGCGAGAGGGTGGTGTAGAGGACGCTTTCGCGGTAGGTCTCGGCCGGGTGGCGCCCGGCGTTCTCCAGGGCATCCATCTCGCCGTGCAGCACCGCACTGCCCAGCTGCACGCGACGATTGTGGCCGCGGCCGATGACCACCCCGCGGTGCACCAGCACCGAGCCGATGGGGATGCCGCCCTCCTCGAGACCATGGCGGGCTTCCTCGAGCGCGGCCTGCATGAAGCGGTCCATTCGCTGTCTCCCTGGCATTACGGTGCCACCCAGCCTACGCCGCCCTGGCCCGAGCATGCCAGCCACGAGGCCAACCACATCCCGCTTACCCCCGCGCAGCCCCCGTTTGACCCGGATGCTGGATCGTCGCCGACGCGACCCTGTCGTTAAGGCGACCTACAGGCCCACGCCGAACAGCGCCTGCGCCAGGTGACCGGTGAGGAAGGCCAGCCCGGCCGCGACCCCGCCGATCAGCAGGGTCCTCAGCCCCGCCTTCAGTACCGGCTGATGATAGACAAGGCTCTTGCCCATGCCGATCAGGAAGAACATCAATCCGGCCACCGCCAGGCTCGCCAGGAACTGCCGGGTAGTATCCAGCCCCGGTATCGCATAGGGCAGCAGCGGCATGGCGCCCACCACCAGGAAGGCGATGAAGGTGGCCAGCGCCGAGCGCCACGGGCTCAGCCCCACGGTCTGCAGGCCGTGCTCCTCGGAGACCATGGTCTCCACCCACACCTCGCGGTCACTGCAGATGGTCTCGACCACACGCTCCAGTGTCTCGCCCGTGAACCCCTTGCGCTGGAATATCTGGCGAATCTCCTCGCGCTCGCCTTCCGGTACCTCGTCGATATGGTGGTTCTCGGTGCGACGCACCCCCTCGACATGATCGCGCTGGGCCTGGATCGCCTCGTAGTTGCTGACCGCCATGCTGAAGCCGTCGGCGAGCAGGTTGGCGACCCCCAGCACCAGCGCCACCGTGGACGAGAACCCCGCGCCGAAGGCCCCGGAGACCACCGCGAAGGTGGTCACGCAGCCGTCGATGCCGCCCAGGATGGCATCGGGAAGGTGCTGGAGCCGGGAGGGGGCACGCAGCCGTCGCTCGATCACCTCCGGGCGATGCTCGTGCTCCAGCGCCTCGCGCCGCCGATCATTCATGGGGCCTCCCGTCGATGCATGATTGATCCTGGCTCCAGCTTGGCACAGCCGGCCCCAGAGGGGTAAGACGCGCCAGCGACGCCCCTTCCCGAAGGATGCACCATACTGACAGCGCAACACGGCACGGCGAGGCATCGGCATGACCCACGACACGCTCAACGGCCCCTTCCGCCACCGCTACCTGAACCACCAGGCACTGACCCGCCAGCTCGAGACCTGGGCCCGGGACCACCCGCAGCTGGCCCGCCTGGAGAGTCTCGGCACCAGCCCTCAGGGACGCGACCTCTGGGTGCTGGCCCTCGGCCCCGAGCCGGATCGCCGGCGTCCCGCCGTCTGGGTGGACGGCAACATGCACGGTACCGAGCTGGCCGGCTCCAGCGTCGCCCTGGCCGTGGCGGAAGCGGTCCTGGCGCTGCACCTGGCCCCCGAGCGACTTCCCGGGGAGTGGCCCGAGCACCAGTGCCGACAGCTGCGCGAGGTGCTGTTCTACATCTGCCCGCGCCTCTCGCCGGACGGCGCCGAACAGGTGCTGCGCCAGGGCGGTTTCGTGCGCTCCGCCCCACGGCGCACCGCCGGCAGCCCCGAGCGGCCCCGCTGGCGCGCCGAGGACCTGGACGGTGACGGCCGCTGCCGCTTCCTGCGCTGTCTCGACGAGGCGGGCGATTTCGTCGCCTCCCCCGACCATCCGGGGCTGATGCTGCCGCGCCGCGTGGCGGACCCGCCGCCCTACTGGCGGCTCTACCCCGAGGGGATGATCGAGCACTGGGACGGCGAGACGATCCCCGAACCCGACTGGCTGGCCGACACCCCGGACTTCAACCGCAACTTCCCCTGGGGCTGGCGGCCCGAGCCGGAACAGGTCGGCGCCGGCCACTACCCCGGCGACGCCCCCGAGACCCGGGCCGTGATCGACTTCGCCCTCGCCCACCCCAACCTCTACGCCTGGCTCAACCTGCACACCTTCGGCGGCGTCTTCATCCGCCCGCTGGTCGATGCCCCGGACAGCGGCATGGCCCCGCATGACCTCGCGCTCTATCGCCAGCTTGCCGCCTGGGCCCAGTCGCACACCGGCTACCCCACCGTGAGCAGCTACGAGGAGTTCAGCTACGAGCCCGAGACTCCGCTGCATGGCGACCTCATCGAGTTCGCCTACCACCAGCGCGGCTGCCTGGCCCAGGTCTGCGAGCTCTGGGACCTCTTCCAGCGCCTCGGCCTGCCCCGTCCCGAGCGCTTCATCGACCACTACACCGCCCTGGACCGCGAGCAGATGGAGCGGCTGGCCCAATGGGACCGGGTCAGCAATGGCCAGCGGCTGTTCGGCGACTGGCGACCGCTGACGCACCCCCAGCTGGGCGAGGTGGAGGTCGGCGGCCTGGATGCGTGCCTCGGCATCTGGAACCCGCCGCCGGAGATCCTGCCGGCGATCTGCGACGGCCTGGCGGCCTACTGGCTGCAGGTCGCCTCGATGATGCCGCGGCTGGTGATCGAGGCGGTGCACTGCACGCCGCTGGCCGAGGGCGTCCATGCGCTGGACGTGACGGTGGCCAACCACGGCTACCTGCCGAGCCATGGCGTGGAGGCCGCGCGCCAGCGCCCCTGGAACGGCGGCGTGGAGGCCGAGGCCTCCCCCCGGGGCTGCAAGCTGCTCGAACCCGACCGGGCCCGCCGGGTGCTGGGGCACCTGGACGGCTGGGGCCGCGGCCTCGGCGACGCCGCTCAGATGCCCTGGTTCCAGCGCTCCCGAGGCAACAGCCACCAGGCCCGTGTATGCTGGGTGATCCTGGGCGAAGGCGAGGTGACCGTGCGGGTCGGCAGCCCGCGGCTGGGTGAGGTGCACCGGACGATACCGATCCCCGGGGAGCCCGCTGCACCGGACCCTGGCTGAGCGGCCGCGACGCCTCACCCCATGCGGCGGGGTAATGCCCCCAACGGGAGGAGCATGCGATGGACATAGCACTGAAGGACGTCACCCGCGAGAACTTCGAGGCCGTCATTGCGCTGGAGGTCGCGGCATCACAGCGTGACTATGTCGCTGACAACCTGTACTCCATTGCCGAATCGAGCTTGCATCCGACCTATCGGCCTCGTGCCATCTATTGCGGCGGGGAAGTGGTCGGCTTTCTCATGTACGAATCCTTCGACCAGGACGACCGGCCGCCTGCCTACAACATCTTCCGGCTCATGGTCGACAGACACCATCAGGGCAGAGGCATCGGGTACCGGGCCATGCAGTGCGTGCTGGACGAGATCAGGGCACAGGGCCCCTTCGAGCGCATCGCGATCTGCTATGTATCCACCAATCAGGTCGCCCGGGACTTCTACGCCAGCCTCGGCTTCCAGGAGACGGGACTGAGCGAGGAGACCGGCGAGGTCATTGCCGAGATCCGGGGCTGACGAGGGGCGCATCCTGCTCGCCCGGAGCGGCCATGCTTGACGGACGGGTGACCGCCGGCCCCAGAATAGAACATTGTCTGCGAGGAGTGCTCCATGCCCCTGCTGAACGCCATCCTGGCCGTCGCCCTCTCCGCCGCTCCCTGGCTGCTGCTGGGGCTGGTGATGGCCGGGCTGATCAAGGCCCTGGTCTCCGAGGCCCTGCTCCAGCGCTGGGTCGGCGGCCATGGTCTGGGCAGCATTGCCCGTGCGGCCGTGATCGGTGCTCCCTTGCCGCTCTGTTCGTGCGGGGCGATTCCCACGGCGCTGGCCATGTATCGCGGCGGCGCCTCGCGCGGCCCGGCCACCGCCTTCCTGATCGGCACTCCGGGGATCGGCGTGGATTCCATGGCCATCACCTATGCCCTGCTCGGTCCCTTCATGGCCGCGGCCCGGGCGACCAGCGCCGTGCTCACCGCCATCGTTACCGGGCTGCTGGTGGGCCGTACCGCTCCGGCGAGCGAGCCACCCAGCGCCGAGACCCGCACCGCGCAAGGCTGCGGGGGCGGCTGCAGCAGCGGCTGTGACGATACGCGGGAGGCCTCTGCCGAAACCGCCTCGCAGGGGCTTGCCGGTCGGCTGGCCGGCGGACTGCGCTATGCCTTCACCGACATCCTCGACGATATCAGTCTCTGGCTGCTGGTGGGCCTGCTGGTCGCCGGGGGCCTGATCGCCCTGGTACCGCCGCAGCAGCTGGCCGAACTCGGCAGCGGCCCGGGGGCCATGCTGCTCATGGCGGTGATCGGCATTCCGCTCTACATGTGCGCCACCGCCGCCACGCCCATCGCCGCCGGGCTGCTGCTGGCCGGCGTCTCGCCCGGCACCGTGCTGGTCTTCCTGATCGCCGCGCCGGTCACTAGCCTGGCCACCCTCGGGGTCTTCCGCCGCGAGATGGGCAACCGGGCCCTGGTGGCCTACCTCGCCGGCATCCTGGCAAGCGCGGTGCTGCTGGGGCTGGGCGTGGATGCGGTGGCGAGCTGGTGGCAGCTCGACATCACCCGCCAGATCGAGGCGGTGGGCGAGCTGCTGCCGGCCTGGGTCGAGTGGCTGGGACTCGTGGTGCTGACCGGCCTGGCGGTAAAGCCGCTTCGCCGGACGCTCTCCGGCCACCTGCCCCACCACGCCTGACCCAGCGACCCGGCAGGCTGTGCCAGCATCGATAGGTCACTGCCGGGAGAACGATGGACCCCGAAGGAGCCCACATGACAGATCGCCAGCCTCACCCCCGTATTCTGGTCTTTGCCGGCAGCAGCCGCGCCGGCTCGTACAACAAGGCACTGGCGCGCCTGGCCGCCGAGCGCATCAAGCATCTGGGCGGCCGACCCACCTTCATCGACCTGCGTGACCACCCCATGCCGCTCTATGACGGCGACCTGGAGACCGAGCAGGGCCTGCCCGAGAGCGCCCGCGTGCTGCGTCGCGGCCTGGCCGACCACGAGGGCCTGCTGATCGCCTCGCCGGAGTACAATGGCTTCATCACCCCGCTGCTCAAGAACACCCTGGACTGGCTGACCCGGCCCCACGAGGGCGAGAGCGGCCTGACGCTGTTTCAGGGCAAGCTGGCGGCGGTGGTCTCCGCCTCGCCCGGCGGACTGGGCGGCATCCGCAGCCTGGGGCTGGCCCGTCAGCTGCTGGCCAACATCGGCGTGACGGTGCTGCCGGACCAGCTGGCCGTGGCGCGGGCCGCGGAGGCCTTCGACGAGGCCGGCCGGCTGCGTGACGAGACGCAGGGGGAAAAGCTGGATGCCATCTGCGGGCGACTGGTCGACAGCCTGCACCGGCTGCACGGTTGACCCCCGACCCTTCACACCTCGGCACGCCTTCGAGGCGTCACGGAAGCCGCCCTCCGTGACGACCATCCTCGCCTGACGACTGCAAAGGGACGCCATGCCGATCGGGAGACAACGACTCTGGCGCAGCCGGGTAAAGAACAGCCTGCAGACCCTGCTGATCATGGGCGGCCTGGCCCTGGTGCTGGCCGTGCCCGGCTACCTGCTGGCCGGCGGTTTCGGGATCGTGGTGAGCCTGGGGATGGTGGTGGCCGGGGCCTTCGCCGGTAGCTGGGTGCCGGCCCGCTACATCCTCGCCGATGCCGGGGCCGGCCTGCTCGATCGCCACCAGGCACCGTCGCTCTACCGACTGCTCGATACGCTCTACAAGCGCGCCGGCCTCACCCGACCCCCGCAGCTGTTCTACGCGCCCTCGCCCGACCTCAACGCCTTCGCCGTCGGCACCCGGCACGACGGCGGCATCGCCGTCACCGAGGGCCTGCTGCGCACCCTGACGCTGCGCGAACTGGCCGGTGTGCTGGCCCACGAGGTGAGTCACCTGCGCCATGGCGACACACGGGTGATGTCCATGGCCGCGGCCATGACCCGCCTGACCCTCTGGCTGACCACGGTGCTGCAGCTCAGCCTGCTGCTGATGGTGCCCCTGATCCTGGCCGGCGAACTCCGCCTTCCCTGGGGCCTGCTGCTGGTGGTGGCCTTCGCGCCCAGCCTGAGCACCCTGCTCCAGCTGGCCCTCTCCCGCAACCGTGAGTACACCGCCGACCTGGACGCCGTATCCCTGACAGGCGACCCTGAGGGGCTGGCCTCGGCGCTGGCCGTGCTGGAGCGCCACCATGGTCGCTGGCTGGCCACGCTGTTCGGCCGCCATCCGCCCGCGGGGCTCGACTGGCTGCGCACCCACCCGCCGACGGAGGAGCGCATCCGCCGATTGATGACCGTCGACGAGCCGCCGCAACCGCCCCTGCATGATCACCACGAGGACCACGCCCATGTGCCTCCCGTGATCACCGAACGTCCGGGCCCCATGGGCCGGCGCTACTGGATGCGTCGCCGACGCTGAGGCGCTCGCCCCATTCCCCACTTCATGAACGAGCGAGAAAGAACGACATGAGCGATAAGCGAAAGCCCTGGAACAGCCCCATGCCCGCGCCGCAGTTCGACCTGATGCGGCGCATCCTGTCCGCACCCAGCCCGGTAGGGCTCGAGGCCGCCATGACCTACGGCGTCCTCAAGCCCCACTTCGAGAGCTTCGCTCCCGCAGGCTGGCAGCTGCGGCAGTTCATGGGACACGCGGGCGTAGTGCTGGATACCCACCCGGGCCGCGACGACCTCTTCAAGGTGATGATCATCGGCCATGCCGACAAGATACGCATGCAGGTCCGCTCCATCGGCGAGGACGGCAAGATCTGGATCAATACCGACTCCTTCCTGCCCGGCGTGCTGATCGGCCACGAGGTCACGCTGTTCAGCGAGGACCCCGAGGCGCCCGGAAGCTACCGGCGCATCGAGGGCGGCACCGTGGAGGCCCTGGGGGCCATCCACTTCTCCGACATGGCGCAGCGCTCGGGCGAGAAGGGCATCAAGAAGGAGCAGATCTATCTCGACCTCCAGATCCACGGCGAGAACAAGAAGCAGCAGGTGGAAAACCTGGGCGTTCGGCCCGGAGATTCGATCATCCTCGACCGGGCTATCCGCCACGGCTTCAGCCCGGACACCTTCTATGGCGCCTACCTGGACAACGGTCTGGGCTGCTTCGTCACCGCCGAGGTGGCGAGGCTGATCGCCGAGGCAGGCGGCACCGAGCAGGTGCGCGTGCTGTTCGCCATCGCCAGCTACGAGGAGATCGGCCGTCTAGGCAGCCGGGTGCTGGCCGGTGAGCTGCGGCCCGACGCCATCATCGCCGTGGATGTGAACCACGACTATACGGCCGCCCCCGGCATCGGCGACCGGCGCATGCAACCGCTGGAGATGGGCAAGGGGTTCACCCTGTCGGTGGGCGCCATCGCCAGCGAGCAGCTCAACCGGATCATCGAGACCACCGCCCGGGAACAGGGCATTCCCGTGCAGCGGGACATCGTGGGACCGGACACCGGCACCGACGGCATGGCCGGGGTGCTCGCCGCCGTGGACTGCGTGGCCACCTCCATCGGCTTCCCGATTCGCAACATGCACACCATCTCCGAGACCGGCTACACCCGGGACGTGCTGGCAGCGATCCATGCCATCACCCATACCGTGCAGGCCCTGGACGCCCTGTCGGACCCGCACCGCGAGTTCCGCGACAACCACCCGCGCCTGGACCAGGCCGGGCCGTTGGTGCACCAGGGCGCCGACAAGCCAGAACCTGCCGACACGTGACCGTACCCAGCGAGTGAGACGCATGCCGCAGGGCGGGCAGGGCCCGCCCTGCGGCTGAGGGGCAACGCTAGCCGAGGGCGGCGAGCGCCTCGGCCAGCACCGGGGCCATGGCGGTGGCATTGCTCTGATGCGCGATGCAGTCGGTACTCCAGACCTCGCCCACGCCGGCGGCCTGGATCACCGCCAGGGCATCGCCGGCGAACAGCGCATGGGTGATCGCCACGTCCACGGAGACGGCGCCAGCATCGATCAGCGCCTCGGCGGCACGGGCAAGGGTGTGACCGGAACTCGCCACGTCGTCCATCAGCACCACCTGGCGGCCGGCAACCTCGATGTCCGGCAGCTCGACCCGCACGTTACGGTCGCCGTTGCGGGTCTTGCGACAGGTGCCGACATCGAAGCCGGAGACCTCGGCGGCTTGCCGGACCCACTGCAGGGCCTCCTCGTCCGGGCCCAGCAGCAGGGGGTCGTGGCGCTTCTCGGCGACCAGCTCGGCCAGGCGCGGGGCGCCGGAGAGCGCGACGGCGTGCTCGAGGGGAATCGCCTGGTCGAGTCGCTCGATGCGGTGCAGGTGCGGGTCCACGGTGATCACGGCATCGAACAGCTCGGCAAGGAAGCCGCCGACGATGGTCTGGCTGACGATCTCGCCGGGGTGGAAGGCGATGTCCTGGCGCATGTAGGCGAGATAGGGCGCCACCAGCACCAGGCGTGTCACGCCGTGCTGGCGGGCGTGACGCGCCAGCAGCAGCAGTTCGACGAGCTTGTCGTTGGGCCGGTCGAGGCTGCGATAGAGCACCAGGGTCTCGGGAAAGGCGCCCGCCTCGGCGAAGGGAAGCCGCAGCTTGAGCTCCTCGTCGGGAAAGCGGTGGCACTCGACGGCGTGGGCGGGCAGCCCCGCCGCCTGGGCGAGCCGCCGCGCGGGGGCCATCTCGTCCTGGAAATGCAACAGTGCGCGAGTCATCGGACCTCCCTGTTCAGAACTCGACGTTGAGCCGGATGATCTCCTCGGCGCGGCCGATGGCGATGCCGGGATCCCGCTCGGTGGACTGGTGGGCGAAGCTCAGCTCGTTGCGATAGGCGGCATGGACACGATAGAGCGGTTGGCCCCGGGTCACCGGGTCGCCGATGTGCATCAGCAGGTCGACCCCGGCACCGGCCGCCTTGGGGGCACCCGCCAGACGAGCGATGCGCGCCAGCTTGAGGTTGTCGATGCCGGTGACCACCCCGTCCGCCGCGGCCAGCACCTCGAAGCTGTGGGGGGCCAGCGGGGGGGCGTCCGGGTCGAAGGGCCTGCCGCCCTGGGCCGCGATGATCGCCTGCATCTTCTCGGCTGCCCGGCCGTCGTCGAGGATGTCCCGGGCGATGCCGAAGCCGGCGCCGCCGCGCACGTCCGGGTCGAACTCCAGCATCCGCCCGGCCAGGCGCAGCGCCTTCTGCCGCAGGTCCATGGGCGCCTCGGGGTGGTTGGTGAGCACGCGCATCACGTCGCGGGCCTCCAGCACCGGACCGATGCCGCGCCCCACCGGCTGGCTGCCGTCGGTGATCACCACGTCCAGGGTCAGGCCCATGCGCCCGGCCACGAACTCGAAGAGCCGGCGCAGTTGCCGCGCCTCGGGCATGGAGCGCACCTTGGCATGGGGGCCCACGGGGATGTCGAGCAGCAGGTGGCTGGAACCGGCGGCCACCTTCTTGGAGAGGATGGAGGCGACCATCTGGCCCGGGGAGTCGATGGAGAGCGGGCGCTCTACCGAGATCAGCACGTCGTCGGCGGGCGAGAGCTCGCTGGTGCCCCCCCAGGCCAGGCAGCCGCGATGGGTGCGCACGATGTCTTCGAGCACGTCGAAGGGCAGGTCGACATTGGCCAGCACCTCCATGGTGTCGGCGGTGCCCGAGGGCGAGGTGATGGCCCGCGAGGAGGTCTTGGGGCAGAGCAGGCCGTGGGCGGCGACGATGGGTACCACCAGCATCGAGGTGCGGTTGCCCGGGATGCCGCCGATGCAGTGCTTGTCGACCACCGGATGCTCGTGCCAGTCGAGGCGGCGCCCCACCCGGCACATGGCATCGCTCAGGTAGAAGACCTCCTCGCGGTCGAGCTCGCCGCGGTCGCAGGCGACCACGAAGGCGGTCAGCTCGATCTTGGAATAGCGCAGCTCGGCGATGTCGCGGATGATGTGCCGGAAGTCGTCCCGGGAGAGCCGCTCGCCGGCGAGCTTGCGGTGCAGGGCGGGAATCGAGGCCGGGGGCTCCGCCTGGGAGACGCTCACCGGATGCCCCTCCTCCACCCCCAGGGCCTCGAAGGCGTCCTCGGAAAGCCCGAGCTGCGGGCAGTCGACGATGGCGGCATCGTCCACCACGTTGAGGCTCGCCAGGATGCGCTGGCCATTGGCGCGGACCTCCACCTTGGAGAGTGCCTGGAAGCCCTCGGCGCGGTAGAGATCGCATTCGCGATGCAGGTAGGCCACGTTCTCGCGGTAGGTGTCGATGCCGACCCGCTTGAGCGAGAGCGGCGAGAGGGTGTCGTCCAGGGCTTCCGCCCGAGTGGCATGCGTCGTCGTCATGACTGCCTTCCTTGCGGCGGGTGCCGGCCTGCCGGCCACGCATCACGCGGGTGACGGATGGCCCATCCTAGCAGCGCCCCGCCGGGGCGTCATTCGAGAGAGGGCCGGGCCAGTGACGCCGGCCCCGGGATCGCGCTAGGCTGGCGCCATCCCGACAACAGGAAGCCTGCCCGTGCTCGATGCTGCCCTGGATGCCGGCCACCTCTGGGCCGTGGCCATCACCCTGATCGCCGTCGTGGCCTGCATCCTGCTGCACTACGAGGTGTCGCTGAGGCTGTGGCGGCGCCTGGAACAGTCACGCAGCACCCTGCGCCGGCGCTTCCTCAAGCTGACCTTCGGCCTGTTCGCCGCCCACGTCACCGAGATATGGATCTTCGCCGTGGCCATGGCCCTGCTCGGTGAACACCCCCTGGCCGGCGGCCTGTCGGGCATCGGGGCAACCAACTTCCTCGACTATGTCTACTTCTCGGCGATCACCTACACCACCCTGGGCTATGGCGATCTCTTCCCCACCGGCCCGATCCGCTTCATGACGGGCACCGAGGCGCTGATCGGCTTCATGCTGATCACCTGGTCGGCCTCGCTCACCTTCCTCGAGATGCAGCGTCACTGGTCGGCCCGGCAGGAGCGCTGAGCCATCCCCGGCGAGGAGGATGTTGCCCCCGCCGGCTCAGGGCAGGCGCCCCTCCCTCGCCAGGCGCTGCCTCACCCAGCGGTCATAGCACCAGCGCAGCGCCGGCTTGATCCCCGGCAGGCCGACCAGCCAGGCCAGCGGCTTGAGGCGTGGCACCCGGCGCATCAGCAGGATATAGGCGTCGATGCCTTCCTGGATGCGCCCGTCCGACTCTTCCACATGCAGCGAGAGCAGCGCCGCCTGCGGGTCGATGCCCTTCTCGCGCAGCGTCGTCTGGTGCGCGGTCACGTCGCACCACGCCACCTGACGCCCGGCCTCCCCCGCCCAGCGCTCGTACCGGGCACGATCCCGCCGGCAGCCGGGGCAGATGCCGTCGTAGTAGACCTTCAGCGGTGGCAGACTGGACATCGGATAACGCTCTTTCCTTCGTACCCTACCGAGGCAGACTCGGCTGGGCCCCAGGGGTTCACCGAACGACGGCAAGCCTCGGCATGATATGCCTTACCAATAGGCGGGATGGTCGAACGCCGTGACGCCGCCAGGGACACCGGCCAGGGCCGTCATCTCATGCCCATCCAGCGACTGGCCGAGCCAGCCTTCCGGCTGGGACAGCCGGAAGGGCGCCGGCGCCGTCTCCTCGGAGATCGGCCTGAAGCCGACACGCGAATAGAACGCCGGATCTCCGTAGGTGAAGACCCGCATCACGCCCCTCTCCTTCAGCCGGTCGAGGCCGAAGCGTATCAGGCGCTGCCCGATGCCCTGGCCCTGGTAATCGGGCTGCACCGCCACCGGTGACAGCAGGAAGGCCTCGACCGGGGTATCGAACCTGAGCCTCGAGAAGAAGAGGCTGCCCACGATAAGGCCCTTCTCCATGGCCACGAATCCCAGGAAATCCCGCGGGTCGGTATCGGCCATCAGTTGGCGCACCAGCCCCCCGACCAGTTCGCCTTCTGCTGGCCCCTCGGAATCGGAAAAGGTCCTTACAAACAGCGCCTGGATCTCCGCCGACTGGGGCGCTTCATACCGTACCAGCTTCATTGCCCTTGTCCCTCCCCGGGTTCGCCAAGGCGGTCAGCCAAGAGGGAAATGATCGCGCTAGACTCGCGTGCCCCCTGTGCATATCTGCTTTCGCCACTGCGTTCATAGCGCAACCGCAGCACCCTGGACAAGACGGTAGAGGCCGTATGGCCAACGGAGCAGCCGGTCCGAGTCAAGGCTGTTGGCAGGAACATGCTGCTACTAGGTCGCGCCTACACCGCTCAGATGAGGAGGAACCTTTACCTCGTCGGATTCCAAATCCCACGCTTGGCCGGCGATTCTCCATTGGCCAGCATCCTTGACCAATAAGAGCATCTCCACTCCCCGGCTTACCTGAGTCTCATTTTCAACCGTTTCGCAGCCAGCTAATGCAACGGCGACATTGCCGAACACGCGAACTTCCGTGCCCAGAACCGTCTCGTGAAATGAGCGAAGTTTGGTTCCTTCAAGCCCGGAAAGCCGTTCCATGAATGCGTTGACGGACTGCTGCTTCACAGGTCGTTTCGCTGGATATAACGGCGCGCCAGCAAGAAAGTCGGACTTGAACGCATCCCAGTCGGCCGACGCATCCGGCGTCCAGCTTAGGCTGCCAAACTGTCGCTTAATCACTGCTTCTATAGCTTGCTCATCAGGCATTTGCGTCTTTTCTTTCATGATATTGCGCCTCGGTTATGCGTGCCTTGGCGATAAGTGGATTAACGATCATCTACCGAGTTACTAACGGGCATTAGACAGCCAGCACATTGACTTCCTCGAACGCCCCGCACATTCAACCGGGCTATGCCGCGTGCCATTCGCACTTGAACGGATAACATCCATATAAAATGGGTATAAATATATGGATCAATCATCGTGCCGGCTAGATAGCACGGATAGACACACGGGCTGTCTTTGTTGTCATGGGGACTTTTGGCCGTCAGGTGCCGTATACGACATTCCAGTTTAGCCTCATACCCGCCTGTCGGCCAGAAATGGACTTTGATCACCTTCGTATAGACGACAAACCACGGAACGGGATATCGGGCCCCGTGCAGTTAACCGCCCAAACCTCGTTACATGAAACGTATGATCTTGAGAGCAAGAATGCTCCTGGCATCGTCAAGCAGAATAGTCCCCGCAACGGCACCTATGATCAGGTCTGGATAGTTGAAGCCAGTCTAGGCAAGGAGTGAGCCCGCGAGGATACCGCCATGATTGATGACCACATCATTGGCCGAAAATAGGGCACTTCGTCGTCGGGGGTGGAGTTCGCCCCGGGGCTGGCGTCGCCATCGAATCCGGCAAGCCTCTCGGTCGAAGTCGGCTTCAGTACAGAGTGACCCGCTTCTTCCATTTCGCGTGACCACACTCCCCGCCCGATCATCGCGCCGTCGTCAATACAGATTCCCGGCAAGGCAATGGGTCTACCACCATTACCCTACCTCTCCATAGAAAACAGGCCGCCGATCATGGATCGGCGGCCTGTAATATTACGTCATCGCGGCCCGCTCGGCGGGCCAGGAGTTACTTGGCCTTGGGAGTGGCTTCCTTGACGGCCTTGGTGGCGGTCTCGGTGGTCTCCTTGGCGCTTTCCTGGGCCTGCTTGACGCTGCCCTCGGTCAGCTTCTGGCTTTCCTGAACGAACTCCTGCTGCAGGGCCATCACCTTCTCGGCATCACCCTTCAGGCGCTCGGTCAGGTCCTGGACCACCTGCTGCTGGCCTTCCAGATAGCCCTTCAGGCCTTCGGCGTCCTTGACCTCGGTCAGGCTGCGCAGCTGCGCCAGGTTGATGTCGGCATAGACCTTGGTGGCCTCGAGCTGGGTATTGACCAGCTTCTCGGTGAAGTCGACGGAGAGGGCGGCGAAAGCCCGCGCCGGGGCGAAGAAAACGGACTCAAGCTGGGCGGTGTCAAATTGCTTGGCGTC